>CANFLR010000009.1 GCA_947447945.1 Burkholderiaceae bacterium
ATAAAGTACTTTATAAATTATGGGTGAAATACCTGTTTCACAGTCTTATTAACCCACCTTGGAGAAATACCATGCCAGTACAAATGATCGAATTAGAAGAAGTAACAATGGTTGAAGTAAATGATGAGGCTGTGGAAGCTTCTGGCGCGGCAGTGGCTTATGGATTTACTTGCAGCTCGACGACCTGCTAGTTGCCGCCTAGTCATTCCCTTGGATTTGACTAAAAATGCATCACTAACCACTCTTCGGAGTGGTTTTTTATTTAGGTCGATGCCATAGCCTTCGCTGTTCGTCTCTCCAAAAGGATGGTTTAGTGGTGCCCTTTGCTTTGTTCATCAAAGTCCATATCTGCGCACCCGTGGCTGGTGATTGGTAAAACGGGATTGCCAACGCTTGGTACCTTGCTATTACGGTGGGATGGGGGTGCCCATAACGATTTCGGTAGCCATTTTGAGCAAATGCTTGGTCTGGGCTCAAGCGCTTTAAAAGCGTTTCGGATGAAGAAGTTTTGCTTCCGTGATGAGGCGCCATGAAGATTAACTCCTTATTTTGAAGCTCCTGCAATCTTGACACATTCAATCGCTCCATTATCTCTGCCTCCCCTTGCTTCTCAGCATCGCCCGTTAACCAAAATGAAGAGGCTTTATTTCTGATTTCTAGAACACAACTCATTTCGTTAGGTTTGTCTGGGTATTGCAGTTGAAAGTTAGTACTTTCATGTGGATGCCAAATATGAAACTCGACACCATCCCAATTCCAATGCTGGCCAAAGCGACAGGGTAAGGTTGGGACTCGCCTAGTTTGTAAGTTTTTAAGTACGGGATTGATGCTTGGTAAAGAGCCCATCATTGAATCAAATTGAATTTCTTTTAAAAGTGTTGCCGCCCCACCAACATGGTCGCTGTCGCTATGACTAATCACCATACGATCAATGCGATTAATCCCTCGACCCCTAAGGTAAGGAAGAATTACTCTATTACCCGCATCATCTTTCTTGCCTTGAATAGGCCCAGTGTCATATAACAATCGCTTTGATACCGTTTCAATCAGAACCGAGGTACCCTGCCCAATATCAAAAACAGTGGCCCGAAATTCTCCAGACTGAAGATTGGAATAGGTAATGGGCTTCAAAAATAATAAAGGGCATAGCAATAATCCCATTACTCTTGAACGCCAACTTTCCAGAATGTTTCCCGGTCGAATAGCAATGACGATGCCAACTCCAGAAAGCAAAAGAACCCACCATGCAGGTTGGCTTGACCACACAACAGCCCATTGCCAATTCGCCATCCAAGTCAGAACTATCGCTAGATACTCCATGGCTGCGTGCGCAGGTAGCAATAGCCATTTACCAATGAATTGCGGTAGTAATGCGCCAGCTATGGCCAATGGGGTGACAACATAACTCACTAGCGGTATCGCAAATGCATTTGCTAAGGGTGATACCAGAGATACTTGGTAGAACCAAAACAGAGTGAACGGCAATAAGGCAATCGTAACAACGGCCTGAACGCGACATGCCTCCCGTAATGCTTGCAAACATCTGTGCGTCCAATGTACTTCTAATTCTTTACCCGTTGGAATACCCAATAAACCAGTTGAACTAGCCATTGCAAATAATATCGCCGCTACCGCCCCGAAAGACAACCAAAATCCCGGTGTGTAAGGCGCCATAGGATCAACCAGTAAAACGCCAAGCAAAGCCCACCACCAAATATCAAAGGATCGGGGATTGCGACCAAACCATAACGCAAATGCCACCACACCAACCATATACATGGTTCTTTGTGCTGGAATCTGAAAACCGGCTAACCATGCATAGACAAATGCGGTGAAGAACCCCGCTACAGCAGCAACCTTACTCACTGGAAAAAAGAGAGGTAATGTACGGCGGCGCCAGAGCCGTGCAGCAATTCCTGCCCCTACACCTGCAAGCATCGTGACATGAAGTCCGGAAATCGAAATGAGATGGCCAATTCCGGTGGCATTAAAGACTCGCCAGTCATCTTGATTGATCGCATTTTGATCCCCCATCACTAGCGCAATAATGACGCCCACATATGCCGCATCCTGTGGTAGCAACTGTTGAATTTTCTTGCGTAACTTCCAGCGCTGATATTCCATTGCTAACTCAAAATCAGATATTCCGATATCGTTTTCAAGAAGTAATTTGCCAGATCTGACCGATCCACTAGCGCCATAGTTTTGATGAAAAGCCCAACGCTCAAAGTCAAATGTGTAGGGATTAAGCGAGCCGTAAGGACGCTTCAGATTCACCTTGAGCTTCCAATGCTGTCCGGGAATGAGCTCTGGTATTTCTTGTGCATTTCTCCATGCAGGCTGCCAGCTTAGATACATCCTCCTCGGAAATTTCTCAAGTACATTACGATTTAATACAACTTTAGTCGGTTCAAAAGCAAACTTTGCTCCAGCAGGACTGCTTTGAGGCAGTGCCGCTACACGCCCTTCCATCATTAAATCTCTACCCTCCAACTCTATTGGGAGAATATTGCTCAATCGATCCTCTGCATAACGTGCATTCCAAGCAAAACCAAGTGCTGCGCAAAGAATGATCATTGAAGCATCGCGCACATAAAATACTTTTGGAAAAATAAACAATAGAAGTGCTGAGACTCCAACCAGAAAGGTCGTAGCCTGAAGCCAATACTCAGGAATTTGGGGCAAAAAAAGCAGTAGGGAACCCCCGGCGATAAACGCCGTTATCGCTAAACGCAAGCTCTTAAGGGGCTAAGTGAAGGATTGGATGATTGGCCAATAACGCTGACCAACGGGGGAGTACATGCATGGCATTGCGCCATACAGCAGCAGCAAACTCTTCATTCGTGAGACCACGAATCTGAGCTAATGCTATAGCAATACGCGGCATCAATGCTGGCTCATTAAACCGAATGCCCTCATCGCGCAACCATGCCGGTGGAATATCTGGCGCATCGGTTTCAGTAACAATGCTATCGAGCGGTAATTCTGCCAAGAGTCTCCGTATCTGCAAAGCGCGTTGATACGTTGCAGCACCACCAAAGCCTAACTTAAACCCAAGCCCAATGAATTGCTCGGCTTGTTGAAAACTACCATTAAATGCATGCGCTATTCCACCCGGTATCTTTCTGCGGCGTATCGCCTTGAGAATGGCGTCTTGCGAGCGGCGTACATGCATGATGACGGGCAGTTGATATTGTTCAGCCAGATCGAGTTGCGAATGAAAAAACCACTCTTGTCTTTTTAGATCGAGGCCCTCAACAAAATAATCTAAACCAATCTCACCGATACCCACAAAGCGGGGATCTGTTAAAGATTGCTTGATCTGCTCCTGCAAAAGAGTCAGGTCTGATTCTTTTGCCTGTGCAATAAATAAGGGATGGATCCCAAGGGTATATACCAGACCTGGAATGTGCTGGGCATACTGCGAGGCTAACTCTCTAACATGATCGCTATCAGCAACCTTCACTGCTGGCAGAAGAATCGCCTTCACACCATTTTGAGCAGCAGCATGTATGACTTGAGAAAGATTTTTCTCAAACTCTGGGGCATCTAAATGGCAATGGGTATCAACCCAAGATAGGGAATCATTCATTCGGCGAAGTTTGTTAAAACTCCGCGCTCTAAATGCAAGATACGATCACAGCGTTTAGCGCGAATCGGGTCATGGGTCACAATTACAAAAGCGGTGCCCTGCTCACGGGCGATATCCAACATCAAATCAAAAACACCATCCGCCGTCTCGGTATCGAGATTGCCTGTGGGCTCATCAGCCAAGACACACGTGGGATTACCAACCAGCGCACGTGCAACTGCAACCCGCTGACGCTCTCCCCCAGATAATTCACCTGGAGTGTGGAGCTCTCTTGCCGCTAAACCAACAGCCTTCAATATCGTACTCGCCCGCTCCATGGATTCTTCGCTACTTAGCCCACGTATCCGCAGTGGCAAGGCCACATTCTCTTGCGCACTGAATTCATCTAAGAGGTGATGAAATTGATAAATGAAGCCAAGATTTTGGTTGCGCAATTGATCCAACTGAACAACAGGCAATTGATTGATATTGGCGCCATCTAGGATGACTAAACCAGCACTTGGAGTATCCAGTCCGCCCAATAGGTGTAACAAAGTACTCTTGCCCGAACCAGAGGAGCCTACAATCGCCACTTTCTCAGATGGGGCAACATCCAGATCAACCCCCTTGAGAACCTCAACTGCTGCTGGACCCTGCCCATAAGTCTTTGTCAAAGCTCTAGCACTCAGCACTAAAGTGTTCGCATTATTCATAACGCAAAGCCTCCGCTGGTTGTACTTTAGCGGCACGATGACTTGGATATAGAGTAGCTAAGACAGACAAACCAAATGCCATGAGACCTACCGTCAGAACATCTGAAAATCTGACATCTGATGGTAGCTCACTAATAAAATAAACATCGCGCGGTAAAAAGCGGACACGAAAAATCGCTTCGATGGCTGGAACAATGACATCGATATTGAGGGCAACAAGCAAACCAAGGCCAACGCCAGCCAGAGAACCCAGCAATCCAATCGCCAGCCCTTGCACCAAGAAGATTCTTTGGATCAAACCTGGACTTGCGCCCATCGTTCTTAAAATAGCAATGTCAGCCTGCTTTTCGTTAACGGTCATCACTAAAGTTGAGACCAGGTTAAATGCCGCCACCGCAATAATCAAAGTCAAGATAATGAACATCATCTTCTTTTCAGTTTGAACCGCAGCAAACCAGTTGCGATTTGATCTTGACCAGTCGCTAACCCATAAGCTCTGAGGAAGAACTTGAGATAATTGCGCTGCAACTTCAGGAGCACGCTGCATATCATCAATCTTGACACGTAAACCAGATGGATCATGTAAACGCAGTAAAGCAGCGGCATCTCGCCAATGCATGATGGCTAAAGTACTATCGTATTCATAGTGACCGCTATCGACAATGCCAACTACCTGCAGTGTTCGCATTCTGGGCATCGCCCCTGCTGGCGTGAGGTCGCTTTCTGGGACGATCATATTAATACGATCACCCACATGAGCGCCGACCATTGACGCGAGTTGCGCACCTAGCACAACACCAAAATTGCCAGGCTTCAGATTCTCAATATTGCCGGCAACAAATTGTTTAGGTAAATCCGAGACCCTACCCTCCTGCTCAGGTGCAACCCCTCTAATGGAAACACCGCGCATCACACTCTCTCGACTTAATAGGCCTTGGGAGCTTACTATTGGGGCAACGCCGATCACATGGGGCTGCGTAGCAACTTTAAGCGCAAGTGGCTCCCAATCAGCGAGGCCATCAGGAGCAGTAATTTCAATATGCGACAAGACCGAAAGCATTCGATCGCGGACCTCTTTCTGGAAACCATTCATCACAGAGAGGACCACAATCAAGGAGGCAACCCCAAGGGCTATACCTGCAGTTGATATCCCAGAGATAAAGGATAGAAAACCATCGCGCTTGCCCACCGTCTTCCGACGCTTAGAACGGGTATAGCGCAAGCCAATTTCTAATTCAATGGGAAGTCTCGACATGGCTACAGTTTAGTGAATCTGGCGAACAAACTGATGGAATCTTTAAATGCCACCTAAAATCAGGGGAATGAATGCCAATATGACCCTCGCTAAGCGCTTTACCCTCATGCTCTCTGGGGAGGATGTACTGGAGCCTGAGGCTGACCGTCCCATTAGAAATAGCCCTGAACGTGGCTTACCCCATGAACGCTTTCTTTTGGGAGAAAAACTGCCGGCTGCACCCATCCTACTTCTTGGGCAGTCAAATACTACTATCGACCCCAATCTCATGATTGCTTGTCTCCAACCGATCCATCTTCATGCCACTCGAGATCATCTCGTTTTAATGAATCAAAACCAGGTTGAGCTCAGCAATGAGGAGTCTGCCAAATTATTGAAAGTAGCCCTCCCTTTGATTGAGGAAGATTTTCACAATCCGCTTCTGTTTCAGGGTGTACATGACTGGTTCATTCCTGCGGGTCCCTTTGTAAGTCTAGCCAGTCATAGCATTGACCAAGCGCATGGTCGCAATATTGATTGGTGGATGCCGCGCGATTCCTATGAAGTTGGCGTTGCTAAAGCTTGGCGAAAACTTCAAAATGAAATTCAGATGCTTTGGCATATTGACTCCGTCAATGAGATTCGTGAGCAAAGGGGTGCGCTGACGATCAACTCGATCTGGATTAGCGGCATTGGAAAACTCAATGATGTCCATGCGCCACAAACAGTTACATCAGTGGCAAATTTTTTTGGAGAGCATCTACTTTTAAAGGGTCTCTCGAAATTTCTCAATATTCCCTGCCAACCAGAATTAGCCTCTTCAGGCCTTGCCAATGGTTTTGGCTGGTTCAATCAACCGCAATCGATTTGGCCAATACTCGAACAAGCGCTACTAAATAAAGTGCTGGATGAGCTACTGATCATTGATTTTCCAAAAGGACTAAAGCGTGAGCGTATTTTGCTAGCCAAAGACCTACATAAAAGATCTTGGGCATTCTGGCGCAAAGCTGAAGTACTTACTTGGAAAGAGATTGCCCAGTCATGAGTCAATTTTCTCAGCGCGCTTTTTCAGAAAGAACAGCTACTTGGCTAGAGCAAGCTGGTCTTCACCCCCTGCTTGCAAGACTCTTTGCGGCACGTGGCGTTCAATCCCCTGATGAATTGTCGCTAGATCTCAAAAAACTCCTCTCACCAACGGAACTCAAGAATTGCATCAGCACTGCAAAGATGCTAGCTGACATTCTGGAGAAAAAAGAATCGATGTTAGTTGTAGCCGACTATGACTGTGATGGTGCGACTGCGTGCGCAGTAGCTATGCGCGGGCTAAAGATGCTTGGCGGACCTCAAACCCCTATTCAATTTTTAGTGCCCAATCGCTTCACCATGGGTTATGGACTAACACCAGAAGTTGTTGAGTTAGCAGCCCAACAAAATCCAAAACCCACGTATCTCATCACCGTGGATAACGGTATCGCTAGCGAAGCAGGTGTAGATCGTGCGCATGCATTGGGGATGAAGGTCATCATCACCGACCATCACCTGCCTGGGGATCACTTGCCCAAAGCAACTGCGATTGTCAATCCGAACCAACCGGGATGTAGCTTTCCGAGCAAGGCCCTAGCAGGTGTAGGCGTAATGTTTTACCTCTTGGTTGCACTACGCGCCGAGCTGCGACAGCGAGGAAAGTTTACTAATGAGACGCAACCCAAAATTGAATCCCTTTTGGACTTAGTTGCCCTTGGCACGGTAGCTGATGTTGCACAACTCGATCACAATAATCGTATTCTGGTTTCCAATGGGCTAAAACGCATTCGGGCTGGCGCTTGTCAAGCAGGACTTGCCGCCCTATTTCAAGTAGCCGGAAGAGATCCTCGAACAGCCAACACTTTTGATCTGGGTTTTGCCATTGGTCCACGACTCAATGCTGCTGGTCGGCTTGCGGATATGACTTTAGGCATTCGTTTGCTGCTGAGCGATAACGCTGAGCAAGCTTTAGAGCTTGCTCAAGAACTCGATCGCATTAACCGTGAACGCCGTGTGATTGAAGCAGGCATGCAAGAAGCAGCACTGGCGCATCTTGCTGAAGATCAATTGGCAGGAACGATGGCTGAACGCACGAGCATCTGTCTTTGGAATCCAGAATGGCATCAAGGCGTAGTCGGCATTGTTGCCTCACGCCTCAAAGAACGCTTTAACCGTCCTGCGATTGTCTTCGCACCTGCCGAAGGCGCTAGTGGCGAAGAGCTAAGAGGTTCAGGCAGATCTTTAACGGGCTTTCATCTGCGCGATGCCTTGGATTTAGTATCTAAACGCGCACCCGATCTCATCTTGAAATTTGGTGGTCATGCTATGGCTGCGGGTCTGAGCATTCGCAAAGCAGATTTTGAAAAGTTTGACGCTATTTTCCAACAGGTTGCTAGCGAACTCCTCAATGAGGAATTGTTAGAGCGCCGCCATATACATGATGGCTCCTTAGCTTTATCAGAATTCACTCCAGAAACTGGAGACCTCCTCGCCGAAGAAATTTGGGGGCAAGGCTTTCCTCAGCCCATTTTTTATGGCGCATTTGAAGTCACCCAACAAAGTCTGATGAAAGAGAAGCATCTACGCTTGCAATTGCGTCCCGTGGGCGAGGGCATGCTTGCCAGCAAGCCGTTTACAGGGGTTTGGTTTAATCGCACCCAGACCTTGCCAGAAAAGGCTTATTTAGCCTACCGCCTCGTAACAGATCGCTATCAGGGCCGTGCCCGCGTTCAACTCATGATTGAGGCATGCGAGGAAGCTTAGAGTCTTGAGGTCACCTGCTAAATAACCCCCTTATAATAAGTGCATGGAAGCTGAACAACTAAACACTATTTCTAATACTCTCTCTGATCTGCTCACACGCGAGCAAGCTCTTCGGGGGTATCTTTGACTTCGAAGTAAAGTCACGCCGCCTTACCGAAGTTAACTCGATTCTTGAAGATCCTACCATTTGGGATGATCAAAAGAAAGCACAGGCGCTTGGTAAAGAGAAAAAGCTACTCGATGGTGTAGTCTCCACCCTCACCAATTTAAATACCAATATCACAGGCGCTCTCGAACTTTTTGATATGGCAAAAGAAGAGAGTGACTTTGAAACAATCAGTGCTATCGAACAAGATGTCCAGAGCTATAGCAAGATCATTGGCGATTTAGAATTTCGTCGTATGTTCCATAATGAAATGGACCCGTGCAGTTGTTTCATTGATATTCAGGCTGGCGCAGGTGGTACCGAAGCCTGTGACTGGGCAAGTATGCTGTATCGCCAGTATCTGAAATACTGCGAACGCAAGGGTTACAAAACAGAAATTCTAGAAGAATCCGATGGTGATGTAGCGGGCATTAAGAGTGCCACCATCAAAGTGGATGGTGAATACGCATACGGCCATCTTCGTTCAGAAACAGGTGTCCATCGACTTGTGCGCAAGTCCCCTTTTGATTCCTCAAATGGTCGCCATACTTCATTTGCCAGCATCTATGTCTATCCAGAGATTGATGACTCTATTGAAATCGACATTAATCCTGCTGATATTCGGACCGACACTTATCGCGCTTCTGGCGCAGGTGGTCAGCACATTAATAAAACAGACTCAGCAGTTCGTTTAACCCATATTCCTACTGGAATTGTGGTGCAGTGTCAGAATGACCGGAGTCAACACCGTAACCGCGCCGAAGCTATGACCATGCTCAAATCACGCTTGTATGAACATGAAATGCAAAAGCGTCGCGTTGAGCAGGACAAACTCGAGGCCAGCAAAACAGATGTGGGCTGGGGCCATCAGATTCGCTCCTATGTTTTAGATCAAAGCCGTATTAAAGACTTACGAACCAATGTTGAGATCTCTAATACCCAAAAAGTATTAGATGGTGATCTTGACGCTTTTATTGAAGCCAGCTTAAAGCAAGGCGTTTAATCCCCATCCCCCCTCATTACCGCTACGAGCAAATATATGAACGATAAAACCCATTTAGGCGCTACGCCAACTCCAGCTGCTGAAGCAGTTGATGAGAATCATATTATTGCGGAACGTCGTGAAAAGTTAACTAAGCTCCGTGAGGCTGGTATTGCGTTTCCGAATGATTTTGTCCCTACTCATTTAGCGGTTGACCTTCACCAGCACTACGATAGTCTGACCAAGGAAGAGTTAGCGGAGAAGAAAATTCATGTGAAGGTAGCTGGCCGCATGGTGCTAAAGCGCGTGATGGGTAAGGCGAGCTTTGCAACCATTCAAGATCGCAGTGGACAAATTCAGTTTTATATTAATGATGAGATTACTGGTGCCGATACCCATGGTGCCTTTAAGCACTGGGATATGGGTGACTTTATTTCTGCCGAAGGAAATCTCTTTAAAACCAATAAGGGCGAGCTTTCAGTTGAATGTAGTCATTTGCGCTTACTCAGTAAGTCATTGCGCCCCCTGCCAGATAAGTTCCATGGCCTCTCTGATTTAGAGACCAAATATCGCCAGCGCTATGTGGATTTGATCGTCAATCCAGAAAGTCGCAATACCTTTAAGGCGCGCAGTAATGCCATCGCCTCATTGCGTCGCCACATGCTTGATGCTGACTTCATGGAAGTAGAAACACCGATGCTTCACCCAATTCCGGGTGGCGCAACTGCTAAGCCTTTTATCACCCACCACAATGCTTTAGATATGCAAATGTTTTTGCGTATTGCCCCTGAGCTTTACCTCAAACGTTTAGTAGTGGGTGGTTTTGAGCGTGTCTTTGAAATTAACCGCAATTTCCGCAATGAAGGTGTCAGCCCCCGTCATAATCCAGAATTTACGATGATGGAATTCTATGCCGCGTATACAGATTACCGTTGGCTTATGGACTTCACCGAAGGCTTGATCCGCGCAGCTGCAATGGATGCCCAGGGTACTGCGGTATTAACTCACCAAGGTCGAGAATTAGATCTCAGTAAGCCATTTCAACGCCTCACTATTACCGAAGCGATTCTGAAATATGGGCCACAATCCCATAAGACTTATGCAGCCGCACAACTTGATGATACTGATTTCATACGCTCTGAATTGAAAAAGGGGGGTGAGAACCCTGACAGCCCCACCCTGAAGAATGCCGGCATTGGTGCTTTGCAATTGGCCTTATTTGAATTGGTCGCTGAAGAGCACCTATGGGAGCCTACTTACATCATTGACTACCCTATTGAGGTAAGTCCTCTAGCCCGAGAATCTGATACGCGCCCAGGAATTACCGAGCGGTTTGAGCTCTTCATCACCGGCCGTGAAATCGCCAACGGATTTTCAGAGTTAAATGATGCTGAAGATCAAGCCAATCGTTTCCGCAAACAAGTGGAGCAAAAGGAAGCTGGCGATGAAGAAGCGATGTACTTTGATCACGACTTCATTCGAGCCCTTGAGTACGGTATGCCCCCAACAGGTGGCTGTGGTATTGGTATAGATCGCTTGGTAATGCTTTTGACAGATGCACCCAATATTCGCGATGTCATTTTATTTCCTCATCTGCGTCGTGAAGAAGAGTAAAGGCCGCCAGGGAATGAGCGATATGCCAGACAATCAAAAGCCACCCTTCGGTGGCTTTTGATTTAGAAGGCTCCCAAACTGACTTCTAGGAGCTTGATGGGTGATACAAAGAAAGCGGTGGAAAGGCATTCTCATCACAAATGACATCAATCACCGTAGTGATTTTCGCGGCTTTCGCTAAGGCCAAGGCGGGAGCCAATTCTTCTGGCTTAGTTACCGTAATCCCCTGGCATCCACAGGCTCTAGCAATCGCAGCATGGTCTACCGGAGCAAAATGCACTGCGGTGGTATGCAGTCCATATTTAATATTCTCCGCATGTTTTTGAAAACCCAAAATCCCATTATTTAGAACAATCAGAACTACCTTAAGCTTCATGCGGATCGCAGTTTCTTGCTCAGACCAAACGTGCGCAAATCCGCCATCACCGACAACGCAATACACATCAGCTTCAGGTCTGGCAACTTTTGCGCCGAGCGCCATTGGGAAACCCCAGCCAATACCAGCCAAACCACGAGGCGCCAAAAAGCGCATACCTGCAAATAGGGAGGTGAGGTAATTTGCCGTCCATACGGAGGCATAGCTCGCATCCGAAACAACAATGCTATTGGGTGTGAGGACTTGATTTAATTCATCCATCACACGCTCTGGACGTACAGGAATGGCATCAGACTCACGAATCGACTTGGATTGATGTAAATAAGCGCTACGCCCTTCCTGAATCTTTTTCTCCAAATCAGGGCGTGCCAACTTACGCCCACTCATATCCATACTTAAAAGCTCCTCTGTCAGCGCCAAAATGGTTTCACGCGCATCCCCAACCAGACGGCTAGCCTCATAATTTCTACCAACCTCATTACCATTTGCATCAATGTGAATATATTTGGCGGAAGGCGGATACAGCTTCCAAGAATCAGTACCATTTTGATTGGTGCGTGTACCAATCAAGACAATCACATCGGCGTTAGTAACTAACTCTGTTTGAAAATGAGCGTTTCCGTTAGGGCCCATAAAGTAACCAATGACGCCTAGAGATAATGGGTGGTTTTCATTAACAGCCCCTTTGCCCATCACCGTTGTTGCAACCGGTATATGAGCGTCTTCTTGAAGCTTCGCCAAGGCTTCTTGTGCTCCTGAGAGATGAACTCCACCGCCCACAATCATTAATGGATGTTTAGCTTTTGCCAACAAACTAGCAGCCGTTTTTAATTCACTGTGCGTTGGTACTGTGCGATCAAGCGGGAAATATCCCAGTCGATTAAACCGTTTTGATTTTGGTGCAGCCTCTAAAAGCAAGTCTGCTGGCAGCATTAGAGCTACTGGACCGGGTACACCCGAACATGCGGCGACCAAAGCTTGATCAAGGTAATCCTCAACTCGACTAGCCTCTGTAACGCGACGCACCCACTTTGTACAAGATGAAAAGAGTGCAATGTGATCAAACTCTTGAAAGGCATTTTTATCCGTCTCGGATCGATTCACATCTTGAACTAAAGCGATTAATGGCACTGAAGCTTTCAGGGCCTCGGCTAGAGGCGCTACTAACAAAGTAGCAGCTGGGCCATTTTGAGCGGTCACAATTCCTGGGGTATTCGTAATACGGGCATAACCATCAGCCATATAACCGCCAGCATTTTCAGAGCGGTAGGCCACTTGCTTCAAACCCATTTGCTCGCAGGCCAAGTGCAGCATGGATGGCAGACTTTGTCCAAAGAGTACTTCAATGCCATGACGTTGCAAGCACTCTGCAACCAAGTGTGCGACGGTTCCAGAAAATTTTAGCCCTGGAGCTAATAATGCTGGGTTTACTGGTTTATCGCTCATGCTGATTTTTTCCAATCTGCGATCGCAAAATCACCAGGAACAGGCAAAATCAAACTTCTTCTTGGGCCAATTAATTCGCGTGCTTTATGCCCTTCCCCTGTTAGATCCTCTGCAAAGAGAATATCGCCAGGCCCGAAAATACGATAAGAGCCATCGCCCACTGAAATCTCTACTGCGCCAACGAGCGTAATCACAAATTGCTTGCGTGGGGGGCAATGAAAATCCTGATTGCCATCCAAGGGGTTTTCACGAAATACAACTCCCTCAACTGGCACCAACTGTGATTTCAAAGAAAACAGTGACCCCAGTCGAAACTCGGTCATCTCCAACTCAATATCCTCAAAATGAGAACGCTGATCTGGGCCTGCAAATACACGCACTATTTTTGTTGTGGTCATTTCTGCTGCACTTTTCTGTATTAGTGAATCTTGGGTTGATCTTTAATCTGCTTTGACATTGGCTTTTTCAACTACCTTTGCCCATTTTGTGGTCTCTGATTTGATATGAGTGGCAAACTGAGCAGGGCTCCCCCCATAAATTCGAATTCCCTGATCTTCGAAGATTTTTTTCACCTCTGGATCTGTCAGCATTGAATTAATTTCGTTATTTAAAAGAGTAATGATTGGTGTGGGAGTACGGATGGGGGCAACAAGACCATACCAACTCGTCGATTCAAAATTAGGAAAGGTTTCTGCAAAAGTAGGCACATCCGGTAGTGCACTTGATCTAGCAGACCCAGCAACTGCAAGACCAATCAATTTTCCAGCCCGAATATTCTCCATCACTGATGGCATGCTGACAAACATGAGCGGCACCTGTCCGCCAATAATATCGGTAACACCCCCAGCAGCGCCCTTATAAGGGATGTGGACGATATCCACACCAGATTGCGTTTTAAACAGCTCAGCAGTGAGATGCGCAGTTGAGCCAGATCCAGGCGATGCATAACTCAGGACGCCAGGATTGGCACGGGCGTATTGAATCAGTTCTGCCAGGTTCTTGAATGGCGCATTGGGATTTGCAACCAAAATATTAGGGACGCCACCGACCAAAATGATAGGCGCAAAATCTTTTTGGACATCATAGGTCATCTTTGGGTAGATGCTTTGGTTTACTGCAAGCTGTGCAGAGGATCCAAAAAATAAGGTGTAGCCATCTGCTTGCGCCTTGGCAACCTGCGTGGCCGCCAACATACCGCCAGCCCCAGGCTTATTTTCAATAATGACGCTTTGGCCCCATTTTTTTAAAATTCGTTGCCCAATAGTGCGGGCCATTAAATCCGTCGCGCCACCAGGCGGAAATGGAACAAACAAGGTAATCTGGCGATTTGGGTAAGGCTTAGCGTCTGTCTGAGCATGACTAATCGGAGTTACAAGAAAAAAAATCAGGCTCGCAAGCAAACTCACACTTAGATATTTACCGGCCGTTGATTGAAACATCAGTCTGTTTTCCCTAGACGAAGCTAATCTTGATACATGCCTTTATAGCACATACCTTCTTGAGCAAATCCTAGGAACTGTTGCAGCCTTACCTCAATTAAGTAGGCAATCCCTTTTCGTCGAAGACGCCTTCAAAGAGTGCAGAGCTCAAATAGCGCTCCGCTGTATCAGGCAGTATGACAACAATCGTTTTGCCTGCGTACTCAGGTTTCTTTGCAAGCCTCACTGCAACTGCGGCTGCTGCACCGCAAGATATGCCAACCAAGATACCCTCCTCTTTAGCAATCCGGCGTGCAAATTCAATTGCCTCTTCGTTGGTGACTTGCTCAACCTTATCCACCACGGATAGATCAAGATTTTCTGGTACAAATCCTGCGCCAATACCCTGAATTTTGTGCGGAGCTGGTTTGATCTCTTCACCATTGAGTTTTTGAGTAATCACTGGACTGGCTGTTGGCTCAACCGCAACGATTTCAATCGCTTTTTTCTGAGTATGTTTAATATATCGACCAACACCAGAAATCGTCCCGCCAGTTCCAACACCAGCAACAAATACATCAATCTTGCCTTCGGTATCTTTCCAGATTTCTGGGCCAGTGGTTTTTTCATGAATTGCTGGATTGGATGGATTGCTAAACTGCTGTAGCAATACATATTTATCTGGAGCAGACTCAGCAATTTCTTTTGCCTTCGCAATGGCGCCATTCATCCCTTTTGGGCCTTCAGTTAAAACAATCTTTGCCCCCAAGGCAGTTAATAACTTACGGCGCTCCAAACTCATGGTCTCTGGCATCGTTAAGGTCAGCGGAATGCCGCGTGCCGCTGCAACAAACGCCAAAGCAATGCCGGTATTACCACTAGTGGGCTCAACCAACTCTTTACCAGGTCCTAGCAAACCTTTTTCTTGTGCATCATTAATCATTGCTACGCCGATACGGCACTTAACCGAGTAAGCGGGGTTACGACCCTCAATCTTTGCAAGCACAGTTGCTTTAGCGCCATCTGTCACGCGGTTTAGTCTGACCAGCGGGGTATGGCCAATGGTTTGTGAGTTATCGGTAAAGTAGGTCATACAGACTCCTGAAATCAAAGAAAAAATACTATAGATAGTGAATGGATCTTACGGGAAGGTCTTTATTTGGCAAACGAAGTTCTAATCATGAGCTCAGTACTTTAAGTTCTAAGGGGCTTTTTAAAAAAGCTTGTCACCAGCAAAATCAACAGGACAGAGAACCATAATAAAGACCATTCTGGCACCTGCAGACCCAGGATGGCAGGCAATTTAGCAGAGCACAGGCCATCGGCCTTAAAGAGCCAAGGTAGACCCTGCACAACTTGAAACTGATTAATCCAGAGCTCTAAAGGGTCGATTCCACAGGAGGCTCCCGGATGAGAGAGTAGCCAGACGTGGTGGGCCGCAATTACTGCTCCATAGGCTGCAGCCAGCACTGCCAAGCCATGAAACAGCTTTTGAAGCGAGTCAAAGCTTGCAGCCAACATACAAGCAATCGTTATGCCCAAATAACCAACTCTTTGCAAAATACATAAAGGACAAGGCAGAAAGCTCACACCTTGATAACCCACTTGCTGCAGGATCACCGCAAACCCCACTAAACCCAGACTCAATAAAGAGATAAATAAATATTGGCTTTTTTTCATATGAAGATGATAGCTAAAGGCCGAGGGGGATAGATAAATCCGGCCTTTATTACCAAAAATCCCACCTATATCACTATAGAGTCGTGTTTTTGCAATGATTCTAAATGCGCCCCTCCTCCAAGAATGGGATAATTATCGTTTTGCTATCTCTCTATTGAATTCGTATTTATGGCCGCATATCAGACTGAAACCGTTCTTACCGTTCACCACTGGAACGACACCTTATTTAGCTTTACAACTACGCGCAATAAAAGCTTACGCTTTCGTAGCGGTCACTTTTTAATGATCGGCCTAGAAGTTGAGGGCAAGCCGCTCGTCAGAGCCTATAGCGTAGCTAGCCCGAACTATGAAGAGCATTTAGAGTTCTTAAGTATTAAAGTTCAAGATGGTCCGCTTACCTCACGCCTTCAAAAAATCCAAGTAGGCGACCCCATCTTAGTGAGCGAAAAGTCAGTTGGTACATTGGTAATTGATGACTTGAATCCTGGTAAACATCTTTACCTGTTTAGTACTGGTACAGGCCTTGCACCCTTTATGAGTATTATTCGCGACCCAGAAACATACGATAAGTTTGAAAAAGTCGTACTAATTCATGGCGTGCGTTTAGTGAGCGAACTAGCTTATGGTGATTACATTAAGAACGAACTCGCTCAAGATGAGTTCTTAGGTGAAATCATTCGAGAAAAACTGATCTACTATCCAACCGTTACTCGTGAGGCCTTCAAGCATACCGGTCGCTTAACAACTGCTATTGAATCGGGTCAGCTCTTTCAGGATATCGGCTTACCCCCTTTAGACCCAGCAGTAGATCGCGCGATGATCTGCGGCAGCCCATCAATGCTTAAAGAAACTTCTGAGATGCTCGATGCCAAAGGCTTCAAGGTTTCTCCAAGTCTTGGTCAGCTAGGTGATTACGTCTTCGAACGTGCTTTTGTCGAGAAATAAAGATGAGCAAGTAATCTAATCTATATATCTAAAAGTAATTTAGGTATCTCTATATATTCCTTGTGGATATATAGACCTCTTGCTACATTGTCCCTCACGAGATATTTAGCCAGGAAATGTAATGTCACCAGCCCGAGCGCACTACAACCCCGTTATTACGAACTTATTACGCGAACATGATCGCTTGCCACACGACCAAATTGAAGAGCGCAAGCGCTTTCAACGTCGCATCCTATTCCTCATGAATGCCATTAAGCTGGAAGAGTTCGAGCAGTCTTTTACCTAACCTGTAAAAAGCCTCGCAAAGCGAGGCTTTTTAGTTTCTACGAGTGTCTTTATTACGCTTGCGCTTGTTCAAAAGCACTCAAGGCATCGGCGGCATACATCAAGGACGGTCCGCCCCCCATATAAGTAGCCATACCTAAAGTTTCAATGATTTCTTGCTTAGTAGCCCCCAGCTTTACTAAAGCCTGAGTATGAAACCCAAGGCATCCATCGCAGCGCGCTGCAACACCCAAGGCTAAAGCAATAAGCTCTTTGGTTTTTTTGTCCAAGATGCCGTCTTTTGTTGCTGCAGCCGCAAGATCACTAAATCCTTTCATCATTTCTGGGGCCTCAACCCGGAGCTTAGTAAGTGATATAGAGATATCTTTTGTTATCTGTTTGTAATCTTTTGGCATTGTTACTTTCCTTAATGAATGAATTACTTACAACAACCACCGCCAGCTCCTTTACCAGAGGAGTTAATCCCCAGCATTGGATACAAAGGACAAAACCTAAAGAGGCCGGTAGCTAAGGGGATAATTCCAATCCAACCCCATACCCCAATCTGATTGCTTGCTGCTAAGGCAATCAATACCAGGCCAACTGTGACACGCAATACGCGATCCATACCGCCAACGTTACATTTCATATGTTTCCCCTTTGGGTTATTTTTTACAAAACTGCTGATATAGCACTTCAATGACTGCCATTGCAGAATCACTTCCCAGTGAATAGTAAATTTGCTTCCCTTCTCTACGCGTCTTCACCAACTTTGCTGTTCTTAGCCCTGTTAATTGCTGCGACAGCATGGGCTGATGAATATCTAAAATTTCCTCCAACTCTCCAACACACTTCTCGCCTTGACTGATTTCACATAAGAGCATCAATCGATCTCGATGGTTTAAGGCCTTCATCAATTTACAAGCCGCTTCTGCAGAGGTACGCATTTTCTTCAGGTCAATTTTCTGGCCAGGTGTCATCATCTTTAGAGCTATTTAATATGTTTATTTACATTATGTATTTTAACATATTATTTAATAAAGTAGCAAAGAAAAAGCCACCCCGAGGGATGGCTTGAAAAAAATCTATGGAGGTAATGCATAAAAAATGAACTACGAAACAATATTAATCCAGCGCGTATCAGCTATTTATGACAATTGTGTGATTACGGTGCTTTATGCATTAATTTGGTGCAAAAGTAGATGAAATAATGAAGATTCATTAAAAAGCAAAACGACTGGAGCCGCCATCTACGGGGATCACGGTACCAGTGACATAACTAGCAAGCGGTGAAGCCAAGAATATAGCAACGGCTGCTATTTCCTCTGGATCTCCAAAGCGACCGAGAGGAATTTCCTGACGAGAATATTCCAGCTCACTTTCTAGAGTGGGGTATCTCTTTTTAATTTGCTCTGTCCTAATTCTTCCAGGTTGCAAACAATTTACCGTGATACCGTCAGCAGCAAAATCGCGTGATATTGCTTTTGCCCAAACATGAACAGCTGCTTTTGCTGTGAAGGCAGCATTCAACATACGCGGTTCTGAGGTGCCTGTAAATGTAATAACCCTTCCCCATTGATTCTTTTTCATCAGTGGCAGTACCGCATGTGTCAACTCACGAATGCGAAAGAAGTTCAACATCATCCCCTCTGTCCACTGATCTTTTGTAGCATCGAAATCTACCGGTCGACTTCCGCCAGCAGCATTCATTAAAATATCAATACGGCCTAAAATTTCTCCGGCTTCCTTTGCAATTCTTTCAGGCTCTCCATCCACGGAAAGATCTGCCTGCAATGGAACGATTGGAGTGCCTCCGGCTGATTTAAGCTCTTCAGATAACTGCACAAGCAATTCAAGCCTTCTGGCAACTGCCACAACTCGGACGCCTTCGAGTGCTAACAATTTCGCAGTCACTCTACCGATTCCCTGGCTCGCTCCAGTTACCAGCGCAGTTTTTCCTTTTAAACCCCAATCCATAAAGTCCCCTAAATTTCTTCTTGAGCATCAATACTCTATTGCTCAATGTTAACATTCAACAGTGTTCACCAATTCCAAGAGGGAAGCCTTGAATTCTCTAATAAATAATCTCAAGCATCTTGGGCGATTTCTATTCACTATTACGACTCTTGCTTTAGGCCAAAATGACTGTCTAGCCCAAACAAAGTATCCAGTTAAACCCATCACCATTATTGTTTCTACACCTGCTGGTGGAGGCACCGACTCTTTTGCACGCTATATAGCCCAAGGCTTAGGCGCTAAATTTGGTCAGTCTGTGATCGTGGAAAATAAAGCCGGTGGAAATGGCAGCATTGCATCAGAATATGTTGCAAGAGCAGCACCAGATGGTTACACCTTGATGCTTGGGTATACAGCCACTCATGGGATCAGCCCAGCACTACTAAAACAAAAATATGATCCTATCAAGGACTTTGAGCCAATAGGTATGATTGCGATTTCTCCAACTCTCATGGTTGCTAACAATGCTCTGCCAATCAAGAACACTAAAGAACTGATTGCTTATATAAAAGCAAAGCCTAATACCGTTAGCTATGCATCTGCAGGAAATGGATCTGCGCCCCATTTTGCTGGCGAGTTATTTAAGCTATCTACCGGCACCGATATTCTTCACGTTCCCTATAAAGGCGCAAGCCCCGGTATCACCGACACGATTGCCGGCACCACTCAATTAATGTTTCCAAGTTTATATAGCGCTTACCCCCACGTGAATGCTGGGTCATTAAAGGCTCTAGGAATTGCAGGCGACAGACGCTCAAAAGCGATGCCTGATGTTCCCACGCTTGCAGAACAAGGGATACCAGATGTGAATGTTCAACAATGGTATGCCCTATTTGCGCCAGCAAAAACGCCTAGCGCCATCGTAAAACTATTAAATCAAGAGATGAATTTGATCCTGAAGGATCCGGCAGTAGCAAAGAAAATTGAAGATCAAGGTGCAGAGGTTGAAACTGGTACACCAGAGCAACTTAAGCAGTATGTAGAAAAAGAAGCTATTCGATGGAAGGCCGTAGTTGCGAAAACAAAAATATCTGCTGACTAAGAGTTATTTTCTTTTGCATGATTAATAGAGTATTTGGGAATCTCAATCACCAAATCCTCGCGAGCCACAATAGCCTGACAAGAGAGCCGTGACTGAGGATTGAGGCCCCACGCTCGGTCCAGCATGTCCTCTTCATTCTCATCGGGGGCGTTGAGGCTATTTAATCCCTCTTTGATGATCACATGACAGGTAGTGCATGCACACACCATGTCACAAGCATGTTCAATAGGAATGTGATTTTCTAGTAAGGCTTCGCAAATCGAGGTACCGGGGGCAACTTCAACTACAGCACCTTCTGGGCAATATTCACTATGCGGGAGAACTACGATTTGGGTCATGACTGAGTTTCTAAGAATTTTTATAGGTATTAGATTTCGGCAACATTCTTACCGGCTAATGCTTTCTGAATACTGGCATTCATGCGCATCTGAGCAAATTCATCGGTTGCTTTAGCTGCCCGATCAACTGCTTTACGAACAACTGCGCTGTCAGTCTCTTCTTGGAGGATTTGTTTCAGAATGCTCATCTCCTCATCAATCACTGCCTGCTCTTGAGTATTTAATAAGGCACGGTCAGCATTCAAGGCTGTTTGCACAGCATCCAATAAACGCTGTGCATTCACTTGCTCTTCGCGCAAGGACCGCGACAATAAATCCACTTTGGCAGATTGAAAACCATCTTGTAGCATGCGCGTAATATCAGCATCGCTCAATCCATACGAAGGCTTGATATCAATCGAGGCTTGTACACCAGAACCCTGTTCGGTTGCGCTTACGGAAAGCAAACCATCTGCATCAACCTGGAATGTCACGCGGATGCGCGCGGCACCCGCAGCCATCGGTGGGATACCCCGTAGTTCAAATTTACCCAAAGATCGGCAGTCTTGCACCAACTCACGCTCACCCTGCAAGACAGTAATCGCTAAGGCGGTTTGTCCATCTTTAAAAGTAGTGAAATCCTGTGCGCGCGCAACAGGGATTGGCGTATTGCGCGGAATAATTTTTTCCACTAAACCACCCATGGTTTCAATCCCAAGAGAAAGTGGAATAACATCCAACAAAAGCCACTCGTCATCTTTGCTTTGATTGCCGGCAAGTAAATCTGCTTGCATTGCAGCCCCCAATGCAACAACTTGATCGGGGTTTAAATTGTTCAAAGGTTTGGTGCCAAACAATTCACCGACGGCACGCTGAATACTGGGCATGCGGGTTGCGCCACCGACCATCACCACACCTTTAATCTCATCGGTCCTTAGGCCTGCATCGCGCAAAGCCTTTTTTACTGCTACCAAAGTTTTATTCACCAAGTTCTGAGTAATCTCAAAGAATTGAGCCTGACTAACACCCACATTCACTACCGTACCATCGGCGAGGGTTTCATGAACACGTGCCAGCGGATTGTGACTAAGCAACTCTTTGGCATGCCGACAAGCTTGCAATAAAGTGCGATGATCATGAACTGATAAGGGTGGCAGCTTTGCTTGCTCAATCACCCAGCAGTACAAGCGATGATCAAAGTCATCACCACCTAAGGCTGAATCACCGCCAGTAGAGAGGACCTCAAATACCCCTTTGCTCATGCGCAAAATAGAAATATCAAAGGTGCCGCCGCCCAAATCATAAACAGCATAAATGCCTTCAGAAGCATTATCTAAGCCATAAGCAATGGCAGCGGCTGTGGGTTCATTTAATAAACGCAAAACCTCAATACCCGCTAACTTCGCCGCATCCTTGGTCGCCTGGCGCTGAGCGTCATCAAAGTAAGCGGGCACCGTAATGACTGCACCAACAATGTCATCAGAAACAGAATCCTCAGCCAACTGGCGTAAGCGGGCAAGAATTTCTGCGGATACTTCAATCGGACTTTTATCTCCAGCTACTGTTCTGAGTTTCAACATGCCGGGCTCGTCTACAAAGTCGTAAGGTACGCTTTCAATATGCTCGACATCATGCAAGCCGCGACCCATAAAACGCTTTACTGAAACAATGGTGTTTTTAGGATCGCCAACTACATTCTCCAAGGCCTCGAAACCAGCCTGAGTTCTGCCATTCGGCAAGTAGCGCACTACCGACGGGAGCAGTTCACGCCCCTGAGCGTCAGGCAACACCTTAGGCAAAGCATCCCGGACAATCGCCACCAAGGAATTAGTCGTTCCCAAATCAATACCCACAGCGATACGACGCTGATGAGGAGCTAAAGATTTACCTGGTTCGGAAATTTGTAATAAGGCCATAGTGGTTCAGTTTAAAGCTATACCAATGCCGAAATGGCATCGTCCAATTCAATAGCGAACCTATCAATAAACAGAAGCCCTCTTAATAACTCTGCAGCTCGCGCATAGTTCTTTGCAGCATCAAGCGCCTGAGTCAATTCAGCAAAGGTAGCTTGTTTAACTTGCTCTACTTCAACCATCAGCACCTCTAAACTAGGAAGGTCTTCCGCTTTCTCATCCAAGCTTTCGCGCCACTCCATCTGCTTCATTAAAAAAGCAGGCGGCATTGCAGTATTAGTTTCCAATTTTGCATCCACGCCATGGAGTTGGCAGAGATACAGACCGCGTTGAATAGGATTTTTAAGGGTTTGCAACGCCGTATTAGCGAAGGTTGCCATTTGCATAGCGAGGCGCTGTTCAGTATCGCTGCCACGCGCATGGCGATCAGGGTGCACTTCCTTCTGAATCGCAAGGTAAGCCTGATCTAAGGCAGGCAAATCAAGGTTGAATCGCTGTTCTAGCCCAAAGAAATGGAAGTAATCGTCAGACGCGGAAGGATTCGCCACAACCACACTCATCTTTTACGTTTGGATTCTGAAATTTAAATCCCTCATTCAAACCCTCACGCACAAAGTCTAATTCTGTACCATCTAAATAAGCCAAACTCTTAGGGTCAACAAAGACCTTAACACCGTTAGATTCAAACATCGTATCTTCAGGCGCCGCTTCATCAACATATTCCAATTGATAGGCCAAACCAGAGCAACCTGTAGTGCGGACCCCCAAGCGTAAACCACAGCCCTTGCCGCGCTTATCTAAATTGCGCTGCACGTGTTTCGCAGCCTTATCGGTTAAGGTAATAGCCATAATATTTACTTAACTGGATGCTTTTCTTTGTAGTCGGCTACCGCAGCCTTGATAGCATCTTCAGCCAAAATAGAGCAGTGAATTTTCACAGGCGGCAAAGCCAGTTCTTCAGCGATTAAAGAGTTCTTGATTTCTAGAGCCTGGTCCAAAGTCTTGCCCTTAACCCACTCAGTTACCAAAGAAGAAGATGCAATCGCAGAGCCACATCCATAGGTCTTGAACTTGGCATCTTCAATCACGCCTTGATCATTGACGCGAATTTGCAATTTCATCACATCGCCACACGCAGGCGCACCAACCATACCAGTGCCAATGTTATCGTCACCTTTAGCGAATGAGCCTACGTTGCGGGGGTTTTCATAATGGTCGATTACTTTATCGCTGTATGCCATGGTATTTCCTTATTTGTCTTATATCTTGCTTAGTGTGCAGCCCATTGGATCGTACTTAAATCGATCCCATCTTTAAACATTTCCCACAATGGGGATAGCTCGCGCAACTTGGCGATCTTTTCTTTCACCAACTTAATTGTGAAATCCACTTCCTCTTCGGTTGTAAAACGCCCCAAAGTAAAACGAATCGAGCTATGCGCTAACTCATCGTTACGCCCTAGCGCCCTTAATACATAGGAAGGCTCCAAAGAGGCTGAGGTACATGCGGAGCCAGATGAGATTGCCAAATCCTTCAAGGCCATCAACATTGACTCACCTTCAACGTAGTTAAAGCTAATATTAAGATTATGTGGGACACGATGATCCATATCACCATTCACATAAACCTCTTCAATATCCTTTAAACCAGCGAGCAAACGATCGCGTAAAGCACGAATACGCTGGTTCTCTTCTAGCATTTCAACGCGGGCAATGCGGAAAGCTTCGCCCATACCAACGATTTGGTGAACTGCTAATGTGCCAGAACGCATCCCGCGCTCATGTCCGCCACCATGTATCTGCGCCTCAATCCGAATGCGGGGCTTGCGACGTACAAATAAAGCACCAACTCCTTTGGGGCCATAAGTTTTATGAGCAGAAAAACTCATTAAATCAACTTTGAGCTTTTCTAAATCAATCTGGACTTTACCGGTAGCCTGAGCTGCATCTACATGAAAAATCACACCACGTGAACGGCATAACTCACCAATGCGGGGGATGTCCTGCACGACACCGATTTCATTATTTACAAACATCACCGAAACAACAATGGTTCCAGGTGTAATGGCTTTCTCAAGCATATCAAAATCAATCATGCCATTTGGCAATACATCCAGATAAGTTACTTCATAACCTTCGCGCTCTAGCTCACGGCAAGTATCCAACGTAGCTTTATGCTCAGTCTTGACAGTGATGATGTGCTTGCCCTTATCTTTATAGAAATGGGCTGCACCTTTTAATGCCAGATTAATACTTTCAGTAGCACCGCTAGTCCAAACGATCTCTCGTGGATCTGCATGCACTAATTGAGCCACCTCTGAACGCGCCCACTCGACCGCCTCTTCAGCTGCCCAACCATAGGCGTGGCTGCGGGATGCGGCGTTACCGAATTGCTCGCGCAAATACGGCAACATCTTATCCACCACGCGAGGGTCAATCGGCGTAGTAGCTGAATAATCCATGTACACCGGAAAGTGTTTTGGACTAAACATCGGGACTGGCTGTGTTGGAATATCTTGTGGTGCGTTCATGATGGACTTATATAAGTTAGCTTTGCTGAGCCAGATTAAAAACCGAGTTCACAAGCGTTCGCTTAGGAGCAATCTCTTTTTTTGCTGCTACTACTGGTGCAGCCTTTTCAGGCTTCACGCCTTCAATTTTAATTTTCTTGTGACGTAGATCGTGCAGCACAATCCCGCGCCCTTCTTGTTGCTGTACTAAATCACGCAAGGATACTGAACTGAGATAGTCAACCATTTTAGAGTTCAGGTTTGCCCAGAGATCATGAGTCATGCAACGGCCTTGATGCTCTTCATCACTATGACAATTGCCTTTGCCGCCACACTGAGTCGCGTCCAAAGGCTCGTCAACCGCAATAATGATGTCGGCCACGCTGATTTCATGTGATTGACGTGCCAGCGTGTAACCGCCACCAGGTCCGCGAGTACTCTCCACAATATTGAAGCGGCGTAATTTACCGAATAACTGCTCTAGGTAAGAGAGTGAAATTTTTTGTCTTTGGCTAATTCCAGCCAGCGTTACAGGACCATGCGTTTCGCGCAGGGCTAAATCAATCATTGCAGTTACTGCAAAACGGCCTTTAGTTGTAAGTCTCATATGTCACCTTGGTAATGGATTGTTATGGACAGCTAACAGTCGGGCGGGTAATACCCGACCATTCCACTCAACTATACCATATACCCTACCAATCCGCTCAGGAATTATCCCAAAAATTTAAAGGGTATCTCTAGATCTTGCGCCAAAAGCCATTTCTTTGACTTTAGTAAGGCGATCGCGGGTAGTGGCGGCCTTCTCAAACTCTAGATTCTTGGCTTCAGCATTCATTTGCTTTTCTAAACGCTTGATTTCCATGGATAAATCTTTTTCACTCATATCCTCATAGCGAGCCCTCTCCTCGGCAACCTGCATCTCAGAGCGCTTCTCATTGACGTCGTAGACACCATCAATAATGTCTTTAATCCGTTTAGTCACGCCTCTTGGCTCGATTCCATGAAGCTTATTGAAAGCGATTTGCTTGGTTCTGCGCCGCTCAGTCTCCCCCATGGCCCGCTTCATCGAGTCGGTAATACGATCTGCATACAAAATAGCTTTGCCGCGAATATTTCGAGCGGCACGACCAATGGTCTGAATCAAGCTTCGTTCTGAGCGCAAAAAACCTTCTTTATCAGCATCCAAAATCGCCACTAAAGAGACTTCGGGAATATCTAGACCCTCGCGCAATAAATTAATTCCTACAAGAACATCAAATACCCCCAAACGCAAGTCACGCAAAATTTCTACGCGTTCAACAGTATCAATATCAGAATGTACATAGCGCACCTTCACCCCGTTATCTGATAGGTAATCCGTGAGCTGCTCTGCCATCCGCTTGGTAAGTACGGTCACCAAAACACGTTCACCGACTTTGACGCGCTCATGAATTTGACTAAGCAAGTCATCTACTTGAGAACTTGCTGGTAGCACCTCAATTTCTGGGTCAACCAAACCTGTCGGTCTTGCTACTTGCTCAACCACTTGACCGGTATGCGTATTTTCATAATCAGCAGGTGTTGCAGAAACAAAAATAGTTTGACGCATTTTGGTCTCAAACTCTGTGAACTTGAGTGGACGGTTATCCATTGCCGATGGCAAACGAAAACCAAATTCAACGAGAGTATGTTTGCGTGATTTATCGCCGTTGTACATGGCGTTGAGCTGCCCAATCAATACATGGCTTTCATCTAAAAACATTAAGGCATCATTGGGCAAATAATCAACCAAAGTTGGCGGAGCCTCACCAGGCATTGCTCCAGAGAGATGGCGAGAGTAATTTTCGATGCCTTTGCAAAAGCCCAATTCATTGAGCATCTCCAGGTCAAAGCGAGTTCGCTGCTCCAGGCGCTGAGCCTCTACCAGCTTACCGTCTTTCACAAACTCATCTAAGCGATTACGCAATTCTATTTTGATGGTTTCAATGGCCTTAAGCACTGTCTCACGAGGTGTTACATAGTGAGAGCTTGGATAAACCGTAAACCGTGGAATTTTCTGGCGAATCTTTCCAGTAAGTGGATCGAAAAATTGCAAACTTTCAACAACGTCATCGAATAATTCAACGCGTACAGCCAATTCATTATGTTCGGCTGGGAAAATATCGATCGTATCACCACGTACTCTAAATACGCCGCGTTTGAAATCCATTTCATTGCGGTCGTACTGCATTGCGATTAAGCGCATCAAGATATCGCGCTGACTCATTTTGTCGCCGGGACGCAAGGTCATCACCATGCTGTGATAGTCGCCAGGATTGCCGATACCATAAATAGCAGATACTGTTGCAACAATGATGACATCGCGGCGCTCAAGCAAACTCTTCGTTGCAGATAATCGCATCTGCTCGATATGCTCATTGATCGATGAATCTTTTTCAATAAATAAATCGCGCTGCGGTACATATGCTTCAGGTTGATAGTAATCGTAGTAACTCACGAAATACTCAACCGCATTTTTTGGGAAAAACTCTCTAAACTCGCTGTATAACTGTGCGGCTAAAGTCTTATTAGGGGCAAAAATAATGGCTGGTCGCCCTGTTCTTGCAATCACGTTAGCCATCGTGAAGGTTTTTCCTGAACCTGTAACCCCTAACAAAGTTTGGAAGGTCAAACCATCCTCAACACCCGCCACCAAAGCGTCAATTGCGGCAGGCTGATCTCCTGCCGGCGAGAATGGCTGATATAGGTGATATGGCGAATCTGGGAAGGTAACAAACTTGGTTGGATCAAGGTCGTGGCCTGCCTCGCCCAAGGGGTCTGCCACTGGGGGTTTTTGAATATCAGCAGCTTGGGTTTTTGGAGCAGTTTTAGGCGACTTAGGGGGCATCTCAGCTATCATTTCATCTGTGAGTTTTCTTCACAGCGAATTTTGTACAAACAATGATTTTGCCGTTTTTATTTAAAAAAAGCTCGATCTGGCCTCAAAACCCAGTAATTAAGCTAAATGAAACCCAATTTACAGCGAATTAATACCCAAAGATCCTTCTAACCTCGTATACGACCTCCAAATGACCCTGTTTGCCTCTGTTGAATTAGCCCCTAAAGACCCCATTTTTGGCCTCACCGAAGCCTATGTTGCTGACCAACGCCCGGATAAGGTGAACTTAGGGGTAGGTGTGTACTACACCGATGAAGGTAAGGTACCTCTTTTAAAGGCAGTGATACAAGCCGAAGAAGGGATTGTTGCCAAGCACTCACCTCGAAGCTACATCCCAATCGAAGGCCCAAACCCCTACAACAGCGCGGTTCAGAACCTTCTATTTGGCGCAGACGCCTCTTTAATTAAAGATGGTCGTGTAGTCACTGCTGAATGTCTTGGTGGAACTGGTGCCTTGCGTGTTGGTGCTGACTTTATTAAACGACTCAATTTAAATGCACCTTGTGCAATTAGTAACCCAACCTGGGAAAACCATCGCGGCATTTTTGAATCCGCTGGCTTTGACGTAGTCGAGTACACCTACTTTGATGGCAAAACCCGTGGGGTTGATTTCGACGGCATGGTGAAATCTTTAGAGTCTTTCCCAAAAAATACAACCGTCTTGTTGCACGCCTGCTGCCATAACCCAACTGGCGCAGATATTACTGAAGCGCAATGGTTGCAAGTGATTGCAATTTGCAAGGCAAAAGGGTTTATTCCTTTCTTGGACATGGCCTATCAAGGCTTTGCTGATGGCATTGAGCAAGACGGCATTGCCGTACGTCTGTTTGCACAATCTGGCATGTCCTTCTTTGTGTCTAGCTCATTCTCCAAGTCTTTTTCACTTTACGGCGAGCGCGTTGGTGCTCTTTCTATCGTGACCCAAAGTAAAGATGAGTCGAATCGCGTGCTCTCTCAATTAAAACGGGTCATTCGCACCAACTACTCAAACCCTCCAACCCATGGTGCTGCAATTGCAGCGGCTGTATTGAACTCTCCAGAACTCAGACAGCTCTGGGAAGATGAATTAGCGCAGATGCGTGATCGAATTAAATCTATGCGCCATGCCCTCGTTGAAAAACTGGCTGCTGCAGGCGCTGAACAAGACTTTACCTTCATTGAAGCGCAGCGTGGAATGTTTTCATACTCAGGCTTGACCGTTGAGCAAGTAGAGCGCTTACAAAAGGAGGATGGCATCTATGCCCTCTCAACTGGGCGTATTTGCGTTGCGGCTCTCAATACAAAAAATATCGATAAGGTCGCAAAAGCGATTGCCCGCGTTTTAGCATAAGAAGCGTTTACACTGTATTACTGGAGGTACCATGCTATATCAATTGCACGAGTTTCAAAAAGCATTACTTCAACCTGTTAGTTCATGGGCTCGCGCCGCTTCTGAGGCTTTTATCAATGCCTCAAATCCCGCTTCACTAGTTCCCGGCTCAGAGCGCTTAGCTGCTAGCTATGAATTACTCTATCGTTTAGGAAAAAATTACAAAAAACCGGAGTTTGGAGTTCGCTCTGTTCAATCTCATGGTCGCGAAGTCGCGATTCATGAAATGGTTACGGTCGCTAAACCATTCTGCAAACTCATCCGTTTTAAACGCTTCTCCGATGATGTTGAAGTTATTCAGAAGCTCAAAGAAGATCCTGTTGTATTGGTAGTAGCGCCACTCTCAGGTCACCACTCTACTTTGCTACGCGATACCGTGCGAACCTTATTACAAGACCACAAGGTATATATTACCGATTGGATAGATGCTCGTCTTGTGCCCACTGAAGATGGTGACTTTAGTCTTGATGATTATGTGCATTACCTTCAAGAATTCATCCGTACGATCGGCGCAAAAGATTTACATGTGATTTCTGTATGTCAGCCAACTGTTCCCACCTTGGGGGCAATTTCTTTGATGGCCTCTGCTGGTGAAGTCACTCCTGCGTCGATGATCATGATGGGCGGGCCCATTGACGCTAGAAAATCACCGACTGCCGTCAATAACTTAGCCGATCAAAAATCATATGAATGGTTTGAGAGTCATGTAATCTACAAGGTACCGCCAAGCTATCCCGGAGCTGGCCGCAAGGTTTACCCAGGCTTCTTGCAACATACTGGCTTTATTGCCATGAACCCGCAGAACCACTTGCAATCTCATTGGGATTATTTTCAAAATCTAGTGCGCGGTGATGAACTCGATGCTGAATCACATATTCGCTTCTATGATGAATACAACGCCGTGCTGGACATGGATGCTAAGTTCTACCTAGATACGATCAAAACGGTATTCCAAGACTACTCCCTACCGAATGGCACTTGGAAAGTTGCTGGCGAATTGGTTAAGCCGCAAGATATTCAACAAACTGCTTTGCTCACCGTTGAAGGTGAGCTCGATGATATCTCTGGTAGCGGTCAGACTCGTTCTGCGCATGCTCTATGTGCTGGTATCCCCAAAACGAATAAAGATCATTACGAAGTGGCTGGAGCTGGCCACTATGGCATCTTCTCTGGTCGCCGCTGGAGGGACAAGGTTTATCCAAAAATCAAATCGTTTATTCGCGAACATCAGCCCGCCCAAAGGAAATCCAAAGCCAGACTTCCCAAATTGGCCGCCAAGTAAACGGCGATGATTAGAAGCCCCTAGGGGCTTCTAATTCTTTTAGGGTCCACAATGTCATGAAGATCATGCAGCTAAATGAACTTATCGATCGCATAGAAGATCTTCTTCCTCAGACCCAATGCACCAAATGTGGTTACCCCGATTGCAGGGGGTATGCAGAAGCCTTAGCCTCCGGTGAAGCAAGGCCAAATCGCTGTCCACCTGGGGGCGTAGAGGGTATCGCGAGGTTGAGCAAGGTGCTTGAGCCTATCTATCCAGCAGACGCCTTGATCCTGAATCAACACCTTAATCCTGAATGCGGTATTGAGCGCCCCCGACCCGTAGCCTTCATTGATCCTCAAAAATGTATTGGTTGTACTTTGTGTATCCAGGCTTGTCCTGTTGATGCGATTGTGGGCGCCTCAAAACAAATGCATACGGTTTTGCCAGAATGGTGCACGGGCTGTGATCTATGCATTCCGCCATGCCCTGTTGACTGCATCACCATGATTGACCTTACACATGAGCAAACTGGATGGAACGCTTGGTCTCAGACCTTAGCAGATCAAGCGCGCGACAGATACCAGTCTCGAGCACTGCGTTTTGAACGCGAAAAACGGGATAACGATCAACGTTTAGCAAAAAAAGCTGTGGCAAAACTCGCAGTCATAAATGCGCAATTTCCGAGCTCAGAAGCAGAACAGAAAGAGCAAGAACGCAAGCGCGCAATTATTGCGGCTGCAATGGAGAGAGCAGCGAAAGCTAAAAAGCAGTCATGAATCTAGAAAAACGTCGGGCTTTCTTTGAGCAACTCAAAGCCAATAATCCCCATCCAGAAACTGAGCTCGAGTACAGCTCCCCCTTTGAGCTCCTCATTGCTGTTTTGCTCTCAGCCCAAGCAACCGATATCTCCGTCAACAAAGGCACTCGCAAGCTCTTTAAAATTGCTAATACTCCACAAGCTCTTTTGGATTTAGGTGAAGAAGGGGTAAAGCCTTATATCCAGCACATTGGGTTATTTAACTCCAAGGGAAGACATATCCAAGAGACCTGTCAACTGCTACTCAAAAAGCATCAAGGCGAAGTACCGCAAAACCGTGAGGCCTTAGAGGCTTTACCTGGGGTAGGTAGAAAAACAGCAAATGTCATACTCAATACCGCCTTTGGTCAGCCCACCATTGCGGTAGATACCCATATCTTCCGAGTCTCCAACCGTACCGGTCTAGCACCAGGCAAAGATGTTGTTAAAGTCGAAGAGCAACTATTAAAACGGGTCCCGAAAGAATTTTTGCAGGACGCGCACCATTGGCTTATTCTGCATGGCAGGTATACCTGTAAGGCCCGTAATCCTGAATGTGCGCAATGTATTGTGGAGCCTTTGTGCAGTTTCAAACACAAAACTAGCAAAGGAAAAGTTCGTGGCGATATTTAACCCTACCCGTGAAGATGTCAGACGATTTTTTTGTGACACTTGGAAGAAAAAAACAGGGGGGCAGATACTGACGCCACTAGAAACGATTGCGGTGGGTTGGATGGAGTTACATCCCGAGTATCACCTGCTCTTTACCGATATTGAAGGTGCACTCGCCCAAGACTACAGTCCAGAGCGAGGTGAAACTAATCCTTTTTTACATCTTTCGATGCATTTATCTATTAGCGAACAAATTGCGATTAACCAGCCTGCGGGTATTCAACAAATCTCTGAACGCCTCAGCAAACAATTAGACTCGGAACATGATGCTCAGCATCGCATTATGGAATGTCTCGGCCAAATCATGTGGGAAGCGCAACGCGAAGGTGTCCCACTGAGTCCCGAGAAGTACCTAGAAGCCCTCAAAAAATTACATTAATCCTTTAACAAAGTATCCATCACTCACGGAGATCAAAAAATGACAAGTCCAAAAGGCGCGATTAGAAGAATTATTACCGGCCATGACGCCGCAGGAAAATCAATCATTACCGAGGATGGCATTGCCCCTTCTATTCATGACAATCCAAAACGGGTTGGTTACTATCTAACCGACCTTTGGCACACTGATGAATCGCCTGCAAAAGTAAATAATGGTCCAGACACCACTTCACGCCCCTTGCAACTGGTTCCACCTAAAAATGGCACGGTTGTTAGAGTTGTCGAATTTGGGCCAGAGGGTGAATGGAGTAAAAATATCAGCGCAGCTGATGCGCAAATTGCATTTGGCGCGCTCGGCACAGAAAAAGCGTCTACTTTCAAAGAGGGTGGCCATCCCTTTATGCACCGCACAGAATCCGTTGATTATGCTTATGTGATTGAAGGAGAGATTTATATTGTCCTAGATAAAGAAGAGCGACTCATGAAACAGGGTGACTTTTTGGTTGAGCGCGGCACAAACCATGCTTGGAGCAATCGCTCAGGAAAGCCCTGCAGGGTACTGTTTGTCTTAATTGATGGAAAATTTGATCTTTAGTCAGGAATATCTATCAATATGAAAATTTTGCTCCCTATACTGCACTGGATATTCGGCGGGCTGATCATTGCTATCAGTTGTACTGCTAGCGCGGCGCCTTTCCCCCAAAAACCGATCACCTTGATCGTTCCCTTCGCCCCTGGAGGGGGAACGGACAGTATTGCAAGAGATCTTGCTAAGACCCTCACCGAAAGGTTGGGACAAGCAGTAGTGGTTGACAATCGCGGTGGTGGTGGTGGATCCATTGGTGCGGCCATGGGCTCAAAAGCTGAACCAGATGGTTACACCCTGCTCTTTGTTACCTCAACGTTTGTAACGCATGCAGCTACCGACCCAAGTGCTGGATACAACATTGAGAAAGATTTTTCTCCTGTAGCAATGATTGGTAGAGGGCCACTGCTAGTGGTTAGCAATAAATCGCTCCCAGTCAAATCTCTGGCTGAACTCATTCAATTAAGCACCCAAGCCCAAGACAATCTGAATTACTGCTCAGCGGGGCTAGGTAGCATTAATCACCTATCTGGAGAGCTTTTTAAGCAAAAAACGGGGGCCCAATTAACCCATATCCCTTACAAAGGTAGTGGCCCAGCTACGATAGATCTTCTTGCAGGAAGGGTACAAGTATTTTTTGCCACGATTCCCACCATCTTGCCTTATGTGGAAACCGATCGAGTCAATGTTCTCGCCATTACTAGTGAAAAACGCTCTCCCCTCTTCCCTAATATTCCGACTGCAAGCGAAGCAGGAGTCCCGGGATTCAATATCAGCACATGGTGGGGTGTTGTTGCACCAGCCGGTACCCCAGCCAGCATCGTTAAAAAGTTAAATGAAGAAATTAATTATGCTGCTAATAAGGATCCTTTAAAAGCAAGGCTTGCAAAAGAAGGTGCGCAATCTTATAAGCTCTCCCCAGCTGAATTTCAGAAAGCCTTAAATAATGAGCTTAAGCTGTGGCAAGGTGTCGTCAAGAGCGCCAATCTTAAAATCGAATAATTCCATACCTACTGAAAGTAAATAATGAAAATCATCATGATTGCTGGCGACGGCATCGGACCAGAAATTTCCGCAGCGACTAAAGAAGTTCTGCAGTCAGCAAATGCCAGCTTCAAGCTCAATCTGCAAATAGAGGATGAAATTGCTGGGCATGCCAGCCTGAAAAAATATGGTGCGACTGTCACTGAAGCCCTACTCAAGAAAGTAAAACAGGCTGATGGCCTCATCCTTGGGCCTATGTCGACTTATGACTTTAAAGACGAATCCAAGGGAGAGATTAATCCATCTAAGTTTTTTAGAAAGTCTCTAGATCTATATGCAAATATCCGCCCCGCAAAGACCTATGAGGGGCTTCGCTCTCCAGTCAATGATTTTGATTTAATTGTGGTGCGTGAAAATACTGAAGGTTTTTATGCTGACCGCAATATGGAACAAGGTAGCGGTGAAATCCTAGTAACCCCAGATGTTGCTATTTCTTTACGTAGAATCACACGTCAATGCTGCGAGCGTATTGCCCGCACTGCCTTCGAATTAGCTGGGTCCAGAAAAAAACACGTCACTATTGTTCATAAGGCTAATGTCCTGAAAATTGCTGACGGGATGTTTATCGATATCTGCCATCAGATTGGCAAGGAGTTTCCAGAAATATCTATTGATGACTTTATTGTTGATGCAATGGCTGCACATCTTGTCAGAGCTCCTCAAAACTTTGACGTCATAGTAACAAGTAATATGTTTGGGGATATTCTTTCGGATTTAACTGCTGAACTCTCTGGAAGTCTCGGCCTTGCAGCATCTGTCAATGCTGGTACTCAACATGCAATGGCGCAAGCAGCACATGGATCAGCCCCAGATATTGCTGGAAAAAATATCGCTAACCCCTATTCGCTAATTCTTTCCACAGCCCAGTTACTAGAGTGGTATTCCCATCGCTCAGGAAAATCTGAATTTGTTCATGCCGCGAAGGCTATTGAGGATGCGGCTGCTTCTTTAATTCTCTCTAAAGAAGTCACTAAAGATATTGGCGGGAACCTTGGCACGAAAGAAGCAGGTAACGCTTTAGCACAGAAATTACTAGCTTTGCGATAATTACTCAATCGTAATTTTGGTTTGGGCAATTAGCTTTCTCCAGCGTTCAATTTCGCTTTTAATCAATTGAGCAAACTGATCGGGAGTGCCTGGCATAGGGTCAGCGCCCTGGGCAATTAATTTATCTTTAAATTTGGGGTCGGCCAAAATACTCTGTAATTCCGTATTGAGACGGTTCCGAATGCTTGCTGGCAAGTTGGCTGGGGCAACCAATCCATACCAGGTAGACATCTCATATCCAGGCAGGCCGGACTCCGCAATGGTTGGTATGTCAGGGGCAGCAGCTGAACGTTTAGCAGTTGTAACCCCTATAGCGCGCAAGTTACCTGCCTTTACTTGAGGAACGGCGCTCGGTAAATTGGGGAAGCTCATATCGACTTGACCAGATATCACATCCGGCATAGCGCTACCAGTGCCTTTATAGGGAACATGAATCATATCAATTTTGGCCATCTTCTCAAATAACTCAGCAGAAAGATGAACTGAAGTGCCGCTACCACTTGAGGCAAAGGTCAACTTACCAGGATTAGCTCTTGCGGCATTAATGATATCCGTTACCGATTTATAGGGCGAACTTACGGGTACCACCAACATATTTGGCGCGGAGAATACGCCACCAATTGCCGTGAAATCTTTTACAGGGTCATAAGGTAAGTTTTTATAAAGCGATGCGTTCACTGCATGACCAATAGATGGGAAGTAAATCGTATATCCATCGGGAGCAGCGCGGGACACCATTTCTGCAGCGATATTGCCATTCGCCCCAGCTTTATTCTCAACGATGACTGGCTGTCCAAGACGAGTGGATAACCCTTCTGCTAAGGCTCGACCAACCGTATCGGCTGAGCCGCCAGGAGAAAATCCCACAATCAAATGAATCGGTTTACTGGGGTATGTGTCGGCAGCGTTAGCGACACCGACACCCAAGAGCATACTCATCAACAGGACTAAAAAAAAGCGAGCTATCATTTTCTTGGACTCTGTAACGGCACGCCACTAATTTCTTGTAACTCTTCGAAACTCATGCCGTCAACCCAATCGACTGCAAGCAAACCTTGTGGAGTTACTTCTATAGTCGCTAAATCAGTATAGATGCAGTCGACCGCAGCAAGCGCAGTCAACGGATAAGTACATTCGGTCACTAACTTTGATTGGCCAGTTTTAGTAAGGTGCTCCATCATGACAAATAATTTCTTTGCGCCAAGAGCTAAATCCATGGCACCCCCTACGGCAGGTATCGCCTTGGCATCGCCAGTACGCCAATTGGCAATATCACCCTTCACAGAAACCTGAAAGGCTCCTAGAACACAAATGTCCAAGTGCCCTCCCCGGATCATTGCAAATGAATCAGCGTGATGACAAATAGAAGCGCCTGGCAGCATCGTGACAGGTTGCTTACCGGCATTCACAATCTCCGGGTCAATTTGATCGCCCGTGGCCAAGGGACCCATTCCCAACAAGCCGTTTTCACTATGGAGCAATATCTCCCGATCATGCGGCAGATGATTGGAGATCGTCATGGGTTGACCAATCCCTAAGTTAACAGTGGCTCCATCCGGAATATCTTGAATGATGCGCTGAGCAATCTCTACCGTTGTGCGTTTTTTAATTTTAGAAAGGTCGATCATGATGCTCCCCCTACTAGTACCACCCGTTTCACAAAAATTCCAGGGGTTACGATGATCTCTGGATCAAGAGATCCTAACTCAACCACCTCATTCACTTGAGCAATCGAACAACGGGCTGCAGTGGCCATGATTGGACCAAAGCTTCTACCAGTGCCGTGATAAGTCAAATTTCCCCAACGATCGCCCTTATCAGCCTTGATTAAGGCATAGTCTGCTTTGATCGCTTTCTCATAAATATGATTGATGCCATCGATCTCACGAGTCTCTTTGCCCTGCGCTAACTCAGTACCAAAACCCGTTGGCGTAAAAAATCCGCCAATGCCAGCGCCACCAGCACGAATCCGCTCAGCTAGCGTTCCTTGTGGAACCAATTCCAGCTCAATTTTTCCAGCACGGTAGAGGTCATCAAATGCAACTGACTCTGGTTGGCGTGGAAAAGAACATAATATCTTCCTCACCCGACCAGCCCCAATCAATTTAGCAATACCAATACCCGAGCTACCAGCGTTATTACTAACAAATGTCAACTCTTTAGCGCCCTGCTCATGTAATGCATCCAATAAATAGATGGGCAAGCCAGCATCGCCAAATCCAGAAATTAAGATGGTTGAACCATCGGCAATATCTCGCATCGCCTCAGCTACGCTAGGAATGATTTTTTGAATCACGAAAGTCTCCGTATATTTTTATTATGGGCATTACTAATGCAGCTTTTAGCCACAATACTGTTAATTTAATGCAATTGTGAAATTGCGGCTCGAATTGCCGCTCCTAGACCTCGCGCCCTCTCTTTACGAGCCTCCAATATTGGAGCGGGGGTCTCTTGGACCTTCTCCGACCATGCGGACCCAGGAAAGAAGGCGTCGTCTGCATAGCGGGGGATGACGTGCCAATGGATATGGGGCACATGATTGCCAAATGAGGCTAAGTTCATCTTGCTTGGCTGCATCACCTGACGCACCGTCTCCTCAACAGCGAAGACCAGTGACATCAATACGTCACGCTCTCCAAAACTGAGGTCTGACATCTCGCTAACATGCCGATTCCAGATCACTCTACAGAAACCCGGCAAAAGAGGTTCATTCACCAAAATCACGCGACAGTCATCCCCGCGCCAAATGAGCTCACCCTTTTCAGGACTGAGGAAGTCATCACAGAAGATGCAATTTTTCATGCAGTTAATGTATACGAAAACGGCACCTAAGTCACCCTTGTGAGGTCATTTAGGTGCCGCAGCAGTACTGGTAAAACCGCTGATTAGTGAAACTGTTCCTCTTCGGTGGAGCCCGTCAAGGCTGTTACCGAGGATTTACCACCCTGAATCACTGTTGTGACATCATCAAAGTAGCCAGTACCGACTTCTTGCTGATGGGACACAAAGGTGTACCCACGATCACGAGCAGCAAACTCTGGCTCTTGCACTTTTTCTACATAAGCTGTCATACCACGCTTGGTATAGTCCTGCGCCAAGTCGAACATGTTGTACCACATAGAATGAATACCAGCGAGGGTAATAAATTGATATTTGTAACCCATTGCGCCTAACTCGCGTTGGAACTTCGCAATCGTGGCATCGTCTAAGTTCTTTTTCCAATTGAATGATGGTGAGCAGTTATAAGCCAACATCTTGCCAGGGAACTTCCCGCGAATAGCTTCAGCGAACTTACGAGCAAAGTCTAGGTCAGGGGTACCAGTTTCACACCAAACCATATCTGCATAAGCTGCATAAGCCAAACCACGTGAGATAGCTTGGTCTAAGCCTTTGCGGGTTTTGTAGAAGCCTTCTGGCGTCCGCTCGCCAGTCAAAAACGGTTTATCGTTTTCATCATAATCTGAGGTTAATAAATCAGCAGCTTCAGCATCAGTGCGAGCCAAAACAATCGTTGGCACGCCCATGACGTCCGCAGCCAAGCGAGCAGAGATTAATTTTTGCACAGACTCTGTGGTTGGCAACAGTACTTTACCGCCCAAGTGCCCACACTTTTTAACCGAAGACAATTGGTCTTCAAAGTGAACGCCAGCAGCACCCTGCTTAATCAGCGCCTTACTCAATTCAAAAGCATTCAACACGCCACCAAAACCAGCTTCTGCGTCAGCAACGATCGGAGCGAAATATTCGATGTATCCTGCGTCACCACGTTGAATCCCTTTGGCAGTTTGAATTTCATCAGCCCGTTGAAAGGAATTATTAATACGCTCAACCATCTTTGGCACAGAATCAACTGGATACAAGGATTGATCTGGATACATTGCTGAATAAGAGTTGCCATCGGCAGCCACTTGCCAACCAGATAAGTAAATCGCTTGAATCCCAGCCTTGACCTGCTGCATTGCCTGGCCGCCGGTTAAAGCACCCAAACAATTGACATACGCTTCGTTGTTCACCAAATTCCAGAGTCTTTCGGCGCCATGTTTAGCTAAAGTGTGCTCAATTTTTAAAGAGCCCCGTAAACGCACAACATCCTCTGCGGTATAGCCGCGGGTAATGCCGTGCCAGCGTGGATTGGTATCCCAATCTTTTTGTAGTGCTGCGATTTCTGCTTTGCGATCTGCCATGTTTTCTCCTTAGTTAAACAGGTACTTCGTTCATCGGGACAATTAACTCTTATGTCTTATATAAGAGTTTATGCAAATCTCAACTGCAGACAAGCGTTTTAAGATGAAATATTGAAAGAAATAAATTGTTTTATTTCAATGGTTTATATCGTTTTTTCATATTATGGAATGTAAAATCATGCCCTGAAATCGATTTAACAGTCAATTGCTGCACTGCATTTTACGCAGGGAAATAGGGTTTCATATGATGAAAAATAAACCTTCTAGAGGTTTAAGCGGTGCGTGTTTGCTTGGCAACCCTCAAGGCAGTCAAAATAATCATCAATTGAAATAGTGCGACGCCAATAAATAAGAGCTTAGGCAGATTCGCGTCCATGAATATTCCAAATATCAGTGGCCCTATCGCAGCCCCCAAGTCTATTCCGGAATACACGATTCCATACACTCTCCCTGAGGCACCAATAGGAGTAGCTGAGCGAATCATTAAATCGCGCGATGGTGCCGCCACCCCAAGCCCAGTGCCTAATAAAACAAATAGGATGGCAATGAAATCCATTGGAAGCCAACCGCTCGCCATCAATAAGGTCATCGCCATACCAATCGATAGACAGATCGATACAACTTTTTCAGAAGCTTTAATGCGACTAGCAATATAACCTCCCAGCAAGACTCCGCCAGCGCTACCTAAAGACATGAGCGTTAAAAAATAACTGCCAGTCGCAACTGGTAGCTCATAAATTTTAAATAACGCACTTGGTGAAAAAGATTGCATGCCAGATGTAGCGGCCATGCTAAAGAAAAAGAAAGTCCAGCACAGCCAAACTGCTGGTAATTTTAAAAAAGCAAAGGTGCTGGCAGTGACACCGCCTGGGTTTGATGCCTCTGTAGTAGCTTTGGACTGGGCATGGCGCTCCTTCACATCATCATATAAATAATCTTTATTCCAGAAAAGAATCAGGAGAACAATGACTTCAAGGATCGCAGCTGACAAAAAGGCGGTACGCCAATCAGTCAGATTTGCCACGATTACCATAAACGCTGGGGCAGCAGCCCAGCCCAAGTAACCTATGACACCATGCAAGGAATAAGCGTAAGGTAAATTCGGAGGAGAAATTTTATGATTGATTAAGGTGTAATCAACCGGATGAAAAATTCCGTTTCCACAGCCAGCAATGACCGCGGCTAAAACCAACATGGCATAACCATTGCTCTGGGAATACAACAGCGCGGTGAGCACCAGAAGACCAACGCCAGCGAATAACACGGGGCGAGCACCCACTCGATCCACCAAGAATCCAGATGCGGCCTGCACAATACAAGACACCACAAAAAAGATGGACATCAATAAACCGAGTTCGGCATAACTAAAGCCGAACTCACTCTTCAACCATGGGAACATGGGTGGAAGAATTAAATGAAAAAAATGGGAGCTGCCATGAGCCAGGCTAATAAGACCAATTACCCGGACATCACTGGCGCGCCTAGTGGATTGCGCAACAGTCATGTACGGAGTTTAATGGTGAAGGCAGATTTCTGCTTGCCGCTAGTGAACCTGTCGGGTAAAGCTAAAGTCGCCCTTTTTATCAACATCTACAGGAACCACATCTTTAGGGCCAAACTTACCCTCTAAGATCATCTTGGAGACTGGGTTCTCAATGTACTGCTGAATAGCACGTTTTAGTGGTCTCGCCCCAAAGATGGGATCAAAACCGACTTCTGCGATCTTATTCAGAGCGGCGTCACTCACCTCGAGCTGCATATCCACTTTGGCCAAGCGATCTGACAAATTCTTGAGGAGAATCTTGGCAATATTCGCAATATTCGCTTTATCAAGTCCGTGGAAGACAACAATCTCATCAATGCGGTTTAAAAACTCTGGGCGGAAGTGGTTCTTTAGCTCGCCAAAAACAGCATCTTTCACTTCAGACTGCTTTTTACCGGTCATGGACTGAATTAATTGTGAGCCAATATTACTGGTCATCACAATCACCGTATTTTTAAAATCCACAGTACGGCCCTGACCATCAGTTAAACGGCCGTCATCGAGAACTTGTAAGAGCACATTAAATACGTCCGGATGCGCTTTTTCAATCTCATCAAACAAAATCACACTGTAGGGATGACGGCGTACCTTCTCCGTTAAATAACCACCCTCCTCATAGCCAACATAACCCGGAGGCGCGCCAATGAGACGAGCCACACTATGTTTCTCCATAAACTCGCTCATATCGATCCGAATTAAATGTTCCTCGCTATCGAATAAGAATCCAGCCAGAGCTTTGCAAAGTTCTGTTTTACCAACACCTGTTGGACCCAAAAATAAGAATGAGCCGTATGGACGATGCTCCTCAGCCAAGCCTGCGCGCGAGCGACGAATTGCATCGGAGACCGCACGAATAGCCTCTTCTTGACCAACAACGCGCTGATGTAATAACTCCTCCATCTTGAGTAATTTCTCGCGCTCACCCTGCATCATTTTAGAAACCGGAATACCTGTTGCACGCGATACCACTTCAGCAATCTCTTCAGCGCCAACTTGTGTCCGTAAAAGTTTGTGCTTGACTACGCCATCCTTGGCGCCCTTCGCCTCAGCAGCAGCAGCGGATTTGAGTTTGGCCTCCAGCTCGGGCAACTTACCGTATTGCAATTCAGCAACCTTTTCTAATTTGCCGTCGCGCTGAAACTTAACAATCTCGGCCTTGATCTTCTCGATCTCCTCCTTAATATTGGCGGCCCCTAGCACCGCACCCTTTTCAGCCTTCCAAATTTCTTCTAGATCGGCATACTCAGCGCCCAAGCGTTTGATCTCATCTTCTATCAGGCCCAAACGTTTTTGTGAGGCTTCATCCTTTTCTTTCTTAACTGCTTCACGCTCGATCTTCAACTGAATCAGACGGCGCTCCAATTTATCCATGACCTCAGGCTTGGAGTCAATTTCCATCCGAATACGGGAACCTGCCTCATCAATCAAATCAATTGCTTTATCTGGCAAGAAACGATCGGTAATATACCGATGCGATAACTCAGCTGCCGCCACAATCGCTGGATCAGTAATCTCAATCCCGTGGTGAAGTTCATAACGCTCTTGCAAGCCACGCAGAATAGCAATTGTTGCCTCTACGCTAGGCTCCTCAACCATGACCTTCTGAAAGCGGCGCTCTAACGCGGCATCCTTCTCAATATATTTGCGGTATTCATCTAAAGTCGTTGCCCCAATGCAATGCAATTCACCACGAGCCAATGCAGGCTTGAGCATATTGCCAGCATCCATTGCGCCATCCCCTTTGCCTGCCCCGACCATCGTGTGAATCTCATCGATAAAGATAATGGTGCGACCCTCATCCTTGGCAACATCACTCAACACAGCCTTAAGACGCTCTTCAAATTCACCGCGGTATTTAGCGCCCGCCAAGAGTAAAGCCATGTCTAGAACTAGAACCCGCTTATCCTTCAAGGTCTCAGGCACTTCACCATTGACGATGCGCTGCGCTAAACCTTCAACAATGGCAGTCTTACCTACCCCTGGCTCACCAATCAGCACCGGATTATTTTTGCCACGACGCTGTAAGATCTGAATGGTCCGACGAATTTCGTCATCACGCCCAATAACCGGATCAAGCTTACCCATACGAGCGCGCTCGGTTAAATCCAAGGTGTATTTTTTCAAGGCCTCACGTTGACCTTCTGCATCTGCACTATTCACTGACTCCCCTCCACGCACGACATCAATAGCTGCCTCTAACGATTTACGACTTAATCCATTCTCGCGAGCCAACTTTCCTAGTTCACCCTTATCATCAGCCACTACCAGCAAAAAGAGTTCGCCCGCAATAAATTGATCACCGCGTTTATTCGCCTCTTTTTCGCATAAATTGAGCCAATTACTTAAATCTCGGCCAACCTGAACCTCCCCACTACTACCTTGAACCTCAGGCAAATTTCCAATGAGTTTCTCTAGGCCTTTTTCTAAATTGGGTACATTTACCCCCGCCCTAGTAAGCAAGCTCTTTGCTCCGCCATCCGTATCACGCAGCATCGCCAGCAATAAGTGAGCCGGTTCAATGTATTGATTGTCTTTTGTTAAAGCAAGGCTCTGAGCTTCGCTCAGCGCCTCTTGAAATTTGGTTGTTAACTTATCTATTCTCATTTTGGTACCCCATCTATCTATCTATAGAATATATGGGCAATCAGACCAATTTCAAGGCTTTTATCACCCTTTTAAAGAGGATTTACCCCTAATTTTGACTTGGCTCGTTTACCTTCTTGAGTGCTCTGATGGCACGTTCTATGCTGGCATTACCAATAGGCTAGAACATCGCCTTGAGGCCCATAATTCAGGGCAAGGGGCACGCTATACCCGATCTCGCAGGCCAGTGATCCTTTTGGCAACTCAAGACCACCCAGATAGATCTGAAGCCTCCAAGGCTGAGGCTAAATTGAAAAAGTTGCCAAGAAGCGAGAAGTTAGAGTTCTTTAAGATTTAGTCCAACGCGCCATTGCGGCTTCATCTGTGACGCGGGCATCTACCCAACGACTGCCTTTGGGCGTTGCTTCTTTTTTCCAGAATGGTGCAGCGGTTTTAAGATAATCCATGATGAACTCACAGGCGCAGAAAGCATCGCCACGATGCGGGCTTGAGACGGCTACCAAAACGATTTGATCTTCCGGCAAAAGTACACCAATGCGATGGATCACTAGGCTCCTGCGAATATCCCAGCGACTCTTTGCTTGATCAATAATTTCTTGTAGGGCTTTTTCGGTCATTCCAGGGTAATGCTCTAAGGTCATCTCTTTAACCTTGCTCCCCCCATTCATTTCACGCACAGTTCCCAAGAAACTCACTACCGCCCCAATTTGTTGGTCACCTTCGCGAAGCTTGGCAATCTCCGTGGTTAAATCAAAATCAGCTTCCTGAATGCGAATAAAAGAGTCTTGCATCTTAGCCACCAGTGACAGGAGGGAAGAAAGCGACTTCAGCACCTTCTTCTAAAAGAGTATCGCTATCCACCATTTCGTGATTTAAGGCACAGCGAATCACTTTGTGATTGCCCAACACTTCTCCCCACACATCACTTCGTTGAGCAAGATGGCTGCGTAGATCTGCAATTGTTTTCACTTCCGCGGGAATGGTGATGCCCTCCTGCGAGACCCCCAGGCCTTCACGCAATGATGCAAAGAATCGTAATTCGAGTTTCATAAGAGCATCGTAATCGGATTAGCTCAGCAGCGCACTAAAGGGGATGTACTTGACTAAATCGCCAGTTTGAATAACCTGCCCAGGCGGACAATCAATCAAACCATCACCCCAAGAAGCACTAGTAAGGACGCCGGAGCTCTGATTGGGAAATAAATCTAAGCCGCCTTGCGCGTTAATTTTGACCCGCAGAAATTCATTCCGACGATCTGCTTTTAGCCAATCAAAATCGGCGCGCATAGGGTAAGACTGCGGAGTACTTTCGTCTCGCCCCTGCAACTTCAGAATGAAGGGTCTTACAAATAATAAGAAAGTCACAAAGCTCGATACTGGATTACCAGGCAGACCAATGAACCAAGCTTCACCATCTGCCGGCTCATCTGATTTACGCACCGCACCAAAAGCTAGTGGCTTTCCAGGCTTAATCGCAATTTGCCATAGATCTAAACGCCCTTCTGCTGTAACAGCGGGCTTAAGATGGTCCTCTTCGCCGACCGATACGCCACCAGAGGTAATAATCAAATCATGATCTTTGCTTGCCTTGCGTAATGCCGCTTTAGTTGCCTCTAGTTGATCGGGCACAATCCCTAAGTCGGTAGCATCACAAGCTAAAGATTTAAGGCAGGCCAATAAAGTATCCCGATTAGAGTTGTAAATCCCACCAGGTTTTAAAGTTTCGCCAGGCAAGGCTAATTCGTCACCCGTAAAAAATGCGGCTACTCTGACGCGACGTTTCACGGGCAAATGCGTTAATCCTGCTGATGCAGCAACGCCCAATTCTTGTGGTCGCAGAAAAGTGCCAGCAGCCAAGGCTGTTTTACCAGCAGTTAAATCCTCACCTTGACGACGAATCCACTGCCCTGAGTTTGGAGCAATATTGATTTTGACTTGTGCAAGGCCTCCTGTCTGACCCTCAAGGATGCAATCTTCTTGCATGACTACGGCATCGGCACCCTGCGGAATAGGTGCGCCCGTAAAAATACGGGCTGCAGTACCTGGCTCAAGCATAGTGCCAACAGAGCCTGCTGGTATACGTTGCGCGACCCTGAGAATGGCTCCAGGGGTAGCCGTATCTTTGGTGCGCACTGCATAACCATCCATTGATGTGTTATCCAAAGGCGGCACATCAACCAAGCTACTCACGCTTTCTGATAAGACCCTCCCAAGAGCATCCTGTATGGTGACTACCTCACCCCCCTCCACACTCTGTGCGTGCGAAAGTAAGTGATCTAAAGCCTGCTGAGCTGTCAACATCGGTGGCTTTGTCATGACAATCTTTGAATAAACCTATATTAAAAAAGGGGAGAATTAATGCAAATGCGCTGTAATGAAATCTTTAACTTGATGAATATCAGCATCGATATGAACTACGCGCTGCGGCTGAGACTTGATATCTTTAAATGCTGGCGGGCATTCAGCTGGGCGGCCTAGGGCGATTTCAATCGTCTCCTCAAACTTAATTGGCAAAGCGGTCTCCAACACAATCATCGGAATACCTGCCTGCAAATGCTCACGCGCAACCTTAACGCCATCAGCTGTATGGGTATCAATCATCACACCGTAGCGCCGATCAATATCACGAATCGTTTCTAAACGATTCTGATGGGTACTACGACCAGATTGAAAGCCGTACTGACCAATCTCTTTAAAGATCACTTCTTTTGAGATATCAAATCCACCTGCCTGATCAACCTGTTTAAATTTCTCAGCAGTCGCTTTGCCATCTTGACTTAAGAGGTCAAAAATAAAACGCTCAAAATTACTGGCCTTAGAGATATCCATTGAGGGGCTAGAGGTATGAAGCGTCTCTGCTGCTTTACGAGCACGATAGATGCCGGTTCGGAAAAACTCATCTAGCACATCATTTTCATTAGTAGCTGCGACCAAATGCGCAATCGGCAAACCCATCATCCGGGCAATGTGACCAGCGCAGATATTGCCAAAGTTGCCCGATGGCACGGTAAAGGATACTTTTTCAGAGCTAGATTTGGTGGCCAATAAATATCCTTGAAAGTAATACACCACCTGAGCAACAACGCGCCCCCAGTTAATCGAATTAACCGTTCCGATTTGATTGCTAGCTTTAAAGGCGTGGTCATTGCTCACTGCCTTGACAATATCTTGACAATCATCAAACACACCTGCAACAGCCAAATTGAAAATATTGGGATCTTGTAATGAGTACATCTGCGCTGATTGGAAAGCGCTCATTTTGCCGCGGGGTGACAACATAAAAACCTTGACACCCTCTTTACCACGCATCGCATATTCGGCAGCGCTACCAGTATCCCCAGAAGTAGCACCCAAAATATTCAACTCCTGGCCTGAGCGCTTCAAAGCGTATTCAAAAAGATTGCCCAGCAACTGCATAGCCATATCTTTAAATGCGAGCGTAGGTCCGTTCGAAAGACTTAATAGACCAAGCCGGGTACCACCTTCGTCGCCCAACCAATGCAAAGGTGTAATGTCTTTTGCATTATCTTGTGGGCGACCATTGCAATACACCTGCTCGGTATAAGTTTTTCGCAACAAAGCACGTAAGTCGCGCTCAGGGATGTCGTCACAGTACAAGCTCAAGACCTCATAAGCGAGATCGGCATAAGACAAACCACGCCAAGAATCGAGTTGGGCTGGAGTAATTTTGGGGTACTGCGTCGGCAGATATAAACCGCCATCTGGTGCTAAGCCGCCAAGCAGAATTTCTAAGAAAGATTGTTGCGGACTATTACCGCGTGTTGATTGGTAACGCATAGATATTAAGACAAGTTTTCTAAGCGAATCTTGACTACTTCGCCAGATACCGTTTTGAGATTCTGAATCTCACCGATAGCAGCTAGCATGTTTTTCTCTTTCGTTTCATGGGTGAGCGCAACCAAGTCTGTCTGACTTTCACCTTCATCAGCCTCTTTTTGTAACAGCGCATCAATTGAAACATTATGTGCCGCCAAAATCTTGGTGATATCAGCCAAAACCCCAGCCTGATCGGCGACCCGCAAACGTAAATAGTAGCTCGTAGTGATCTCGCCTATTGGCAATACCGGCGTATCTCGTACAGCATCTCGCTGAAATGCTAAATACGGGACACGACTCTCAGGATCGGCACCCAGTAAGCGTGTGATATCGACTAAGTCCGCAATCACTGCAGAGGCTGTTGGCTCAGAGCCGGCACCCTTACCGTAATACAGTGTGGTGCCAACAGCATCGCCAAATACTTGCACGGCATTCATAGCACCCTCAACATTGGCAATTAAGCGTTTAGTTGGAATCAAAGTAGGATGCACGCGTAACTCAATACCAGTGGCGGTCTTTTTAGCGATACCCAATAACTTAATGCGATAGCCCAATTGCTCGGCATAGCGAATATCAATTGCATCAAGCTTTGTAATGCCTTCAACGTGGGCTTTTTCAAATTGCATGGGAATGCCAAACGCAATGGCACTCATGATGGTTGCTTTATGAGCAGCATCAACACCTTCGATATCAAAAGTAGGATCAGCTTCTGCGTAACCTAAGCGCTGCGCTTCCTCTAAGACGGTCGCAAAATCCAAACCTTTGTCACGCATTTCTGAAAGAATGAAATTGGTCGTGCCGTTGATGATGCCGGCAATCCACTCTATACGATTAGCAGTTAAGCCTTCGCGCAATGCTTTAATAATGGGGATACCACCAGCCACTGCAGCTTCAAACGCCACCATGACACCTTTGTCATGCGCTGCTTTAAAAATCTCATTGCCATGTACTGCAATTAATGCCTTATTCGCGGTAACTACGTGTTTGCCAGCGGCAATCGCCTCAAGCACCAAATCTTTAGCAATCCCGTAACCACCGATGAGTTCGACAACAATATCTATCTCAGGGTTGCTGATCACAGTGCGTGCATCATTCACAACCTGCGCATGATCTTTGACCAACTCTTTGGCTTTTTGGACATTCAGATCCGCTACCGTATGAATGCGAATGCCGCGACCGGCACGGCGCTGGATTTCATCTTGGTTACGCTCAAGAACAGTGAATACGCCACCACCTACAGTGCCAATACCTAATAGACCTACTTGAATCGGTTTCATGATGCCTTTGTTGCAGTTGAAGCAGCCTTACGGCCATGCTTTTGACGATAACGCTCCAGAAAACGTGCAAGGCGGCCAATGGCCTCTTTCAGCACATCCTCATGGGGCAAGAACACAACACGGAAATGGTCGGGCTTAACCCAATTGAATCCAGATCCCTGAACTAATAGCACTTTTTCCTCTTTCAAGAGATCGGCGATGAACTGCTGATCATCTTTAACGGGATACATTTCCGAATCCAATTTTGGAAAGAGGTACAAAGCAGACTTAGGTTTGACACAGGTCACACCCGGAATTTCAGTGATGAGCTTCCAGGCAAGATCGCGCTGTTTTGCTAAACGACCACCCTCAGCTACGAGGTCATTAATACTCTGATACCCGCCCAGCGCAGTTTGAATTGCATATTGACCTGGCACGTTTGCACAAAGACGCATTGAGGAGAGCATATTCAAGCCCTCGATATAGTCACGCACCATCTCTTTATCGCCTGATACCACCATCCAACCAGCACGGTATCCACAAGAACGGTAGTTCTTGGACAAACCATTAAAGGTAATCACAACGACATCAGTTGATAAGGATGCAAGCGAAACATGCTTCTCCTCGTCATACAACATCTTGTCGTAAATTTCATCGGCGAACAAAATCAAGCCATGCTCGCGCGCAATCTCCGTAAGCTCTAACAATACTGCTTTGGAATAAATCGCTCCAGTAGGGTTATTCGGATTAATCACCACAATGGCTTTAGTGCGAGGTGTAATCTTTTTGCGTAAATCGGCTAAATCAGGCGCCCATTCTTTTTCTTCGTCACACAAATAATGAACGGGCGTTCCACTCGATAAACTCACTGCAGCAGTCCAGAGTGGATAGTCAGGAGCAGGAACCAATACTTCATCGCCATCATTGAGCAATGCATTCATTGCCAAAACGATCAGCTCAGAAACACCATTGCCAGTGTAAATATCATCCAAAGTAACTCCTTGGATGCCCTTTTCTTGGCAGTACTGCATGATTGCCTTGCGGGCAGAGAAGATCCCCTTGGAATCAGAGTACGCTGAGGCATTACTCAAATTACGGATCATGTCCCGCTGGATCTCTTCAGGAGGGTCAAAACCAAATACCCCCACATTACCAATGTTTAATTTAATGATCTTTTGACCCTCTTCTTCCATACGCTGAGCAAGCTCAAGCACCGGCCCACGAATGTCGTAGCAGACGTGGTTCAGTTTTTTGGACTTTAGGATCGGTTTCACAATAAATTAAAGGTAAGTTCTTGAAATCTAGGAAAAAACAGCTAGCTATAATCCATATAATTATGACAGAGAGTGCACGTGAAGCTTCAATCTGACCCCCATTCCGGAGCCAATGCGATTACCGGCTACGGTGATGGCTATGTAGAGATCAATAAGACTCCCTATAGCCACGCAGTTCTAATGAGCTCCGACGGAGCTATCTCAGAATGGCCAGTCAAGGCATTTGAAGGTCTTGAATCGACTCATTTTGAGCAAATGGTAGCTTTAAAACCGGAATTAATCCTCATTGGAACGGGTAATAAACAGCGCTTTCCGAAGCCAGAACTACTCAAATCCCTGATTTCAGCCAAGATTGGCTTTGAGATCATGAATTCCCAAGCCGCTTGCCGAACCTACAACATTCTGGTTGGTGAAGGACGCAAAGTACTGCTGGCTCTAATTGTGGAGCCAAACTAATGCAATTTGGCCAAGCAAAGCAGTTGAACCTTTTAAGTCCTAGCAAACTGCTGCTACTGGCTTTGATATACGCGCTGCTGTGGTTTGGGACCCTTCATTACCGCCACCTGATTCCATCTGATGAAGGGCGCTATGCAGAAATGGCGCGTGAGATGCTGGTCACTGGTGACTGGGTTACCCCGCGCTACAACGGTTATCTCTATTTTGAAAAACCACCTCTACAAATATGGGCTACTGCACTGGCATTTAAAGCCTTTGGCATTGGAGAGTGGCAGGCTCGCTTATGGACGGCTCTGACTGGCTTTTTAACTATCCTAATGATCGGCTTTACTAGCGCTAAAGTGTATGGCGCACGAGCAGGATTTTTAGCTGCAGTGGTCTTGGCAGCTAGTCCCATGTGGATCATTAGCGGCCATGTCAATTCTCTCGATATGGGTCTTTCAGCATTTTTAGTGGCGGCCTTATGCAGTCTTCTACTGGCTCAACATACACACCATGTGAAGAGTACGCGTAATTGGATGTGGCTTTGTTGGGGATTCATGGCATTAGCAACCTTATCGAAAGGCCTAATTGGCATTGTCATCCCTGCCATGGTTTTTCTCGCTTACTCAATCAGCAAGTGGGACTGGAGGATTTGGCGGCGCTTATACCTTGTCAGTGGCACACTCCTTTTTCTCCTCATCTGCGCCCCTTGGTTTATTTTGGTGTCGCAACGTAACCCACAGTTTTTAGAATTCTTTTTTATTCATGAGCATCTCCAACGCTTTACACAAGATGATCACAGTCGAACAGGTCCCATTTATTATTTTCTACCTTTGCTCATCATCGGTTTTCTGCCTTGGATATTGCAAATACCGGGTGCGATTCTGAAAGCATGGAGTGCTCGTCGACCTACGTTCTCAAGCAGTTGGTTATTGACATGCTGGGCTGTTGTGATCTTTGCTTTCTTTAGTATTTCACACTCAAAATTACCGGGATACATCATTCCGATTTTTCCAGCCCTAGCCATCTTGGTTGGCATTCGACTGGATCAATTGCTTGGACAGCACAACTCCCTAAAATTGCCTTGGAAGTTACAAGTGCTCGCTTTTGCAGTCTTAGGTACAGTTGGTTTTTTCTTTTTACCTGAAATCAGTAAACAGGCGAGACCTGATGAGATTATTGCTTATGCGCAATACACCCAGTGGGTCATCGCCGCACTTGTCACACTCATTATCTTTAGCTTAATTGCGACTTGGCAAAGCAGGCGCAATGGTCTACTCAGCATCACTAGCTTTGCTGGCGGCTTCTTTCTCTGTGCGCTGATTGCCGGAACCGGTCATGAAACCCTCGGTCGCGCAGTCTCTGGAGTGGATTTAGCCGAGCGCGTGAAGTCAAGCATTCCAGAGCATGCGAATTTCTACTCGGTCCGCATTTTGGATCACACTATACCGTTCTATTTGGGCAGAACGATGATCATGGTGGCAGCTCCCGATGAGTTAGAGTTTGGTGTGCAGCAAGAACCTCAGTTATGGTTACCAAGCCTTGAAGATTTCATCATCCGCTGGAAAGAAGATGTCACTGCTTATGCATTAATGGTGCCAGACCAGTATGTCGAATTGCAAAAACAAGGCTTACCAATGGAAGAGATTGGCAGAGACTCGCGTCGAGTGATTGTCAAACACCCCGATACAGTAAGCCCCTCAAAACAATAAGGTCCTTTATGTCAACACTGCCATTTATTCCATTTACCCGTCCCAGCTTCAATCAAGAAACCATTGCGGCGGTCGGCGAAGTACTGCGCTCAGGTTGGGTAACATCCGGCCCAAAACTCGCTGAATTCGAATCCACCTTAAGTGACTATTTTGGCGGGCGTCCCGTGCGTTGTTTTGCTAATGGCACTTCTACCATGAAGATTGCCCTTCAAGTCCTTGGGATTGGCGAAGGTGATGAGGTCATTACGACTCCAATCTCTTGGATAGCCACATCCAATGTGATTTTGAGTGTAGGCGCTAAACCTGTTTTTGTGGATATCGATCCCATCACTCGCAACATTGACTTGGATAAAGTTAGTGCAGCCCTTACCCCCAAAACACGCGCTATCATGCCGGTGTATTTAGCTGGCTTGCCAGTGGACATGGACCAGCTTTACGCACTCGCCAAAAAACACCACCTACGCGTCATCGAAGATGCCGCCCAAGCTTTTGGTTCTTTGTGGAAAGGCCAGAAGATTGGTAGCTTTGGTGATCTAGTGAGCTTTAGTTTTCAAGCAAACAAAAATCTCTCCACCGTTGAGGGTGGCTGTCTCGTTTTTAATACCGCAGATGAAGCGAAGCTTGGTGAAAAATTTCGCTTGCAAGGCTTGACCCGCCAAGGTATAGATGGCATGGACGTTGATGTCCTTGGCGGCAAAGACAATCTAACCGATGTCAATGCGGTGATTGGTCTACATCAACTCAAACAACTGCCAGAGTTTCAGGCGCGAAGAGCCGCTTTAGCGCATCAATACTTCGACGCGCTCCGCTCTGAAATGAAATCCATTGGTCTTGATAATCTCGCACTGCAATTGCCTCCCGAGAATTTCACGGAAAGTAATTGGCATATGTTTCAAGTGCTCTTGCCGCTAGCGCAACTCAATGTCGATCGCGCCCAAGTAATGACTGAGCTCAAAGACCTGGGTATTGGTACAGGCGTGCATTACCCTGCGATCACCAACTTTACTCTTTACAAAAATTTGGGCTATCAAGTAAGCGACACCCCTATTGCAGAGCATATTGGCCGCTCCATTCTGACGCTACCTTTGTTCCCCGGCATGGCAGATAGCGACATTGGCAGGATTGTTCAGGCTCTATGCCAAATCCTGAAAAAACACCTTAAAAGCTAATCTCCTTGGATAAATAGGCCTAGCGCCCAAGATCAGGCAAAATCGCACTATGACTGCCAATTTAGCTAATGCCCCAAAACTGAGTATTGTCATCCCCGTTTACAACGAGGAAGACGGTCTCCAGGCCTTATTCGATCGACTCTACCCCGCCTTAGATGCCTTGGCTGCAAAACGCAATATTTTCTACGAGATTGTCTTTATCAATGATGGCAGTAAAGATCGCTCTGCTGGAATGCTGGCAAAACAAGTTGAGCTTCGTCCAGATGTTACTCGTGCGGTGTTATTTCATAGTAACTTTGGTCAACATATGGCCATCATGGCGGGCTTTGAATATGCTCGCGGCGAATACATCATTACCCTGGACGCCGACTTACAAAATCCCCCTGAAGAAATTGATGCCCTTACACAAGAACTGCTCAGTGGTCATGATTATGTAGGCACCATCCGCGCAGAGCGTCGCGATAGTTTCTTTAGAAAATTTGCCTCGCGCGCAATGAACCATTTACGCCAAAGTATTACTCGCATCACCATGACCGATCAAGGCTGCATGTTACGAGGCTATAGTCGTCGGATTGTGGACCTGGTGCGGCAATGTGATGAGAGTAATACTTTTATTCCCGCACTTGCTTATACCTTTGCAGCCAATCCTACTGAAATCATTGTGAAGCACGAAGAACGCTTTGCTGGTGAATCTAAATACAGTCTGTACCAGCTTATTCGTTTAAATTTTGATTTAGTGACGGGCTTCTCAGTCATGCCGCTACAGCTTTTTTCTGCCCTGGGAATGCTTTTATCCCTCGCAGCGGGCAGTCTGTTCGCCTATTTGCTAGTGCGGCGTTTTGTATTGGGGGCTGAGGTTGAAGGCGTGTTTACCCTCTTTGCACTCACCTTCTTCCTAATTGGCGTGATGTTGTTTGGCCTTGGGCTGCTTGGCGAGTACATTGGGCGCATCTACCAACAGGTTAGGCAGCGTCCACGTTACGTGGTGCAAACCGTTTTAGAGAAAAAATAATTGCACGCAGTCGTCTTTGCCTATCATGACGTAGGTGTCAACTGCCTAAACGCCCTTATTGATGCCGGCATTGAGATTAATTTGGTCTTAACCCATCAAGACGATCCCCATGAAAATGTTTGGTTTGGCAGTGTTGCAAAGCTCTGCGAAACGCAAAAGATTCCCTACCTTACTCCATCAGCAAAAGAACTCGTAGGGCTTATTCCTCGCATTCAAAAGCTGGCGCCAGACTATTTATTTTCGTTCTATTACCGTCATATGATTCCGACTGAGTTGCTAGCTTGCGCGAAGATTGCGGCACTCAATATGCACGGTTCACTATTGCCAAAGTATCGTGGTCGCGCACCAGTGAACTGGGCGATTCTGCATGGCGAAAAAGAAACAGGCGCTACTCTACACATCATGGAAGCAAAGCCTGATGCAGGAGATATTGTTGGTCAAGCAAGGGTCTCGATTGGGCCGGATGAAACAGCTACTGAGGTCTTTGGCAAAGTCAGCAAAGCTGCTGTAGCGGTCATTGATCAAGCACTGCCAGAACTCCTCAGGGGGCAGGTTCCTAAAGAGCTCAATGAGCTTAGTAAAGGGAGTTATTTCGGTGGTCGCAAACCTGAGGATGGGCTGATTTACTGGGAACAAAGTGCCAAACAGGTCCATGACCTCGTGAGGGCTGTTGCACCCCCTTATCCTGGCGCATTTACGCATTGGCAAGGCCAGAACTGGATAGTCGCGCGCACTTCCCTTAAGGGCCCATTTCCGGACAATCTCAGTCTGGAGGCGCTAGGCATTCAAGTGGTTGATAATCGAGTATTCGGCATTTGCGGGAACCATCAGGCGGTTGAGATTTTGGAATGGTTTCCAGCAAATACACATTAGATTAAAACGAGGCAGTAAAGATGAAAAAAGTACTCATTCTTGGTGTTAATGGCTTCATTGGCCACCACCTTTCCAAGCGCATATTGGAGACGACTGACTGGGATGTCTATGGCATGGACATGCAAAACGATCGTTTGGGCGATTTAATTAATCATCCTCGTATGCACTTCTTTGAAGGTGATATCACCATTAACAAAGAATGGGTTGAGTACCATATTCGCAAATGCGATGTCATCTTGCCTTTGGTAGCGATTGCAACTCCAGCGACCTATGTGCAGCAACCCTTAAAAGTATTTGAACTTGACTTTGAAGCCAACCTTCCGATCGTGCGCTCCGCAGTCAAATACAAAAAACATTTAGTCTTCCCATCCACTTCTGAGGTGTATGGAATGTGTGAGGATAGTGAATTTGATCCTGCGGCATCGAATATGGTTTATGGTCCAATCAATAAACCCCGCTGGATTTATGCTTGCTCTAAGCAATTAATGGATCGCGTTATCTGGGGCTATGGCATGGAAGGTCTGCGCTTTACCCTCTTTCGCCCGTTTAACTGGATCGGACCTGGTTTAGATAGCATCTACACCCCCAAGGAAGGTTCATCACGCGTAGTAACCCAGTTCTTGGGTCATATCGTGCGGGGCGAACCTATTAACCTGGTTGATGGCGGCGCTCAAAAACGTGCCTTCACCTATATTGATGACGGTATCGATGCCTTAATGCACATCATCGATAACAAGGATGGTGTTGCTAACGGCAAGATCTACAACATTGGCAACCCAAAAAATAATCATTCCGTACGTGAATTGGCCACTCAAATGCTTGAGATTGCTAGGAGCATTCCTGAGTATGCAAAGACTGCCAATGAAGTGAAGATCCAAGAAACCACTTCCGGCGCTTACTATGGTGAAGGGTATCAAGATGTGCAGAACCGCGTACCCGCCATTGCTAACACAATGAATGAATTGGGCTGGAAGCCAACAACAACCATGACTGATGCGCTCAAGAATATTTTTGAAGCCTACCGTCTCGATGTTGATCGAGCTCGGCACTTAGTCGATTTAGAATAAGTTTCGAGGTACATGGCCAAAATCGCTCTCAAGGTAGATGTAGATACCTTACGCGGTACCCAAGAAGGGGTTCCCAATTTAGCGCGGGCTTTGAAACGTTTTGGTCTGAAGGCTACCTTTCTCTTTAGTCTTGGGCCTGATCACACCGGCTGGGCACTTAAAAGAGTCTTTCGTCCGGGATTTTTAAAAAAAGTAAGTCGCACTTCGGTTGTCGAACACTACGGCATCAAAACTCTGCTGTATGGCGTTCTGCTGCCCGGTCCAGATATTGGTAAAAAAGCTGCCGCAGAAATGCGTGCGATTGATCAAGCTGGGCATGAGACAGGTATTCATACTTGGGATCACGTGGCATGGCAAGATGGTGTTCGCACCCAAGACGCCACATGGACAAAAACCCAAATGCAAAAAAGTTGGGATCGTTTTATCGAAGTTTTTGGTCATGCGCCAGTGACTTATGGTGCAGCCGGTTGGCAAATGAATGAAGCGGCATTTGAGCAACTCGACCAATGGGGAATGCAATATTCATCCGATGGCCGAGCCGATGCAAACCTCATACCCTATCGTTTGGCGCTACCCTCAGGAAAAGCCAAACATGTTCAATACCCCACCACCCTACCCACCTTTGATGAATTAATCGGCATTGAAGGTGCAGATGAGTTTGGAGCGGCCAAGAAGATCCTAGAAATTACCCAAAACAACCCGAATGATCAGGTTTTCACCCTGCACGCCGAGTTAGAGGGCCAAAAACTCCTACCCGCTTTTGAACAATTGCTTGCCGGCTGGCTAAATCAAGGCCACGAGCTAGTCACGATGGGCGAACTTCACCAATCTTGGGATGCAACCAAACAACTCGATAAAATAGCTGTATTACCTCTGAGTTGGGGTGAAATACCCAATCGCAGTGGTGAATTGATTATTCAGAAACATTAGCAACACCCAAGCCATTACTTTTATTAAAAGGATTATTATGACGGTCGCTATCGGTCAACCCATTCCACAGTGCGCAATACCGGCAACCTCGGGTCTTACATTTTCTCCGGCAGCCGCACAAGGGAAAAAATTAGTCATCTACTTTTATCCAAAAGATATGACTCCAGGATGCACTGCTGAGTCCGGAGAATTTCGTGATCATATTCAAGCCTTCACAAAAGCGAATACTTTGATCGTTGGAGTATCAC
>CANFLR010000010.1 GCA_947447945.1 Burkholderiaceae bacterium
ACTACTGGCCCTACTGGCGTCGAAATGGAAGCCCTCACCGCAGTCCAAGTTGCCCTACTCACAATTTATGACATGTGCAAAGCAGTAGACCGTGGCATGGTGATGGGTGACATTAAGCTACTTGAGAAGAGTGGCGGTAAGTCTGGGGAGTGGAGGGCGGATTAGTAGACTCTCATCAAGCAAACAATAACGAGAGAATAAAAGAACCTTCTAATTAATAAATATATGGTCTGGCTGTAAATCTGCCTGATATCCCCCCATCATCTGTGTGTACGCCGTTTCTAGATGCCTTACAAAAAGCGGTGTATTAAACAGGGGGGTGGTCAAACGGTTGTTGGTTAACTTTAAGTTAATCTCCGCAAGTCTTTTCGGACTCATGGCCAAGTCAATCGCCAAGGCTTCGTATTCTTCCTGAGTGTTGGTAATCAGCTCTGGCAATCCAATTGCGTGCAATAGACTTGCTGCTACGCGACTAGCAAAAGATTTTCCAATGAAGGTGAGCACTGGCAGTCCTGTCCATAAAGCGTCACTCGCAGTAGTTCCAGCGTTATAGGGAGCCGTATCTAAAAATAGATCACACGCATGATATCGAGCTAAATATTCATCTGCAGGAAGCCTTTCACCAAATACCAATCTTGTGGCACTAATACCCCTCGCCTCAGCCTCTTGTTTAAGATTTTTCTCAGCCCATTCATTCTCGGCGTATAAAAAAAGAACACTTCCCTCTACCGCCTTTAGTATCCGCATCCAGCCATCGAAAGTGCTAGGTAATATCTTGTAATTGTTATTGAAACAACAAAAGACAAAACCTTTTTCTGGCAAACCTAACTCTTGCCTAGTAAATACTGTATTTGAGATTGCCCGCTTTCTATCATTAACCTGATAACTTGGAAGAAAGGTAATTTTTTCAGAGTAGTAGGATTCCGAGCCATCGGGGATAATCGTTTTATCTGCGAGCACATAGTCGACATACTCGGCGCCCATTGTCCCTAAATATCCGAGGTAGCTCACTTGTACTGGGGCTGCTCGATAAGCAAATATTCCTGTTCGACTTCCAGCAGTGTGCCCACCCAAATCTACTGCAATATCTATATGTAATTCTCTCGAGAGTTTTGCAATCTCCAAATCAGACATACTAGCCACATCAATGAACCTGTCGAAAGCCTTTCTTAGGCGTAAGTTCATTTCATCCCCAATGGGGGCCTGTTGCAATGAAAAAGCAAAAACCTCAAAACGACTTCTGTCATGAATTTCAAAAAGTTCGGCAGTTAAAAAAGAAACGGGGTGATTTTGAAAATCAGCAGAAAAATAAGCAATACGAATTTTCTCGTGATTGGCATGCTTAGGCATGGGACCTAAAGTAGAGTTTGGTGGGTATTTATCTTGAGTAAAAATTTCAGCGCATTTTTTTTGCAACAGTGGCTCATCAGCCAAAGATAGAAGTGAAAAAGGGGGGATCAATTTTTCACCGGCCGAAACTTTATTAACGATATTATTGAGGTTAAGAGAAAAATCTGACCAACTACATATTTTCATCTTCGTATGGAGTAAATCTCCATAGACCCAATCAATTTCCTCCTTCAGCCCGAGTGCTTTGTCATAGTGAGCAATCGCAGCTTCAAAATTTTTAAGTCCATTTAAGGTAATACCTTTGTTATACCAAGCCTCAGCATAATCAGCATTGAGAGTTAAGGCCTTATCGTAAGAAATAATAGCCTCATCAAAACGCTTGAGATCATGCAAGGTAGCTCCTTGGTTATTCCAGGCCTCGGCATAATTAGGGTTAATAGCCAATGCCCGCTCGTAAGCAGTAATAGCCTCGCTACTAGACTGCATATCATGCAATAAAACAGCCTTGTTATTCCAGGCCTCGGCATAATTGGGATTAAGACTTAAAGCTCTATCGTAAGCGGCAACGGCCCCACTATAAGACCGAGTGTCGTGCAAAGAAAATCCCTTGTTATACCAAGCCTCGGCATATTCAGTATTGAGGGCTAAGGCCTTATCGTAAGCAGCAATAGCCTCGTCAAAACGCTTCAGCTCGTTTAAGGCAACACCCTTGTTATTCCATGCTTCTGCATCATTTTGATTCAGAAAGATAGCCTTCTCATATGCGCCTAACGCCTCATCAAAACGTTTAAGCTCCTTAAGACTTTTTCCATAATTAATCCATACATCAGGATTACCTGCTATCAATTGAGTTGATTTTTTATAGTGGGGCAAAGATTCTGAAAATTTTCCTGACTCCATCAATGCATTTGCTAAATTAAATTGCAATACCCCATCTCCAGGCTTTAACTTAACAGCATTTAGAAAGACTGCTATGGCATCTTCATGTCTATTTTGTAGTCCATAAATTACTCCTTGGATATGAAGTGCATCCGCACTATTCTTATCAGCGCTTATAACCCGCTTCACCAAGGTGTCGGCACCATCCAAATTTCCACTTTGAAGATGTTGAACTGCCTGATTGAGTAAGAATGCTAGTTGTGGATTCATGGAGGGATTTTATTACTTTCCACACCAAAAAAATAATCTTCTCGTAAATATGCTGATTAATTCAAGCTTCCGCCACTCTTGTGATATTTCTTTTTGAGGCTTAACACTGCACTCCATAGCCCTAAGATTTAGAGCCGAAAGAACCGAGGTCTGTCTTCACTCCATTCAAGACCTCGCTCCAATCATCCAGTTTTTGTTGTCGATATAGCCTTACGGATGGGTACCAGGGGCTATCTTCTCGATCAAGCAACCAGCGCCAGTCAGGAACATAGGACAATAGAATCCATGTTTTTTTTCCAAGAGCGGCACTCAGATGAGGGACACTTGTGCAGGTGCTGATAACCAAATCAACGCATTCGACCAAGGCTGCTGTATCACTGAAATCATTCAAGTCATTTCCATAAAACTGAATTTTTCCAAATGCTTGGAAAAAATCTCTATCGCACTCCTTAATTTCCTTTTGTAAGCAGACGTACTCAAAGTCTTCGGCGGGAAGGGCTTTAACAAACTCTGATAGCTGTAAACTTCTTTGGGCATCACCCTTAAACCCAGATACGCTACTCCAAGCCAGGCCTATTCTGATTTTTTTCTTCTCGCCTAATTTCTCTTGCCACCACTTCAATTTTTGGGGGTCTGTAGATAGGTATGAAGGGCTTGCAGGGATATTAGCAAGATCAGTTTTAAAGGCCAGGGGTAAACTTAATAAAGAGCAGTGATAATCAAACTCAGGAATCTCATCTCCCTTAGCGACTAATTGCGAGTAGCCGCCTAAAGTTGAGATGAAACCTTGAAGTGGTTTTGGAACTTCTAAAATGACTTCCGCACCCAATTGAGCAACTAATTTAACGTAACGGCAAAACTGAATATAGTCACCCAAACCCTGCTCACCATAAAGCAGAATTTTTTTACCCTGGATAGGTGTATCACCCAACCACAGCGGCTTATTAAATGCCCGAATCTCAATAGAGTTCCCAATTTCTCCCCTATCTTTTCGTGACTCATACCCAATAAATCCCTCATTAAACCTTCCTAGCTGCAATTCACACAAGGACTTATTCCATATAGCAGAATAAAAATTCTCCTTCAGGGTAATTGCTTTTGAAAATGAATTGACTGCATCGTTCAATTGTTTTATTTCTTTTTCACTAATGCCACGGTTGTAATAGGCTTGGGGGGAAATCGGGTCAATTAAGATTGCCTTCTCAAAACATGCTAATGCCTCGCTATAACGTTTTAGAGAGTGCAATACGCTTCCTTTATTAGACCAAGCCTCTGCAAAATCAGGCCTCAAATCTATTACCCGATCATAAGCATCCAATGCCTTTGGGTAATTTGTCAAATCAGCCAAAACTTCCCCGTAACCCATCAAGGCATCGGTGTAATGTGGGTCTAGGACAAGGGCTTTGTCAAAATAGATTAAAGACTCTTGGGTTGCCCCGCCATCAGCCATAGACTTAGCAAGGTTGTAATGCAGGGAAGGATCGCCTGGATTGAGTTGTACTGCCTTACTCAAAAATTCAGTAGCTTCTTGATACTCTTTTCTTGCTGCTTTAATAAGGCCATATATATGCAGAACTGGCAGACTCTTGGAATCAAGCTGCAACACTTTTTTTAAAATTGAATCTGCTCTATCTAAATTTCCTGCCTGGAAAGCCTCTACAGCCTGCCCTAGCATCATGTTGATTTGTGGATTCATTGAATTCACTTACTGTTGTTAGGCAACGGGGACAATCGCATCTAAAATAAAGACAGCATTGAGTTGATGGCATTTTCCCAAGAATGTTCAAGCATTGAATTTCGGACATTATTCGTATCGATTTTTAATCTTCCGCTATACGCCGCTTCCATCAATTCAACTATTTCCTCAACGGAGGATTCGCCCCAGCCCTCAGTTCCCAGTTGACTAATTGGCTTCTGACTCTCCAAAGGAAAACAATTACCATTCTTAATGATGTCAAGATGACCAGTATTCTTCGATATGAGGCATGGTAATCCAAAGGCAAGCGCCTCCATGGCAACAAGATTCGTGCCAGCCTCACACCTACTCGGAAATACCGCCAAATCGACTTCTCTAAAGACCTCTGGCATTAGTCTATTGGGGACAATATCAAGCGGAATGATTTGCTCTGGCTTTATCCCATTATTGATCACCCACTCATAGATAGCCCTATCCATGTCATCAGAAGACTGTAAAGGCTGACAAATCTGAGAGCGATTGAGAGTAGCTGCTACGTTTTTTTCCCAAGGCGATCGCCATGCGGTAACCATTACAGCATCCTCATGTTTAGAGGCAAAAATCGAGAATGCTTTTAATACGATATCTTGGCCCTTGCGATATTCCAATTTTCCGCCACTAAATACGACAAATTTATCTTTTAGAAACTTTTTGGCAGACGGTCTAAATAAACTTGAATCAACGCCCTGAATAACGGTATGTGCTTTAATGCCGTTCTTTTCTAGAGTTGACGTATTCCAACTAGACCCCGAGACAATAAACTCAAATTTTTTGAGATTTTCGATCTCGCCTTGAGGTAAGGGATTGGCTTCATTAAAAATTACGCCAATGTCGCGACACTTATTTTTTATCAGCTTTTGATTATTATTTGCGAGTGAGGTAAGAAAAATATCATCGCTATTTGGGTCTATATTAGTATTAGGTTTTGGTAATTTCTGTGCAATGAACATCCCGGCCATTGGATCCAATGGATACATGAATGATGGCTTCTTGAGTGGAACGATCTCAAATTTATCATTCATTTGCCCATACATCACTAGATTGAAGCCATAAATTCCCCAGCCATAATGGTCTGAAATGCCCCAATCAAACAGTAGTTTTCTTTTTTTATCCACGCTGAGATTTTATAGTCGTTTTTACTAATCGGCTAATTGATTGAGATATTGTCGGGCTTCAAGTCTGCATGGTATCTCCCATACATATTGATATATGCTGCTTCTAGGTTTTTAGCAAAAAGTTGTGTATTAAACAGGGGGGTAGTCAAACGGTTGTTAGCCAACTTTAAGTTAATCTCCGCAAGTCTTTTCGGACTCATGGCCAAGTCAATCGCCAACGCTTCGTATTCTTCCTGGGTGTTGGTAATCAGCTCTGGCAATCCAATTGCATTCAGCAGGCTTGCGGCCACGCGACCAGGGAAGGATTGTCCAATCAATGTCAGAACTGGGACCCCTGCCTTTAAAGCATCGACAGCTGTAGTATGGGCATTGTAGGGGAAGGTATCTATAAATAAATTCGCCAGGCCATACCTCGCCAAATGGTCGGCCATTGACTCCAGGCGTTGAGCAAAAATAATTCTACTCGAATTAATGCCACGCTTTTCAAACTCAGCACTTATATTCTTTTTGAAAAGTTGATTATTTTCTGAAATCCACAAAACACTATCTTCAACCCTCAGCATGATTCTTGACCAACTATTTAAAACTTGCTGATTAAACTTATAATCGTTGTTAAAACAGCAGAAAATAAAACTATCTTCAGGAAGGCCAAACTCTATCTTGGAAAATTTTCTACCGGAGCTAACCCTTTTAGAATCATCTACCATATAAGTGTCAGGCAGAGTAACCACTTTCTCTGAATAGAACTGTTGAGACTCTTTGGGAATTAACGTGTTATCAGCAATAATGTAATCTATGTAATCTGCCCCCAAGGTACCAGGATAGCCGAGCCAATTAACCTGAATAGGTGCTGCGCGATAAGAAAAAATTCCGGTACGATGATTAGCAGTAAATCCACCGAGATTAATCGCAATATCGATACTCATTTCTCTTGCCAGTTCAGCAACTTGCCTATCGGACATTTTGCTGGCGTCAATAAACTGATCAAAAGCATCCATTAACCGTAAACGCATCTCACTGCTATCACCAACTCCGATAGAAAAAGCGACCACCTCAAATTGATCTCGATTATGTAATTCAAATAACTCTACTGCAAGGATAGATACAGCATGATTTTTAAAGTCTGCAGAAAAGTATCCTAGGCGAATCTTGCTAGATTTGATACGCTTAGCAATAGGCCCTAAGAATGGGTTACTTGGGTATAAGGTATTCGCATAAACTGATGCTACCTGCTTATGTAACTCGACATTATCAATCAAAGAAAGAAGAGGAAAAGGCATCGATATTGCTTGCTGGGAAGCTGCCTTACTAATTAATACTGCCATGTCCTTTTGATAGTCATCCCAAAAACATATTTTCATTTTTAGGAGTAACAAATTTCCATATATCCAATCTAGATTTGGGTCAAGCTGGAGCGCCTGCTCATAAAGAAGAATGGCGCTCTCAAATTGCTTGAGCTCTATTAAGCAATTTCCTTTATTAACCCAAGCATCAGCGTAATCAGGCCTAAGTTCCGTAGCTTTATCATAGTGATGTATCGCAAGCTCATAGCACCCTAAGGCTTGAAGTGTATTACCCTTGTTAAACCAACACAGCTCTGCATATTCCGAATGAATCCCCAGTGCCCTATCGTAATTAATGATTGCTTCATCATAACGCCGAAGTTCATGCAATACATTCGCTTTATTCAAGAGGGCATCAACGTAATCTACCTTAATTGAAAGTGCTAAATCGTATGCGATTAATGCATTCTCATTATTTCCCAGTAATCTGTGGAGAATTCCCAAGTTGAAGGGTATTGTTGGATCATTTTTTACCCGAGACCATAAGGCATTAAAAATAATGACTGCTTCGATCAAGTAATCATTCTCAGCACAAGAAATTCCAAGCTGATAAATATGCTCAATATTGCTTGTATCCTCTATAGCCAACATCAGTCGGTCGTCATTTTCTACAAGCTGCTTACTCTGAATAGCGGTCGCTACATCGGAGATGGTTTGCGGAAGAATTGAAGTCATGAGCATCATTTTAACGGTCAATCACTTCATTGGATATTGAGAAAATAGGCTAAGTACTATCAACCCATTCATCTTAAAAATAAAGCCACCCGAAGGTGGCTTGATTGCTACTTGCTAATCCTGCACTCAGAAGGCAGTAGTTGAGGGGGCAGATTGGTATCTGCAGATCTACAGGTCCAACCACCAGCCCAGACCGAAGCCCCAGGTTTGGATAAATCAATTGGTTTAGGCACACTGGCCTCTGGATCATTTGTCGGCACTAGGTGCAAGGTATTTTTGCCATCAGGAGCCACCGTATTTTGATAATCAATCGCTATTTCGCCTGAAGGTAATATTTCGATTAACTTCACGCTACGTGTTGTATTAAAAGTGAACGAGCCGCTAGTTGCCAAATCCATCGGTACACTGCCTCGACTGGCAAAGGCTTCTGTTACTGCAAGCTTGGCGCTAGAGGATAAATTCATGCCCTCTACAACACGACTGCGTGCGATGTAATCTTGATACTGGGGAACTGCCACTGCCACCAGAATACCAATGATAGCTACGACTACCATCACCTCAATGAGTGTAAAGCCTGCATCTTGTTTTAAAGGATCATTGTTTACTTGCTGTTTCTTAAGATTGTTCTGCATGATTTCCATTTCTAGCTCCTGAGGGTTAAAACCCCATCATCCAGTCTATGCCCTTAAGATTCAAGGAAGTCAAATGTCAGAAAAGCCGGCTTTAGAGGCCGGCTTTTCTGTTTTCTTGGGGGGAAATTTACGCCTCTTTTTTACTATTCTTTTTCTTAAGATAAGTACCAAGCAAAATAACAATAGCCACTCCGACCCCCTCAAAAATCATATGGGCATCTTCCATAGCGCTCTGAATTGAGTCTTTAATTGCGGGATCTTCCACCAACATTCCACCGGCTAGGAGCCCTAATAGACCAGCACCTAAAGTGATGATGATTGGAAAACGATCCATCACCTTTAATAGCATGGTGCTACCAAAAATAATTAACGGTATAGAAAGCCCCAAGCCAATGATGAGCAGAACTAAACGTGTCTCTTCAGGCCCCTTTTGCGCAGCAGCAGCAACTGCTATGACATTATCCAAGCTCATGACTAAATCCGCTACGAGAATGGTACGAATTGCGCCCCAAATATTAGAGCTGCCATCCATATTGGCTTCATCCTCGCTATCGGCTAACAACTGAACTCCGATATACACTAAAAGAATGGCGCCAACGATTTTTAAATAAGGTAGCGTCAATAACTGTACTGCGGTAATTGTGAGAATGACACGCAAAATAATTGCAGCAGCGCTCCCCCAAAAAATAGCCTTCTTCTGCTGGCTTGAAGGCAGATTTCGCGAAGCTAATGCAATCACTACGGCGTTATCCCCAGATAACAAAATATTAGCCACAATGATTGATGCAAGGGCAGCCCAAAAGGCTACGTCAGAATATGCTGAAAAATCCATCAATTGTCTCCCTACTTTTTTATTGATTACTGAACAATGCTAAAAGCGGGCGCTTTTTAGCGCCCGTCCTGATTTATAACATTGCTTTCAACATGGCGGCCATTTCGGATGGATTCTTTGTTACCTTGAAACCACACTCCTCCATTACGGCTAACTTCGCATCAGCAGTATCTGCACCACCAGAAATTAATGCGCCAGCATGACCCATACGCTTGCCAGGAGGTGCTGTTACACCAGCGATAAAGCCGACAATTGGCTTTTTCATGTTGTCCTTACACCAACGTGCTGCCTCGGCCTCATCCGGCCCACCAATTTCACCAATCATGATGACAGCATCTGTATCGGGATCCTCATTAAACATTTTCATGATGTCGATATGCTTCAAACCATTAATGGGGTCGCCGCCAATGCCGACTGCAGTGGACTGACCTAAACCAATCGCGGTTAGTTGACCAACAGCTTCATAGGTCAATGTACCTGAACGGCTAACAACACCGATGCGGCCTTTCTTGTGAATATGACCTGGCATGATGCCAATCTTGATTTCGTCTGGAGTGATGATTCCTGGACAGTTAGGGCCCAGCAACAAAGTCTTCTTGCCGCCTTTGGCTTCTTTTGCCTTCATCTTATTGCGAACTTCCAACATATCGCGCACCGGAATACCTTCTGTAATACAGATCACGAAATCAAGATCCGCTTCAACGGCCTCCCAAATCGCAGCTGCTGCGCCAGGGGGCGGGACGTAAATAACGGAAGTTGTTGCGCCAGTTTGTTGGGCAGCCTCTTTAACTGTTCCATAAATTGGGATATTAAAAATAGATTCGCCCGCTTTTTTGGGATTTACACCAGCAACGAAACAATTTTTGCCATTCGCATACTCCTGACATTTTTCAGTATGAAACTGACCCGTCTTACCAGTAATCCCTTGTGTGATGACCTTGGTATTTTTATTAATCAAAATAGACATATCGAAATTCCTTGATTATTTGTTTTTGGCAACAGCAGCAACTACCTTAGTAGCAGCTTCAGCCATTGAATCGGCGCTAATAATTGGCAATCCAGAGTCGGCCAAAATCTTCTTGCCCAAATCTTCGTTGGTACCCTTCATGCGCACAACTAAAGGCACAGTTAAGTTCACTGCTTTACATGCTGTCACCACACCATCAGCGATCACGTCGCAACGCATAATGCCACCAAAGATGTTGACCAAAATTGCTTCTACATGCTTGTTCTTAAGCATAATTTTGAAGGCTTCTGTGACCTTCTCGGCAGTGGCACCACCACCTACATCTAAGAAGTTTGCTGGCTCACCACCAAACAATTTAATAGTGTCCATTGTTGCCATCGCTAAACCAGCACCATTGACTAAACAGCCAATGTTTCCATCCAAAGAGATGTAAGCAAGGTCGAACTTAGAAGCCTCGATTTCAGCAGCATCTTCTTCATCAATATCACGATAAGCAACAATTTCTGGGTGACGAAATAGGGCATTTGGATCAAAGTTGAACTTTGCATCAAGTGCCTTGATCTTGCCATTACCCTCAAGAATTAATGGGTTGATCTCCACCAATGACGCATCCGTATCCCAATAGGTTTTATACAAATTCTTAAATACATCGCGAGCCATCGGAATGGAAGCATCTGGAACACCAATACCTTTAGCAACGATGTCGCAATCAGCATCTGTCAAACCAATGAGTGGATCAACAAACACTTTAATAATTTTTTCAGGGTGAGATTCAGCTACTTCTTCGATATCCATGCCACCTTCGCTCGAAGCCATGATCACATTCTTCTGTGTGCCACGGTCTGTAACGATACTGAAGTAGTACTCTTTTTTGATATCTGCACCATCTTCAATTAAGAGACGATTCACTTTTTGACCTTCTGGTCCAGTTTGGTGTGTCTTGAGTTGCATACCCAGAATTTCAGAAGCATATTTTTTAACTTCATCCATGCTCCTTGCCAATTTCACGCCACCACCTTTGCCACGTCCACCGGCATGAATCTGTGCTTTAACAACCCAAACAGGGCCGCCCAATTTTTCGGCAGCTTTGATTGCCTCATCAACACTAAATGCAGGGATGCCATTTGGAACAGGCACATTAAATTGGCGCAGAAGTTCTTTGCCTTGGTACTCGTGAATTTTCATAATGACTCCGGAAGCGGTATCTTTTTAGCAAGCAATGAGGATTAATAAAGCCGGTTTAACCTAAATCTCAGATTTACTCTTGAAGCGCAGAAATGCACTTTTTTTGTATAAATGAGCTTGGTTTGAGCAACTCCGTAAGTCTAGCATGCTGCAACGCGGCAATTACTTTCTATGAATCCGTAATTGCCCTAGTCAAAGCGCCCACTGAGAACTTTTGAGACAACTTCTGAGCTAAACCCCTTAGAGACCAAGAACCGATATTGCCTAGCCCGCTCTTTTTGCTCTTGGGCCAATATCCCAAATTTTTTCGCCCAAAGCTCTCTTGCTCGCTGATACTCCGTCTCCCGTAGCCCTTGTATTAATTCAGCGGCTTTGCCACTATTAATACCGGCCCTTTGAAGTTCATCCTGTATTTTGCGCGCCCCATATCGTTCGCTCCTGCGCCGCACCAAGGCTTCGGCAAAACGGTCATCCGATAACCAACCTCTCGCCTCAAAATCATCTAAAACAGCTTGTATTTGCAATGTCACGGATTCTCCGGGGGCGCCTGATTCTGGTTCGTCTTGTTTTGGGGAGAGCTTGGATGATCTTTTAACCAACTCTTCAAGCTTGGTGGCTAAATCTTTGCGACTATATTCTCGCAAAGATAAAAGGCGCAAAGCCCGAGCTTTGAGACTCGGGCTTTGCTGGGTTTTGCTGCCAAGCTCTGACATCGAACTATTCAACTTCCTCTTCTTCGCTCAGCACATCAGTCACAACAGCTGTTCCTGCTTTAACACCTAATTTCTCGCGGATCTTGCCTTCGATGTCCTTAGCAATTGCTGGGTTCTCTTTCAAAAACTCACGGACATTATCTTTTCCTTGACCAATACGATCACCGTTGTAGCTATACCAAGAGCCAGATTTTTCTACGATATCGGCCTCTACGCCCATATCGATAATCTCACCCTCTCTTGATATGCCTGCACCGTACATGATGTCAAAGATTGCCTCACGGAATGGCGGAGAAACTTTGTTTTTCACAACCTTGACGCGTGTCTCGTTACCTACAACTTCATCACCTTTTTTAATACTACCAATACGACGAATATCTAAGCGCATAGAAGCGTAGAACTTCAGCGCATTACCGCCAGTAGTGGTTTCAGGCGAACCAAACATGACACCAATCTTCATGCGAATTTGGTTGATGAAAATCACAGTAGTGTTTGTCCGCTTGATGGCACCCGTTAACTTGCGCAAAGCCTGACTCATCAATCGAGCCTGCAAGCCTGGCAAGGAATCACCCATGTCGCCTTCAATCTCAGCCCTTGGAACTAGTGCGGCTACAGAATCAATCACGATTAAATCAATTGAGCCTGAACGCACCAAGGCATCCGCAATTTCCAATGCTTGCTCTCCAGTGTCTGGCTGAGAAATCAACAAATTGTTAACGTCCACACCCAAGCGAGAAGCATACTGAACATCAAGTGCATGCTCAGCATCAATAAATGCACAGGTCCCACCTAATTTTTGCATCTCCGCAATAGCATGCAAGGTTAACGTGGTTTTACCTGATGATTCCGGCCCGTAAATCTCAATAACGCGTCCGCGCGCTAAACCACCAACCCCAAGTGCGATATCTAGACCTAGTGAACCACTGGATACGACCTGGATATCTTGACTAATCTCTGCATCGCCCAATCTCATGATTGAGCCCTTGCCAAATTGTTTTTCAATTTGCGCCAAGGCTGCAGTTAAGGCCTTTTGCTTTTCTCCGCTCATTCCCTCAAACTCTGATGAGGCTGATTTTTTCTTATCATCTAGGGCCATTTCCAATTCCTTTTCGCTATGTTTTGGGCTTTTTTCCGAATTTTTGCTGCTGTTTAACAACTTAGTAGTTACTGTATATAACAACAGTACTATTTGCAAGCAACTTTTTTGAAGAAATTACGGATTTTTGTCTAAGCAATGCTCTACTGGGGTGTGGGCCCAGTAAAACAATAGTGGAATTGCTACGCCCCAAATGACTCCGAGCGCTATAAGTCCCATTACTTGGCTACCTGCACCCCATGTACCCGCGCCCATCCGTATTCCAGCCTCATATGACATTGGCCCACAAAGGGCCCCTAGAACTACCCCTAATATAGGTTTGGTCCTAAGCCATGAGAGGGATCCATTAATAGTACTGGCCACCAAAGCCCAAAGTACCCACATCCATGCGGGGGAAAGGTAGGGGCTTGGCCATTCATTTTGGAAGTCCAATAAACCCAAATACATAATAAGTGAGTCAGCACTTACTCCAAATAGAGTAGCCTTAATGATGAGCCTAGCCTCCAATTTAGGAGAGTCTGATCGCCAAATATGAAAACCAATATAGGCTGCAGTAGCAAGCACTGGCCAAAATACTTGGTGTGCAGCTGCACCCCAAACACAGGCAAACCAACCTAGTTGAAAAAGGACAAAGTTCCAAAATTTAGACATATTGCTCATCGCAAGATCTTAAGAAAAAGGCCACTACCGCTGGGCAATGGCCTTTAGATTTGGTGGCGATTCAGGGATTCGAACCCCGGACCTGTGGATTATGATTCCATCGCTCTAACCAACTGAGCTAAATCGCCGAACTCATGATTGTAAATGATCAAGATTCATCTGTCTAAGGTAAGGCAATTCCTTTATCTAATTTGAAAGGCACTAACAGCCCCTTCTCGACCATAGAAGACATTGAACTCCACTTTTTTAGCTAAAAAAAGCCTTTTAAGCACCTCATCCTTGTTCTCAAAAACAATCGCAGTCTGTTCTGGGTAGTGGGAGAAAGGGTCGCTGGTGACCTCTAAAGCCACTCCATCAATCTTGATTTGTCTAATGGTGCGCTTATGAAATCGGTCTGGTCGTATAAAAATGAGGCGTTTTGCATACTTGTCCAATACTAGCTTCTGACCCTGTTCGTTGGTCTTGAAGTAATAAATAAACTCTTCTTTGCCATTCGTGGTGACATCGCGCTCTTCATCCCACTTGCCGTATGCAAACTGACCAATTGCCATACAAGCCAGCAACAGCAAAACCCTCATATATATACTCATTAATCTCCCTTGTGGACTTATGATTTGATCTTATCAGGCGAAAACACTTATGCGACTTTTATCTATCTCTGCGGGCAAAGTTGCCCCACTCTTTGGAGAACACCGTCTGAATGATAAAAAAGTGGTCTCAGCAATTCACAAATATTCAATAAGCAACTTAGGCAAGCTTACCCCTGTAGCGATAAACAAGCTGGGCGTTGAAGGTGATGAGCAAGCAGATCTTGCGATGCATGGTGGAATTGATAAAGCAATCTATGCCTATCCAGCGGAGCACTATGCTTTTTGGAATGAATTACTGACTCGAGAGACACGTCAACCGGTCAATCTTCAGCATGGCGCCATTGGAGAAAATTTTACGATTGAGGGTTTACTGGAGAAAGATGTTTACATTGGCGACAAACTGATCATCGGAGATTTAGAGTTTTCTGTTGTAAAGCTACGTGAACCCTGCTTCAAATTTAATATCACTATGGGCTACAAGGGTGCAGCAAAAGCAATGCTGCAATTGGGTCTAAGCGGTTGGTATTTACGCGTTCATCAAGAGGGCTCTCTGACAGCAGGCGCTGGCATTACAGTGATTCCAGGTCGACGAGAAACCTCGATTGCCGAACAAAACCTTGCGCTGCTCAATCGCAGCAATCAACAAAATTTATGGGAATAAAAAAACCCGACCACTGAGTGATCGGGTTTTAAATGTGTCGCACTAAAACTTCTTAGTGCAGCTCTTTAGTCACGCGCATAAATATCAACATCTTTTGTTTCACGAACGAAGAGTACACCGATAACCAAAGTCATTGCGGCAATGATAATTGGGTACCAGAGACCGTAATAAATATTACCGTTCTGCGCCACCAAGGCAAAGGAGATCGTTGGCAACAAGCCACCAAACCAACCGTTACCAATATGGTATGGCAAAGACATCGAGGTATAACGAATGCGGGTTGGGAACATCTCAACCAACATCGCCGCGATCGGACCATACACCATCGTTACCAGAATCACAAGGTAGAGCAACAAGAAGAACACAGCTACATAGTTAATATCAGCTAGATCTGCTTTGGCAGGATAGCCCTCTTTATTCAGAGCCTCACGAATAGCCTTCTTAAATTCAGCATCCTTCGCTTTTGCATCAGCTGGATCCAAACCTTTGGCGGTATAGCCAGTGATTTCAACATCGCCAATCTTCACCACAGCCACTGAACCAGCAGGTGCAGCAACAGTAGTGTAGCTGGCAGAGTTTGAGGCCATCACTTGTTTCGCAATATCGCAAGAGCTAGTGAATTTTCCAGTACCTGTTGGATTGAACTGGAAGGTACATTCATTAACATCGGCAGTAACCGTAGCAGGCGCCGTTGCCATTGCAGCTTCCAACTTAGGATTAGCAAAGTGCGTTAAGCCATTAAATACGGAAACTGGTGTATTCGGAATGTAGGTAATCACGGCCAACAACAGGCCAGCCATGATGATGACCTTGCGGCCGATCTTATCTGACAAGCTACCAAACACAACGAAGAATGGCGTACCAACAAGTAGTGATGCAGCAATTAACAAGTTTGCTGTCTTAGCATCTACTTTCAATACTTGGGTAAGGTAGAACAAAGCGTAGAACTGCCCTGTATACCAAACCACTGCTTGACCAGCAACCAATCCAAAGAGTGCCAAGATCACAATCTTTAGGTTCTTCCATTGACCAAATGACTCGGTCAAAGGTGCCTTAGACAACTTGCCTTCATCTTTCATCTTCTTGAACGCTGGAGATTCATTCATGGACAAACGAATCCAGACAGAAATACCCAAGAGAGCAATAGAAGCAATAAATGGAATACGCCAACCCCAAACATCAAAGTCTGGGCCAGTCAACTCGCGTGTGACCAAAATCACAATCAAGGAGAGGAACAAACCAAGGGTGGCCGTTGTTTGAATCCAAGCCGTGTAAGCACCACGCTTACCATGAGGAGCATGCTCGGCAACATAGGTTGCAGCACCACCGTACTCACCACCTAGAGCCAAGCCCTGAAGCATACGCAATGCAATCAAGATGACCGGTGCAGCAGCACCGATACTGGCGTAATTAGGCAAAATACCCACGATAAATGTCGAGCCACCCATAATCAAAATAGTGACTAAGAAAGTGTACTTACGGCCAATTAAATCGCCTAAGCGTCCAAATACTAAAGCACCAAAAGGGCGCACAATGAAGCCGGCAGCAAAAGCCAATAAAGCGAAAATGAAGGCTGAGCCAGCATCTAAGCCAGAGAAAAATTGCTTCGCAATAATTGCGGCAAGTGAACCGTAAAGATAAAAGTCGTACCACTCAAAAACCGTACCTAAAGAGGATGCAAAAATAACTTTGCGTTCTTCAGCGGTCATTGGGGCTGCTTTAATTGATGTTGACATCAGAAGCTCCTAACTATTTTTATAGAAAATAAACAACGGACTAATTATGCGGTGGAAATTTTCATAGAAATCACATAATTAGGGTAACTCCCCATCAAATAGGATCGGGGTTTTCCCGAGTTCTACAATGCTAATAGCAGAAATAGCAATAAAACATCTGGGGAGCAATCTATGCAGCAAAAATGGGGTATTCGTGGGATGGCGGTGGCGCCACATTCACTTGCATCAGAATCCGCTTTAGCGGTTTTGAAAGAAGGTGGTAACGCACTGGAAGCGATGATTGCAGCAGCAGCAACAATTGCTGTTGTCTACCCACATATGAACTCTATTGGTGGTGATTCATTTTGGATAATCCACTCCCCAGGAAAAGCCATGGGCGGCATTGATGCCTGTGGAGCTACAGCTGGTCTCGCTACTAAAAAATGGTACGCAGAACGCGATATCACCAAGGCCATTCCATTTCGTGGACCCGAAGCAGCCAATACAGTAGCGGGCACTATTTCCGGTTGGGGCGCAGCGCTGCAACTTTCTAAACAAGCCCTAAAAGGAAAAATTCCTCTCTCTCGCTTACTTGCTGACGCCATTCTCTATGCAGAATCCGGTGTACCCGTTACCCAAAGTCAGTCCAGTCTGACCGCTAAGAAGCGCGAGGAACTCTCACCCATCTCGGGATTTGCACAAACCTTTTTAGTAGATGGCAAGGTGCCTGCAGTGGGAAGTATTTTTAAACAAGAACGGCTTGCGAAAACTTTAAGGCAAATTGCCAGAAGAGGAACGGAAGATTTCTACCGCGGTGATTTAGCGACTGTTCTTGCAAAAGAGCTCACCGATATTGGCAGTCCTTTGCGATTAGTCGACCTAGAGCGCCATCATGCAAAACTCATTGACCCTCTTGAACTAAAACACAGCCTCGGAAATGTTTACAATATGACGCCACCGACGCAAGGAGTGGTGTCATTAATGATCATTGGGATTTTGGATCAATTAAACCTAAAGCGCTTCAAAGTAGACAGCACTCAATACGTTCATCATTGCGTTGAGGCAACGAAGCAGGCATTCAAAGTGCGCGATAAATTTATAACCGATCCTGCTTACATGGTTAAAAATGCGCAATCCTTTTTAGCTCCTGCTTTTTTGAAGAAGCTGGCTAAAAACATCAATCCTGAAAAAGCCTTACCTTGGGGCCAAGGTCAAGGCCCAGCAGACACGATCTGGATGGGTGTGATCGATGGACAAGGAAATTCTGTTTCTTTTATTCAAAGTATCTACCATGAGTTTGGTGCTGGAATTGTGCTGCCACAATCTGGTGTGAACTGGCAAAACCGAGGCTGCAGTTTTTCTTTAGACCCCAAAGCTCTTAACCATCTCGAGCCCTATCGCAAACCATTTCATACCTTAAACCCCGCCCTTGCTCTATTTAAAGATGGTCGGCAAATGGTCTATGGCACTATGGGTGGCGATGGGCAACCTCAAACGCAGTGTGCTGTATTTACTCGTACTGCAACCTACGGTCTTGATCCTCAAGACGCCATCAGTCGTCCACGTTGGTTGCTTGGTCGCACCTGGGGGCAAACGAGCGATAGCCTCAAACTCGAATCCCGCTTTAGTCCTTGGGTTGCCAAGGAATTACACGCACTTGGTCATGAAATTGAAATGCTAGATGCATTTGATGAGACTGTTGGTCATGCTGGCTGCATCATACAAGAGCCATCTGGAGTCTTACGTGGCGGCTGGGATCCACGCAGCGATGGAGCTGTTAGCGCGTTTTAGTAATGAATATTTTCGGCACGCGTAGATCCCAATAAATCGCTGCTGCACGTAATCCAAAAATTGCCAACATACATATCACCGAAGCTTCAATAGTGTATTGCGGCAAGAAATTCAGAATCAATACATATACACAGCAACCCAAAGTGACTGGGATTGCGTATAACTCATCTGTCATTAATAAGTTTTTTCGTCCCGCCAGGATATCTCGTAATAATCCCCCGCCAATGGCTGTCACGAGACCCAAGATAACGGGTCCAAGCGGTAAACCAAAGCCCATATTCCAGGCCTTATCAGCACCCGCAATTGCAAATAGCGCGGCACCCAATCCATCGATATAAAGCATCCCACGATAAATTTGTGGGCGAGTGAAGAATGATTCGGCAACAAAGGTAAGGATGCTAGCACCCAAAGCAAGCCAAACATAAATTTGTGACTGAGACCAAAAAGTCGGAGCCGCCAAAATGATGTCGCGAACAGTGCCGCCACCAATTGCTGTGATGACGCCTAAGACTAAAACCCCGAAAATATCAACGCCACGATCAGCAATCGCTAGCACCCCAGTAATGGCAAATGCAATCGTTGCAATGACGCTAATCCAAAAAAGAATTTCTTCCATATCAATGAAAGTCTAAAGCACTTTTTCAGGATCGCCTAAAGGGTCAATATTGCCCCTATGGCGCAGAAGTTTTTAAGAAATCCGTTTAAGTGTCTTGGCGTGACGCTGGGCATTTTTTACATAACGGCCAGCGATATCTTCAATCTTTTGCATCTGCTCTGGTCCGAGAGTCTTTACCACTTTAGCTGGTGAACCCAAAATCATTGAGCCGTCAGGAAACTCTTTTCCTTCAGTAACTAATGCGCCTGCTCCAACCAAGCAGTTCTTACCAATTTTTGCGCCATTTAACACGACGGCACCAATACCAATCAGAGTACCGTCGCCAATTTGACAACCGTGCAACATTACCTGATGGCCAACTGTCACGCGCTTGCCGATAATTAACTCAAAACCTGGATCAGTGTGCAATACAGAAGCATCCTGTACATTGCTATCCTCACCAATTTCAATCAGGTCGTTATCGCCGCGCACAACCACAGTAGGCCAAATACTGGCGTTCTTGTGAAGATGCACTTTGCCGATCACTTCAGCGCTCTCGGCAACCCAAGCTCCCTCCTCGAGTTGAGGAGCAATTCCGTCTAGTTCAAATATAGCCATAACTCATTATAGGCAAGAATAAATTACAAAAGTTACAAAATCGTAATACGCTAACTACCAGTTTGGTTCTCGATTTGGTGTTGCAGAAATGCGATGCACACTTAAATCTGCACCTTCATACTCTTCTTCTTGAGACATGCGTATTCCCAATACCAACTTCAATGAGCCGTAGACCAAAAAGCCGCCGACCAAGGCTATGGCTACACCTAGCGCGCTACCAATGAGCTGAGCAGTAAATGAGACACCACCAATTCCCCCTAGTGCCTTTGCACCAAAGATGCCCGCTGCCAAACCGCCCCATAGACCACACAAGCCATGCAAAGGCCATACACCTAATACATCATCAATTTTCCAACGGTTTTGCACTAAGGTAAACATATAGACAAAGAGGCCGCCTGCAACCAAGCCAACGATCAATGCGCCAAGGGGGTGCATTAAATCCGAGCCAGCACATACCGCCACTAAGCCAGCTAAAGGACCGTTATAGGTGAACCCTGGATCATTACGACCTACAAGCCATGCAGCCAATGTCCCGCCCACCATCGCCATCAAAGAATTTAAAGCCACAAGGCCGCTGATCTTATCGATACTTTGCGCACTCATAACATTAAAACCAAACCAGCCAACAGCCAAGATCCATGCTCCTAAAGCTAAGAATGGAATGCTGGAAGGCGGATGCGCAGAAATATTGCCATCCTTGTTATAACGACCGCGACGTGCTCCAAGCAAAATCACTGCGGGCAGAGCAATCCAACCGCCAACCGCATGAACCACCACCGAGCCAGCGAAATCGTGGAACTCTTCACCCGTCACTGTTTTGATCCAAGCTTGAATACCGTAATGCTGATTCCAGGCAATTCCTTCAAAGAAGGGATACACAAATCCCACCAATATAAAAGTGGCGATTAATTGCGGATTGAATTTGGCCCGCTCTGCAATCCCACCAGAGACGATCGCCGGAATTGCAGCAGCAAAAGTCAATAGAAAGAAAAATTTCACCAATTCATAGCCATTTTTCTGAGCTAGGATCTCTGCTCCTGAAAAGAAATTCACGCCATATGCAATGCTGTAGCCGATAAAGAAATATGCAATCGTTGATACTGCAAAATCGACTAAGATTTTGACTAGGGCATTCACTTGATTCTTATTGCGCACCGTTCCAAGCTCTAAAAAAGCAAAGCCCGCATGCATTGCCAGCACCATGATGGCGCCCAACAAAATGAATAAAGCATCACTGCCTGTTTTCAAATTCTCCATTGCAACCCCCTTTTTTGTTTTGCCTCATTATGGGGAAAATACGATCCTATTTCGGTGCAATTTGCACTAAATTAGTGCAAATTTCGGCTGAATTATGGTTTATGATCATTTTTATATCTACCCGAGGGAGAATTCATGAAAAAAGTTTTAGCTGTTTTAATTGCAATCGGTGCTTTTTCTGGTCTTGCACAAGCTCAAGAAAAAATTGCAGTCCTGAGCACACAAGAGCTTGTCAACGTTTGCAAGCTCCCCGCTAGCCCAGAATCTCGTAGTTTTTGTGTTGGCTACACCACGGCTATTTACGATACTTATTTAGCTACTCGCCATCCACAGCGTGCAAAACCATTTATCTGTGTCAAACAACCGGCTCCAAAACGCGATGAAGTCATTGGTGACTTTGTTAGCTTTGCCCAAGCCAATCCAGAAACAGCTGATAAACCAGCTGCTGGAACAGTTTTAGGCTTCTTAGCAATGCGCTTTCCTTGCGCCAGAAAATAAGCTAACACAACCAATATTGATATAAGGATCAGTTGATATGAAAAAAATCATCACTGTCGCAGTAGTAAGCTTAGCAATCACCGCCTGCTCCAATATGAGCAACACCGAACAGCGCACTTTATCTGGCGCCTCTATCGGTGCAGCAGCTGGCGCAGTCGGTACCGCAATCTTCCACGGCAACCCCCTCTGGGGTGCAGTCGGTGGCGCAGCAGTTGGCGCAGCCTCTGGTTATGTATACGATGCCTACAAAAAGGAGCAGGCTGCTGAGTACAACTCAGGTTACAAGGCTGGAAAAAACAGTCAGAAGAGTCAAAGTACCACCAACTGAGTATCAACTTCACCCATTAGCGGTGACGCAATACCCACCCAGCTTGTTAATTTACAAGCTGGGTTTTTATTTGGATCTCACCAGCTAATGCTTTATGAATAGGGCACTTGGTCGCGATATCCAGCAAACGCTCTTTTTGCTCGAGATCTAAATCACCTAGCAGTTGAATATCACGAACAAAAACTTCAACATCGTTTACCCGCTCAATAACAACGGTCACCGTTGCATTAACCAATTTCCAGGTCTTACGCTCAGCGTACATTTTTAAGGTCATGCTAGTACACGAAGCCAATGCCACGGCAAGATACTCATGGGGCGAAGGACCAGTCCCGCTACCACCATTGCCAATTTCTGCATCAGCTAAAACATGCAAATCTCCAACGGCTATTTTTTGCTGCAATGGGCCTTTGCCAAACTGGGACTGAACTTTTCTCATGATGATCTTTATTGGTTGAGTAATAACTGATTGATACGTTTTACATATCCAGCAGGATCATTGAGCTGACCACCCTCTGCTAAAAGTGCTTGATCAAAGAGCACATTAGTCCACTCATTAAACTGCTTGTCATCGTATTTCAGCTTTAATAGTAATGGGTGTTCAGGATTAATCTCTAAGATAGGCTTCATATCTGGCGCCTGTTGGCCTGCAGCCTTGAGCATTCGTAATAAATTGCCAGAAAGCTCATTCTCATCGGCGACCAAACATGCTGGGGAGTCTGTTAGACGAAAAGTCACTCGTACATCTTTGACTTTGTCAGTCAGAGCGATCTTCATTTTTTCCAGCAAATCCTTGAATGACTTTTCGGTCTCTTCATGCTCGTGCTTTTCTGCTGAATCCCCCAATGCACCGAGGTCAAGGCCGCCTTTTGCAACCGAAGCCAGTTGTTTACCGTCAAACTCCGTGAAGAAGGAGAGCATCCATTCGTCAACACGATCTGAGAGTAAGAGCACCTCTACGCCCTTCTTGCGGAAAATTTCAAGATGGGGGCTGTTCTTGGCAGCATTAAAGGTTTCGCCAGTCACGTAATAGATTTTGTCCTGACCCTCTTTCATACGAGAGACATACTCAGGCAATGAAACTGCTTGATCAGACGTATCCGAGTGAGTACTTGCGAAGCGTAATAGCTTTAAGATGCGCTCTTGATTGGACTGGTCTTCACCAATACCCTCCTTCAACACTTGTCCAAACTGGCTCCAGAAAGTACGGTATTTCTCTTGCTTGACCTCATCTTCACTATTGGCCAACTCCTCAAGCATACTTAAAACGCGCTTGGTTGAACTTTCACGAATAACTTTGACATCTCGTGACTCTTGCAAGATTTCTCGGGATACATTTAACGGCAAGTCGGTAGAGTCGATGACGCCCGTAACAAAGCGAAGGTAGATTGGCATCAATTGCTCCGCATCTTCCATGATAAAGACGCGCTTCACATACAACTTGATACCACCACGCTTATTGCGATCCCATAAGTCAAAAGGTGCGCGTGCTGGTATATATAAGAGCTGGGTAAATTCACTTCGCCCTTCAACGCGATTCAAAGAATAGCAAAGGGGATTTTCATAATCATGGGAGAGATGCTTGTAAAACTCGTTGTACTGCTCTTCGGTGATATCAGCTTTTGCACGCGCCCACAAGGCGCTAGATTGATTAATGCTTTCAAGCTCATCTTTAACGACTTGCTCTTTTTTCTCTTCATCCCATTCTTCTTTATTCATTTGAATCGGCAAAGAAATATGATCAGAATATTTACGAATGATTGATTTGAGCTTATAGCTCGATAAGAAATCATCCTCACCTTCACGCAAGTGCATGGTGATAGTGGTGCCACGTTGTGCACGATGAATTAACTCAACCGTAAACTCTCCCGAACCGTCGGATTCCCAACGGACACCATCTTGCGCCGGCAAACCTGCGCGACGGGTTTCTACAGTAATGCGATCAGCAACGATAAAAGCAGAATAAAATCCAACCCCAAATTGACCAATCAGGGCAGCATCTTTTTGCTGATCCCCGGATAGATTGGAAAAGAATTCTTTTGTGCCAGACCGCGCAATAGTGCCGAGATTAGCAATTACCTCATCGCGACTCATGCCGATACCATTATCGGAAATACTTACTGTTCTAGCAGCCTTATCAAAACTCACCCGAATGCTGAGATCTGAATCATCACCATACCAATCTGGATTAGCAATGCCTTCAAATCGCAGCTTATCGGATGCATCTGATGCATTCGAAATCAACTCACGCAAAAAGATTTCCTTATTGGAGTACAAGGAATGAATCATGAGTTGTAAGAGTTGCTTTACTTCGGCCTGAAAGCCCAAGGTTTCTTTGCTAGCTACGGTCATGCGGGATCCTAACCTTCTGAATAAATGTTATTAACCATTCTTAAATGGGGTTAATGCGCCCAATTTCAAGAGCAGGATCTGCTTAAAATTTAGGCAGATTACGACTTCTGGGGCTTGGTGGCAATGGGAAGATCCGCTTTCTTCCAAGCAGTAAATCCCCCTTCCAAATGGCATACCGCTGGCACCCCCATTCTTTTTAAGGTTTCTGTGGCTAAAGCCGATCGCCAAGCTGAAGCGCAATACAAAACCAAACGCTTACCCTCCCCAAAAATTGGCTTGAAATAAGGGCTATCGGGATCCACCCAAAACTCTAGCATTCCGCGGGGGGCGTGCAAGGCATTGGGAATCATCCCCTCGCGCTCGAGCTCACGCACGTCTCGAATATCCACAAAAACAGTATTGGGATCTTCCAGAAAATCTTTCGCCTGCAGAAGCGGGACCGTTTCAATTTCTTCCATTGCTTGTGCAATTAATTCTTGATAACCAATCTTTAATTTCATCAAAATCCCCCAAAGTGCTAAACCTTTATTTGACTTCAGCAACTGATACCATTCGATTATGAACTTTACCCCTACTGAACTCGGCGCGAGCATTCTTTTTGCTATCGCCCTAGTACATACTTTTTGCACCTCTTATTTTGAGGGTCTTGCAAAAAAATTGCCCAAGCATGCTGGTCTATGGCACCTCCTTGGTGAAGTAGAAATTGTCTTCGGCTTTTGGGCTGCCATTCTGATTATTTTCATGTGGCTTGCAAGTGATTTGGAGACTGCCAAAAGGTATGTTGACGAACGCAACTTCACTGAACCATTATTTGTCTTTGCCATTATGGTTGTTGCTGGCAGTAAGCCTGTTCTAGATTTTGCCAGTCAACTCTTAAGGGGCCTTACCTCAGTAGCGCAAATAGGGTTTCGCACCAAAGCTGCGCCCACCTTGTATTTCTTTACGCTCGGTGTGACGCCACTACTGGGATCGCTGATCACTGAACCAGCGGCCATGACCTTAGCGGCATTTCTATTGCGAGATTTGGTTTATCGCCACAAATGCTCTCAAGCCTTGCTCTTTGGCACTTTGGGTGTTCTGTTCGTCAATATTTCTATTGGCGGTACGCTTACGAATTTTGCCGCGCCCCCCGTCTTAATGGTTGCTTCCACATGGGGCTGGAGTAGCGGCTTCATGTTTAGCAATTTTGGTCTGGAATCTTGCATTGCTATTTTGATTAATGCGCTAGCGGCAACAGTGTTATTTCGACACCAATTGATCGACCCAGAAATCAAGCATTCTCAGAAGAAGTTATCAATAGTGACCACTTTGATACACCTCTTATTTCTCATTGGCATTGTCAGCTTCGCACATGATCCCGTGATCTTTATGTGGCTCTTACTATTCTTTATCGGATATACCACCGCATACCCCAAACACCAAAGCCCCTTAATTTTGCGCGAAGCGCTATTGGTTGGATTTTTCTTGGCTGGCTTGATTGTTCTTGGGGGACTGCAAAGATGGTGGCTCCAACCAATCTTGGAAAATATGAGTCCAACGGCAGTGTTTTATGGCAGCCTTGCCCTCACAGCAATTACTGATAACGCTGCGCTAACCTATTTAGGGTCCCTGGTAAGCGACACTTCGCCAGAATTTAAACTGGCCCTGGTTGGTGGCGCTGTAGCTGGAGGTGGGCTCACGGTGATTGCGAATGCGCCCAATCCTGCGGGTATTGCAATTTTGCGCGCCTACTTCCCAAACACAGCAGTCTCTGCCGGCTACCTATTGCTAGCGGCTTTACCGCCCACTCTGGTCACTATTTTGGTCTATCGGCTGATGTAAGAGGATTGTTGCCGTAAAATCTCCGCTTCGCCCCCAGCTATAAACCTGAGAACGGCATATGAAAAAGCTTTATATCAAAACCTTTGGCTGTCAAATGAACGAGTATGACTCGGGCAAGATGGCAGATATCCTCCATGCAAACGAAGGCATGGAGATGACGGATTCACCAGAAGATGCAGACCTTGTGCTCCTGAATACCTGCTCCATTCGAGAAAAGGCAGAAGATAAGGTATTTTCGGATCTAGGTCGCTTACGCGAAATTAAAAAACTGAAGCCTAACTTATTGATTGGAGTTGGCGGTTGCGTTGCCAGTCAAGAGGGTCAACAAATTATTAGTCGTGCCCCCTATGTAGATGTGGTGTTTGGCCCGCAGACTTTACATCGTCTCTCTGATTTGCTGGCTAAGCGTCGTGAGACTGGAGTTTCACAGGTAGATATTTCATTTCCAGAAATTGAAAAATTTGATCACCTTCCCGCCTCTCGACAAACACGCGGCTCTGCTTACGTTTCGATCATGGAAGGTTGCTCAAAATATTGCAGCTATTGTGTTGTGCCCTATACCCGCGGAGAAGAGGTTTCTCGACCCTTTGATGATGTGTTAACCGAAGTTGCAGGTCTAGCTTCGCAGGGCGTCAAAGAAATTATTTTGCTTGGGCAAAACGTTAATGCGTATTTGGGAGAGATGGGCAACACCAATGAGATTGCAGACTTTGCACTCTTGATTGAGTATGTTGCCGAGATCCCAGGGGTTGAGCGTATTCGCTTTACCACGAGTCACCCAAAAGAATTTACTCAGCGCTTGATTGATGTCTACGCCAAAGTCCCCAAATTAGTAAGCCATCTTCACTTGCCAGTCCAGCATGCCTCTGACTCTATTCTCTCAGCAATGAAACGTGGTTATACGTCCCTAGAATATAAGAGCATTATTCGCAAGATGCGCACAGTCAGGCCAGACCTCACACTATCAAGCGACTTTATTGTTGGCTTCCCAGGCGAGACTGATGCTGATTTTGAAAAACTTCTGAAGATGGTTCGAGATCTCGAGTTTGATAACAGCTTCTGTTTTATTTTTAGTCCCCGCCCAGGCACACCTGCCGCCAATCTTTCGGATGAAACCCCCTCCGAAGTCAAACTCAAGCGTCTGCAAACCTTATTAGCCCTGGTTGAATCTCAAGCGACTGTGATTAGCCAAAACATGTTGGGCAATATTGAAAAGGTATTAATCGAAGGCTTAGCCAAAGATGGCGTAAATCTGCAAGGGCGCTCCGCTAATAATCGCGTCATCCATATTCCCATGCCAACTCAAGATTTTAATCAATGGATCGGCAAAATGGTTGATGTTGAAATTACCGAGGCTCTCAATTACACCTTGCGCGGCGAATTAGTCCATACCCATACCAACTCAATCTAAGCCCATGCAAAAACTCACAATTGATCTTCAATGTGCCAGCCCGGCAATTGAGAAAATACTGGGCACGATCGCCTCTCATACCCTTATTAAAAAGTGGGTCAGAGAAACAACCAAAAGCAGCGGACTATTGACCTTACGTTTTGTTAATCGACTGGAAGGTAAAAAACTGAATCAGGCTTTCAGATCTAAAGACAAGGCAACCAATGTTCTAACCTTTCCATACGAGCTCAGTAAAAAGTCCTTGGTGGCAGACATTATTTTGTGCCTACCAATTATTCAAGCTGAAGCGCGTGCTCAAGGAAAAACTATTCAGTCACATTTAGCTCATTTAATTATTCATGGTTGCTTACATGCTCAAGGATATGATCATGAAATTGATCATGCAGCTCAAAAAATGGAACGCTTAGAGATAAAAATCTTAAAGGGCCTGGGATTCGCAAACCCCTATATCTTGCTGTAAATGGAATTTACTCGGCTTTCACTTGAACTTCTTATTTCTACGCTATTCTTCCAATATGCCTGACCCCACCAAATCCTTACTAGAGCGCCTGGCTGATTTTTTGACGCCACAACCCACTAGCCCTACTGAGCGACGGCAAGAACTCATTGATACGCTGAGGGAAGCACAAAGTGAAGGATTGATTGATGCTGATGCGCTGTCGATGATTGAAGGGGTTTTTCAAGTAGGTCGGCTGTGTGCCCGCGATATCCTGGTACCGCGCACTCAAATAGACTGGATTGATATCAACCTATCGCTACCAGAAATTATTAAGAGCGTCATTACTGCAGCACATTCACGCTTCCCAGTATATGAAGGCAATAAAGATAATGTCATCGGGATTCTGTTGGCCAAAGATCTTTTACGTCATTCAATTGAACATGATTTTCAGGTGCGCGACTGGTTGCGTCCAGCGGTCTTTATTCCAGAATCCAAAAGACTCAGTGTTTTACTGCGTGACTTTAAAGACAATCGCAATCACCTTGCAATAGTTGTAGATGAATACAGCAGCGTTGCTGGGATCATCACCATCGAAGATGTGCTCGAGCAAATTGTGGGGGATATCGAGGACGAACATGATATTGATGAGGAAGCTGACAACATCATCTCCCTCGATAACGGTGACATGCGAATCAAAGGAATTACTGAGTTAGAACAACTCAATGCTGCTCTAGGTACTCATTTCAAGGATGAAAATATTGAAACAGTTGCAGGTCTTGTGATTCAGCACTTGGGTCGCGTTCCGAAAATGGGTGAATTGGTTCAAATCGATCATGTTGAATTTGAAGTGCAGCGCGCAGATCCGAGACAGATTCATATTCTTCTGGCACGTCTCACCCCAAAAAAATCCATTTAGATATCACTGCAATGGATTGGCTACAACTCAAAATTCGTAAGTGCATTAGCTTGCCGGCACTTTTTGCTCTTGGGGCAATATTGGCGTTAGTAGCGGAGTTGCCTTTTGGGGGCTGGATTCAGCTTCCTTTGTTGAGCTTGGCTTGGTGGGGCCTAGAAAACATTAAGTCGAACTCCATCAAACAATACTACCTTGCCGGTATATCTATAGGGCTTGGCTACTTTATCATCGGCCTTTGGTGGATCTACATTAGCTTACACGACGTGGGGGGCATGAACATTCTCTTGTCTTGTGCCGCTGTTTTCTTGCTTGCCGCATACAATGCCCTGTTTTTTTCTACCGCCACTCTACCAATCTACTTTTTTAAAAAGAATTTCTTTTTGGGCTTGGTGTTAGCTGCCAACTGGGTAGTCATTGAGTGGTTTAGAGGCTGGCTATTTACGGGATTTCCTTGGCTTGGTTTAGCCGAATTACAAGTGAATGGCCCCTTTAGTGCAATCGCTCCTTATTTTGGCGGGCTTGCATGTACCTTTTTTGCCGTATGGTCCTCTTGGTTACTCTATCGATTCATAAAACAACCGAAGGCCAACGGAATTGCCCTTACCTGCATTCTGCTTTTGATGCCCATACTTTCTGTATGGCACTTCACGAAACCACAAGGCGAACCACTCAGCATTGAACTAATTCAAGGAAATTTCGCACAAAGCTTAATCTTTAATCCGAATGGGATATATAAACAAATGCAGTTTTATGAGCATGCGATGAAATCATCTCATGCCGAGCTTGTAGTGAGCCCTGAAACTGCTTTCTCGTGGCCAGAAAGTAATTTACCCACAGGCCTTTTAGGTAGCTTGCAAGATTTTTCCAATACCACTCAAAGTAATTTGTTATTCGGCATTATTGGTAAACATATTAATCCTCCAGACGGCAGAGAGTTTTCAAATAGAGCCTTGGGCCTAAGTGCAAATGCACCTCCCTACCAGTACGATAAATCTCACTTAGTACCTTTTGGAGAATTTATTCCACCCGGATTTCATTGGTTTGTAAAAGCCTTTGGCGTGCCTTTGAGTGATTTTGCTCGAGGCTCACAAGACCAAAGTTTGTTTACCATCAATAGGCTTGGACATGATCCTCTGTATGCTGCCATCACTATTTGTTATGAAGATGTATTTGGAAGTGAATTGGCCGACAGACTGCGTCGCAGCGAGAAATCAGCAAATCTCATGATTAATATTACTAACTTGGCTTGGTTTGGCGCATCACAAGCGCCTACCCAGCAGTTACGACTGTCGCAACTGCGTTCGCTAGAAACAGGTCTACCGGCCTTACGGGCAACCAATACCGGCATTACGGCAGTATTGGGCGCCGATGGCAAAGTGCTTGCACAACTCCCCGAATTTGCTCAGGAAACATTGCGCACAAAGATTCAAGCGTATTCCGGAAGAACGCCTTACGTTATTTGGGGGAATGCACCGATTTTGCTGTTTTCTTGCCTCCTCCTCATCGCAGCTTACATGCGACAAAAACAGTTTTAGCAGTTAGGCTGCTAAGCCATGTAAAATCAATGGCTTAGCTAGGTTAATCATGCTTACTTTTCAGCAAATCATTCTTAAACTCCAAGATTACTGGGACCAACAAGGTTGCGCCCTATTGCAGCCTATTGACCTCGAGGTTGGTGCCGGAACATCTCATACTGCAACTTTCTTGCGCGCTATCGGCCCAGAGCCTTGGAAAGCTGCTTATGTTCAACCCTCACGCAGACCCAAAGATGGTCGCTATGGCGAGAACCCCAACCGCCTTCAGCACTACTACCAATATCAAGTTGTTCTAAAGCCCGCTCCAGAAAATATTCTTGAGCTATACCTCGGCTCGCTGCGAGCCCTTGGTCTAAATCTTCAAGAAAATGATGTGCGCTTTGTAGAGGATGATTGGGAAAACCCCACATTAGGAGCATGGGGTCTTGGCTGGGAAGTCTGGCTCAATGGCATGGAAGTCACTCAATTTACCTACTTTCAACAAGTTGGTGGCTTAGACTGCAAACCAGTCCTTGGCGAAATTACTTACGGCATTGAACGCTTAGCAATGTACATCCAAAACTGCTCAAACGTTTATGACCTTATATGGACTGATGGCATTTCTTATGGCGATGTGTATCACCAGAATGAAGTGGAACAGTCTTGCTACAACTTCGAACATTCCAATACCGATTTACTATTTGTAAACTTTGCAAACTTTGAGAGCGAAGCAAAACGCTTGATGGAAGTACCGCTTGCCCTGCCCGCCTATGAGATGGTACTGAAGGCTGCGCATACCTTCAACTTACTAGATGCGCGTGGCGCTATTTCAGTGACAGAACGAGCTGCCTATATTGGGCGTATCCGCAACCTCTCGCGCGCTGTAGCGCAAGCTTACTTTGAGTCCCGAGAAAAGTTAGGGTTCCCAATGTGCCAACGTCAAGTTAAAGCATAAGTATCGCCTTCTATTTATGAGCACATCGAATACATCCACTCAATCAGCAGATCTGTTGATTGAATTATTAACAGAAGAACTTCCCCCGAAGTCACTGCGTCGTCTTGGCGATGCATTTAGCGATGGCATCTTCCAAACCTTAAAAACTGCTGGCTTATTAAGCGATAACTCTCAAGCAATTGGGTACGCAACACCACGGCGCCTTGCGGTGCATATCAACAATGTGCTCAGTCAAGCCCCTGACTTTCCTGTTCGCGAGAAATTATTGCCCAGCAGCATTGCATTCGATGCGCAAGGTCAGGCTACCGCACCGCTACTCAAAAAATTAAGCGCCCTAGGCTATGCGGATGTAGATATCTCTACTTTGGAAAAATCGGGTGAAGGTAAAAATGAGGCTTTGTATCTCAATGTAATTGCTACTGGTGCGGCGCTCGAAAGCACGGCCCAAACAGCGCTCGAAACCACCTTGAGCAAGCTACCAATTGCCAAAATGATGCACTACCAAGTCATGCAGAAGCATGGTCAATGGGCCGATGTTGAGTTTGCTCGCCCCGCTCACAAAATCATTGCCCTCCACGGAAAAACGCTTTTAGCCATTAGCGCGCTTGGGATTACTGCCAGCAACCAAACAGATGGCCATCGTTTTTTAGCGCCCGGCACCATCTCCATTACATCAGCAGACCAGTATGAAACTATCCTAAATAGCCAAGCAAAAGTAATGTCTAGCTTTAATAAGCGCCGCGAGTATATTGCGTCAGCCCTTTTAAAGGCTGCTGGTGATGACTTGGTGCTCATGCCAGATAGCCTGCTTGATGAAGTCACTGCGCTCGTCGAATGGCCGGCGATTTACGAATGTCATTTTGACCCAGAGTTCTTGGAGGTGCCGCAGGAGTGTCTGATTCTGACAATGCAAACCAATCAAAAATATTTTGCATTGACCGATCAAGTAGGGAGGTTACGCAATCGCTTTCTGATTGTTTCTAATATTGAAACTAGTCAGCCGGCGTCTATCATTTCGGGTAATGAGCGAGTTGTGCGCCCACGCCTTTCTGATGCGCGCTTCTTCTTCAAGCAAGATCAAAAGCGTCCACTTTCCTCTCGCGTTGCGGACCTTGGTAAGGTCGTTTATCACAATCAATTAGGCAATCAGCTTGAACGCACACAACGCGTTGCTGCAATTGCTACCGGTATCGCCCAAGCATTAAAAAATCAAGGCATTCAAGCAAACTTGGAGTTCGCAGGACGAGCCGCTGAAATTGCAAAGACAGACTTGCTTACAGATATGGTTGGTGAGTTTCCGGAACTGCAAGGCATTATGGGACGCTACTACGCTGCACATGATGGTGAAAATCCTGAAGTTGCCGCAGCTTGCAGCGAGCACTATATGCCCCGCTTTGCTGGTGATGCCTTACCAGATACCCAAACGGGTACCATCCTGGCGATTGCTGACAAATTAGAAACTTTGGTGGGCATTTGGGGGGTTGGTCTTGCCCCTACTGGCGATAAAGATCCGTATGCGCTTCGTCGTCATGCCTTAGGCATCTGCCGCCTACTCTTAGAAAAAAATCTTCCCTTAAATCTGCCGGCTCTCATCGAGCTAGCTCGGAGCCAATTTACTCAAAAGGATGTGCAAGAAAAGGCACAGGCCGAAGATATTTATGCCTTCATCATTGATCGTTTGCGCGCCTATCTCCGTGACCAATCACTTGCTGGCAAACCATTTACGAGCGCAGAAATTGATGCCGTACTCAGCCAATCGCCAGCTGAGCTTAATGACTTAGTTGGGCGCTTAAGTGCCCTTCGTGAGTTCAATGCCCTAGAGCAAGCAAGCCAGCTTGCTGCTGCCAATAAGCGCATTAGCAACATCCTCAAGAAAACAAGCACTGTCATTCCAGCATCTTGCTCGAAAGCGCTTTTAGAAATTCCTGCTGAATCCGCCCTTTTGCTAGCCCTGGAAAGTATTACCCCTCGACTCAATGCTGCATACGAACAAAGACAATTTGTTGAACTCTTGAAAGCGCTCGTAACACTCAGTGGGCCTATTGATCAATTCTTTACAGATGTCATGGTGATGGACCCGAATCCTGCGTTACGCGACAATCGTCTCGCTCTCTTGCAACAACTTCACCAGAAAATGAATCTCGTTGCCGATCTCGGCAAATTAGCATGAGCCTAAGCTCTTCTAAACTTATCATTCTCGATCGCGATGGCGTGATCAATGAAGATAGGGATGACTATGTCAAGTCAAGTGAAGAATGGATCCCTCTTCCCGGAAGTCTTGAGGCCATCGCCCTTCTCAATCAGGCAGGATATCAAATTACCATTGCCACTAATCAATCGGGACTCGCTAGAGGCTATTTCAATATCAATGCGCTACATGCAATGCACGAGAAGATGGATAAATTACTCAAGCCATTAGGTGGTCACATTGACAGCATTTTCTTCTGCCCGCATACAGATGCCAATGGTTGCGATTGTCGTAAACCCTTGCCCGGTCTCATGAAAGAGATTGCTCTTCGCTATAAGAAACATGATCAAAAAAATCCTTTACAGGGGGTACCTGTTGTCGGCGACTCTCTTAGAGACTTGCAGGCTGGCGTTGCTCTAGGCGCTACACCCCATCTAGTACTCACCGGCAAAGGTAAAAAAACCTTGGCCAAAGGTGAGCTTCCTGAGGGCACAGAAATTCATGAGGATTTGCTAGCCTTTGCCAATAGCCTGTTGAATGAAAAGGTGTAGCTAGATGATCTTTTTGCGTTCAACACTGTTTACTATCTTCTTGCTGATCTTTACACCAATCTGGTCTGTACTTTGTCTCCTGACCTTTCCATTTCTGAACCCAGAGAGCCGCTATCGCTTTATCGGCTTATGGAACAAGGTGGTGATCTGGATATTGAAACCCTTGTGTGGTATCCATTATGAAATCCGCGGTATGGAGAATATACAAGCTGTACTAAATCAACCTGTTGTTGTCCTGAGCAAACACCAATCGGCTTATGAAACCATTGCTTACATTGCATTGCTTCCTAAGCAACTCTGCTTTGTATTTAAACGCGAGCTCCTCTGGATTCCATTTTTTGGCTGGGCGTTGGCTCTATTAAAAATGATTCATATCAATCGTGCCAGCAAAGAAACTGCCGCGCTCTCAGTAGCAAGTCAAGGCCGTAAACGGCTTGCCGAAGGAAAATGGATTATGTTGTTTCCAGAGGGCACCAGAATGCCTACCGGGTCTTATAAGCCTTATAGCAAAGGCGGTGCTAGGCTCGCTAGTGCAACTGAAGCATTGGTCATTCCGATTGCCCATAACGCTGGTCGTTGCTGGCCTAAGAATAGCTTCTTAAAGCAAGCTGGAACGGTAATTTTTTCAATTGGTCCTGCGATTAGCTCAGCAGGAAAAACAGGTGGTCAAATACACCAAGAAGTAGAAAAGTGGATTGAAACAGAAATGCGCATCATTGATCCAGAGGCCTATCAATCTGCAGACGGTACTTAAGATTGTTTGCTTATTTGGCTATTGCTTTAGCCCACTCGATATACCGATCAACTGAAATATCTTGAGCGCGAGACTTCAGTTCATTCTCTGATAGAACCAGCTTCTCAGCAAAAGCTTGTAAATTAGTACGCAACATCTTTCTTCTTTGAGAAAAAGCGGCGGCCACTACTTTTTCTAATGATGCCCACTGTGCATCCGTCAAATTGAAGTCTGCTCGTGGAATCATTCTCACTACTGCAGAATTGACTTTAGGCTGAGGATCAAATGCCTCAGGCGGAACTTCCAATATCTGTTCCATGTGATATCGAGCCTGTAGCATGACAGATAAACGACTAAAATCTGAGCTACCTGCTGGAGCCACCATACGCTCCACCACTTCAGCCTGCAACATAAATACTTGTTCATCTATTACTCTTGCAGCAGCAACCAAATGAAATAGCAAAGGCGAAGAAATGTTGTAAGGCAAATTCCCCACTACCTTACAAAGACTGCCATTCTTAGGGCAACGCTTAGCCCAAGCAAGGAAATCAAAATTTAAGGCATCACCCTCAATTACCCTTAAGCCTGCAAGGTTTTGTTGATTCCAGTAAGCCACCAAATCGCGGTCAATTTCTAAAAGATCTAAATGGTCTAGATTACTTAGCAGAGGTCTAGTTAGGGCACCTAAACCAGGACCAATCTCAATTACATGCGCATCGGCACTAGGATTAATGAGTGCAACGATCGAATAAATGACGCCAGCATCTTGCAAAAAGTTTTGGCCAAAGCGTTTGCGTGCGCGATGCATTATGAACTGCTTGTTTTTTTATTCACTGCCAACTGATAAGCTAAACGCAGCGCCTGCAGCAGGCTACCTGAATTCGCTAAGCCTTTTCCAGCAATATCAAGGGCGGTTCCATGATCAACTGAGGTGCGAATGATTGGCAAACCCAAGGTCACATTCACGCCACCGCCAAAAGTAACAAACTTAAATGGGGCCAAACCCTGATCGTGGTACATCGCTACGTAAGCATCCACAAACTCTAAACTTCCAGCATCAAACATCGTGTCGCCAGGATAAGGTCCTGTTACCCGAATACCTTCTTCCTTAGCCAATTCGATCGCGGGTGAGATCAAGTCAATCTCTTCACGCCCTAGATAGCCTGATTCTCCAGCATGGGGATTTAAGCCAGCTACTCTTAACGCTGGATTGGCAATACCAAATTTTTGCTGCAGGTCGCGATGTACGATCTGAATGGTTTGTAAAATGCGGTCTCGCGTAAGAGAGGTGGCCACATCCTTCAGAGGTAAATGGGTCGTCATTAATGCCACTCTAAAGTCACGAGGGCATCGAATTCCTAAAAAACCAGTGGGCAAGGGTGCACATAGCATCATCACCACATGATCTATTCCGCATGCATCAGCCAAGAACTCGGTATGGCCAGTGAAAGGTACGCCTGTGTTATTGAGAATACTTTTTTGGATTGGTGCAGTAATCATGGCGTCAAAACGACCCACTAAACAGCCTGTCACCGCAACATCCAGCATACTGAGAACATAAGGCGCATTGGCAGGATTGAGCTTTCCAGGGCTAACCGGTTGCGCAAGCTCAACGAATTCAAACTTTAAGCGCGCCAATATATCAGAATCAATCTCTTTTGGAACGTTTAATAGGGAAGAATTTCCCAGTATGGTGATGTTCGCCTGAGATTGTTCCTTCAAAAAACTACAGGCTGCTGCAAGACTGATCTCTGGGCCAATTCCAGCAGGCTCACCAGAGCTAATGACTAAATTAACGGGGGGCGCTTGCAACATCATCTGCGTTTATGATTTTCACTGTTGCCGTGTCCCGCAACTGACGAATCCAATCTTGATAGGCTTGATCAAACTTTTTCTCACGAATGGCGGCACGTGCAAATTCTCGTTGCCTCTCAACCGTCAATTGGGCTTCCCGACGCTCGAGCACTTGAATTAAATGCCAACCAAACTCGGTCTTAACAGGGTTGCTGACCTCGCCAATTTGCAGACGATTCATTGCCTGATCGAATTCTGGAACCAAATCGCCTGGTCCCATCCAGCCTAAATTTCCGCCATTGGCTGCAGAACCATCTTCAGAATATTTCTTTGCCAGCTCGCCAAAATCAGCTGTTTTAGCACGCACCTGATCACGATAGCCTGCTAAACGACGCTCTGCATCTTGGTCCGTCAAACCAGGGCGATTACGCAACAAAATATGTCGAGACATAGTCTGGGTAACGAGAATATTTTGTGGTGTGCTAGCAGGAGATGCTGCCGGTGACTCAGGTTGGCGAGAAGTAGTACTAGCTAAACCACGACGATCCAGAACTTTGAGCACATGATACCCAGCAGGACTTTTCACCACGGCATTAGCCAGTTGACCACCACCAGTATTACGAATGGCCTCATAAAATAATTGTGGCAAGCGCTCTGGGGTGCGATAACCCAGTTCCTGAAACTTAATTTTTGGATTCTCTTTTGCAGCCATAGCACCAAGTTGCAGGAAATCAACATCACCACGGGCCTGTTGCAATAGGGCTTCGGCTGCTTTCTTTGCCTGCGCTTGAGTACCAGGACCGGCATCCTGGTCTACCGGGATAAAAATTTGGGCGACATCAATTTCTTCAGGTGAGCCTGGCGCCGCAGGAGCGGAACGAGAGGACTCACCACCAGACATAGATCGGATACGATCGGCAATATAGTTGTCAATCTCAGCGTCAGAAATTTTGATATTACCCTCAACCTCACGTTCGCGAAAACGGGTGATAACAACATCCTCCCGCAGCATTTCTCTATAACGCTCAAACGAACTACCAGTAGCGATTACCTTTTGCTTAAAGTCGGCAAGGGATAATTTATTTTTTTCCGCTATATCACCAATAATTTTGTTGAGCTCTTTGTCAGAAACTACTATGCCCGTTTGCGCCGCCTCCTGTAATTGAATTTTTTCAATAATGAGGCGCTCTAGAATAGTTTTGCGCAGCACATCAGCATCTGGAAGTTTATTTCCCTGCTTTTGCAATGCGGCAATCCGATCATCAATTTCTTTACGAGTAACGTAACCGGTATTGACTACCGCTACGACGCCATCAATATTGCGAATCTTACTTTCGGAAGTAGATTTTGAGACATCCTGAGCGCTAGCAAGCCCAGTAAGCGAAGTAAGGCCTACAAGCAAAGCTTGAATCAAAATGCGTTTAAAGCTACTCAGACAAAGTGTCATTGATAATTCTCATATGTTGAAGGCGGTATAGGCTTAGAAGTTGGCATGTATCCAGGAACGTTGAGCTTCATGATATCAACTGGATTGCTGCCAGCGCTACCAAAACCCCTAAATTCTATTTGGAAGAGGATTTGAGTAGTAGTAATCTGGGAAGTATTTAGCACCTGAGAATAAGCCGCGCGGAAGGTCCAGCAGTCGTGCATCCACTCCAAGGCCCCTAAAGTATTCAAGGTTCGGGTTGTCAAAGCGTCGTAGCCCCAACGTCCTAGTACTGAAATCTCTCTCGTAATAGGCCATTGTCCCGAAACGTTGTATTGATCGGTAGTTGTAGAAGTGCCCGTTGCAGGAGCTAGCTGATTGGTTGCCCCCCAGACATTTCGGTAGCCAAAATTTAAGCTTCTACCTGGGGTCGGGCGCCAACTACCGCCAACGGTAGTTTGAACGAAGCGGTTCAATTGCGTGTTGTACTGACCAAATGCATCAGCGCTAAAGTTCCCCAGCAATCGAACAGAACCCGAACCCAAAGTATCAGAATAACTAGTGGGGTTAGCAATCGTGCCATTGAGACCGACACGCTGACCAGTGAAATCCTGCCTTTGTGCAAGCGTAACTGAAGCACGCTCAGCGCCAGAGCTTGCCTCCAACATGCGACTAGTCAAACCACCAGTCAATTTATTGTTATCTGCAATACGATCATTACCAATGAAATTATTTTCACTAAAAATTTGCGTTACACCAAAACCACCATCAGCGGTATCGAATAATGGTGTCTGCGCCTGACTCTGAAATGGTGTGTAAACATAAAAAGCGCGAGGTTCCATAGTCACCAGCATATCGCGCCCAAAGAAGCCATGCAATTCAGCAGCATCTCTCTCAAAAGCCAAACCCGAATCCAAGCTAAAGGTAGGGATAACAAAGCCCTGAGCTGCTGGCGCTCCAGGTGTGTAGGCAGTAGCAGCATAGTTATTCGCCTGAAAGCTAACTTTAGGTGTCAGGTAATAACCGGGAGTCACTTGGGGTAAGGCTAAGGCACCTTTCACCACAGTTCGATCGGCCTGACTGTATAAATAATTTCCATAAGCAGAACCAGCGGGCGCTGCATAGGGATTGCCATTGACGTTGTAGGCAAAGCGAGTGTAATCCGTTGAAAAGGTTGCTTTCGGGCCGGTTGGTAGTTCTAAATACTTCCCACTTGCATCCGACACTGTTGGGGTAATTTGATTGTTATAGGTAGCAGTGAGATTTGGTAAAACATTGTAAGGGGACTGAACCGTAGAGGTTGGGTCGGGCTGCAAGGTCTGAAATGTGAGCGCTCTTGCTGATACATTCCAATTGCTTAGGCTATCTGTCAATTGTTTATTCGTCCCCACTTCCTGACGAAACTGATTGGTTATGGCGCCGGCAATACTTTGAGAAAAGTCCGTGGGGTACATATTGTCAGAAACACGTGCAATATTGGCATAGCCTGTCCAAGCTCCTGGAGTTGGTAATCCGGCTGCCGCCAGACCTCCCGTGAAGTTTTGTCGTTGCTGCCAGTCATACTTCCAACGATCGGTTCCAGTTTTTTTATCGTAAGGCAAATATTCCCCGTTCAAGGTTCCTGAATATTGCTGATCCAAAAAGCGGTATTGCGCTCCCAACTGAGTTCCACGCTGGTTCATATAACGCGGCAACAACAACAAATCTCGATTAGGGGCAATATTGACGTAATACGGTAGGGTCGAATCCCAGCCGTTATTGGAGTTATAACCAGTGATCGGAGCTAGTATTCCTGAGCGGCGCTGATTAGAGGTGGGTACACTGAAATATGGTACATAAGCTATCGGCACATCAAAGAAGCGCATCACACCATTTGTGCCCACCATTTCTTTTTGCTCGTTGTCAATCTCAATTTTGCTGGCCGTGAAATACCAATCCAAATTTTCAGGAGTACAGGTGGTATAGGTTGCCTGATCAAATACAAAAATATCTGAAGTTTCAATCGTTAATTTTTTAGCAGTGCCATTAGCGCGGTTATCCCGTAATTCATAAGTTGGGGACTCCATCTCTCCTTCACGCGCATCTACTTTGAAACGCGCCTTCGGCCCCTTGAAAGAGGTATTGCCTTTGATTAACTCAGCATTGCCTGTCAAATTCGCAATGTCGGTATCGGGGTCATACTGAATTTCATCGGCCTTCATCACCGCACCATTACGACGAACCTGTGCACGGCCTTTTAAGTGCATATCCCTCTCAACTACCCCATCGATCACATCACTCGATGTAAAAGTGAGTGCCTTAGCATCAGAAATGGGTTGACCCACTCGTAACTGATCATCCAATTTCAGGACGGTAATTTCGCCTCGGTCTGGAATCAAAACGCTATTTGCAGAATTGGCTAAGGACTGGGGTGTTGGGGGCAGTGGTGCTGGAGCTTGAGCATGGCCTGGCAGCGCGAATGGCAGCAATGCGACCCCCATAATGACGCGCAGGGTTACAGCTAAAAAAAGAGGGGCGCAAAGGCCGGCACGACGGCGATAATGACTCATAGATCCAGACCCACACTATTATACGAATCGACCATGACTGACGCTCGCTTGAACACCCTCCGAAACTGGCTAGAAGGCCTCAAAGCTAACTGGCAATTAGATCTCGCTACTTTGGCGCCCGCTTCTGCCGATGCCAGCTTTAGGCGATATTTCCGACTTGAGTCCAAAAACCCCGATTTTGGCACCCTGATCGTGATGGATGCACCCCCTCAATATGAGCCATTAGATGCCTTTATCCAGGTCGATCTTTTGCTATCCCAGGCCACTTTAAATGTGCCCCAAATTCTGGAAAAAAATCTAGTGGATGGCTTTTTATTGCTCAATGATTTGGGCAATGAAACCTACCTCTCTGCGCTCGATGAGCAGACTGCTGACTCCCTCTATCGAGATGCAACTGCCGCATTGATCAAAATGCAATTGGCTAGTAAGCCCGATGTACTGCCAAATTACGATACTGCATTATTGCAGCGTGAACTCGATTTATTTCCAGAGTGGTATTTGAAAAAGCATCTTCAAATGCAATTGAGCCAGCAACAAGATGAACAAGTCAAAAAAGCTTTTGAGCTCATCATCCAAAATAATTTAGCACAAGCCAAAGTCTACGTGCACCGGGATTACCATTCACGCAACCTCATGGTCAGCAAAAAAAATAATCCTGGTGTTCTCGATTTCCAAGATGCTGTCTATGGGCCAATTACTTATGACGCAGCTTCATTATGGCGTGATGCTTATATTGCATGGCCAGAAGAAAAGGTGATCGATTGGGTGATTAAATTTTGGGAAGAAGGTCGCAGAGCTGGGCTAGCTATGCCAGTTGATTTTGGTGACTTCTATCGCGATTTTGAGTGGATGGGATTGCAACGTCACCTTAAGGTACTCGGCATCTTTGCAAGATTGTTTCATCGAGACGGCAAAGATGGTTATCTGAAAGACATCCCATTGGTTTTGAAATACGCCATTGCTACGGCTAATCGTTATATAGAATTAAAACCTTTGGCACGCATTTTAGAGTCAACCCGTACAAATCAAGATGGCTAATTCGCAATCATTATCTTGCCTACTACTTGCCGCCGGCAGGGGTGAGCGCATGCGACCACTTACAGATAACTTACCAAAGCCACTTCTCAAGATTCAGAATAAGTCTTTATTGCAATGGCATCTCGAGGCACTTTCTCAGGCTGGGGTTAAAGATATTGTCATCAACCATGCCTGGCTTGGCCAGAAAATTGAAGATGCTTTTTCGGATGGGGCACAACTTGGCGTGAGAATTCAATACTCTCCTGAGGGCAAGGCCCTAGAGACTGCTGGCGGAATATGTAAAGCCTTGCCACTGCTTGATCCCAATGATTACTTTCTTGTCATCAATGGCGATGTTTTTTGTCCAGGCTTTCCAATTGAGCGACTTCTGGCAACGCTTAGCGCCCTGCAAGGCGCTCCAAAACCACCCTTGGCCCACTTAGTCATGGTTCCCAATCCACCCCAACACCCTGACGGGGACTTTTACTTGAGCCATTCTCAAGTCAGCAACACAGAGTCCGCTGGGGCTGAAAAACTCACCTTTTCTGGGATTGGCATCTACCATAAGAGCTTATTTGCCGGCCTTGAGATAGGAATTCCAGCAAAACTTGCCCCACTGCTACGGACAGCAATGAAGGACAATCAAGTCTTTGGTGAAAAATATCTCGGGCCATGGCACGATGTAGGAAGCCCTGAACGCTTGCAAGAACTGAATGCAGCCTATGAATGAAACTGATCTTTATCAACATCGCAGAGTCGCTTTAGCAAAACACATTCGCACCAATACCGGTGGTGGCATTGCCATCATTGCAACAGCGCCTGAACTCTCTCGCAATCGTGATAGCGAGTTTCCCTATCGTCACGATAGTGATTTCTTTTATCTCACCGGGTTTGAAGAGCCAGGTGCAACACTCGTCATCACCGTTTCTCAAACTGCCTATGAGACGCATCTCTTTTGTAGACCCAAAGATCCAGAACGAGAGATCTGGGATGGTATTCGCCTTGGCCCTCAAGCTGCCCCAAGTACTTTAGGGGTTGATTTTGCTTACAGCAATACTGAACTAGATGCGAAGTTGGCCGAACTATTTGCCAATCAAAATGCCGTATACACCCGGCTAGCAGAAAGTGGTGAGAGCGATCGCCGTTTGCGTCATTGGATGAAACAAGCTCGCCAACAAGTTCGTGCCGGAATCAATCCACCCTCAGAATTTCATGATATTGAAGCGATCATTCATGAGATGCGCCTGTTCAAAGATCCATTCGAAATTGAAACCATGCGACGTGCTGCAACGATTTCTGCGCGCGCCCACGTCCGTGCCATGCAAATCTGCAAACCCGGTATGCGCGAATATCAACTAGAAGCGGAACTGCTCCACGAATTTCGCAATAGCGGAGCGCAAAGTGTTGCCTATAACAGTATTGTTGCAGGCGGGGCAAACTCCTGCATCTTGCACTATCGTGCTGGATCTACCGAGTTACGTAGTGGCGATCTTTGCCTAATTGATGCTGGCTGTGAGCTTGATAGTTACGCATCTGATATTACCCGTACCTTTCCAGTTAACGGTAAATTTAGCGGGCCTCAACGCGCGCTATATGACATTACCTTGGCAGCTCAAGAAGCGGCTATTGCTGTGACAAAAGCTGGCAATACTTTTATACAACCTCATGATGCTGCACTCAAAGTGCTTACCCAAGGTTTACTCGATGAAAAGCTCCTCAAACTCTCGGAATTAGGCTCACTTGACAACGCCATAGAGACTGCTGCCTATCGTCGCTTTTACATGCATAGAACTTCGCATTGGTTGGGTATGGATGTTCATGATGTAGGTTCATACCGCGAACTGAGCTCCTTAACTCAAAAGCCATGGCGCACTCTTCAAACTGGCATGGTTATTACCATTGAGCCTGGACTTTATGTTCGCCCGGCTGAAGATGTAGATGAACGGTTTTGGAATATCGGCATTCGGATTGAAGATGATGCTGTGATCAATGATGCTGGTTGTGAATTAATTTCTCGAGGTGTTCCAGTTAAGGCAGATGAAATTGAAGCCTTAATGAAGCATTAGCCCTACAGATGTCATGAGTGAAAATCATTACGACATATTGATCCATGGTGGTGGCCCCGTTGGCCTGGCTTGTGCAGCGTGGTGCCTGCAAAAATATCCAGAAGCAAAACTACTGCTGCTAGACCGTAACCCTATGCATGATGTCGATCTAGCCTCCACTGATAGCAGGGGGATTGCACTATCTCATGGCAGTAAATTACTCCTGGACACCATCAATGCATGGCCCAAGGAGTCTGCCCCCATTCACCGCGTGCACGTTTCGCAAGCTGGTCGATTTGGACGAGCTCTCATGACTCGCGAAGAATTACAGCAAGACGCTTTAGGTCACATAATTCGATATCGTGATATCCATCTTGCATTACGCCAAGCATTAAGGGCGATTCAGGATGAGCTCATGATTTCTACGTCGCATTTTGCGTGGCGACATCTTGAGAAGGATGCCCCGCTACCCGACATCACGGCTACCTGCATTGTTCATGCCGAGGGTGGCTTATTTACTAAACAAGACTGGGTTGAATCTGGTAGAGACTATGGTCAATCTGCATTAGTAGGCTTAATTGAAGTAGAAAATGCTGCGCCTCATCAAGCATGGGAACGCTTTACCTCGGAAGGTCCTCTAGCAGTTCTGCCTAGTCACTATGGCGCTAATATTCTTAATCTAGTCTGGTGTGGCTCTCCTGAGTCTTCAAAACAACGGTTAAACCTTAGTGATGCAGATTTTTTGGTAGCGCTACACAATGCCTTTGGATCACGGATTGGTAAGTTCTTAAAAGTTCAAGATCGTCGCCTCTACACATTAGGACTTAATTACCGCAAAGACATCGCCAAACAAAATGAAGTTTGGATAGGCAATGCCGCCCAGACTCTGCATCCCGTTGCAGGGCAGGGGCTCAATCTTGGCTTACGAGATGCCTATCTTCTGGCAGAGACTTTAGTAGGATTTTTAAGCTACTCGCCAGCAAAATATACTCCCGAACAGATTGAAAATGCGCTCACAAAATACGCTAAAAGTCGTCAGGTTGACCGTTCAACGACTATCGGCCTCACGGACCTCATGGCCAGAGTATTTACCTCAAACTTACTACCCATTGTGATTGCGCGAGGATTGGCTTTATCAGCCCTGCAATGGCTTCCCCCGGTCAAAACAGCCTTAGCTCGCCAAATGATGTTTGGGCGCCGCTAGGGCCCTCTCATCTCGCCATTGGATCTGCCTATTTTTTAAGCAAATTGATGTTAATTTGTGCTAAAGTGTCAGGCTTTCCACGACACCTTAAGTCTGCCTCCCGACCGCCCTAGTTTGATATGAAAATTGGCCCTCACCTCCTTGCAAATCGACTATTTGTAGCACCGATGGCTGGCGTTACCGATCGCCCCTTTCGTCAACTTTGCAAAAAGTTAGGTGCTGGCTATGCGGTATCCGAGATGATCGCCTCCAATGCCTTGCTTTGGAAAAGCGAGAAAACCCAACGCCGCGCAAACCATCAAGGCGAGTTCAAGCCCATTGCTGTACAAATTGCTGGGGCAGACCCCACAATGATGGCTGCCGCTGCAAAACTCAATGTGGATCATGGCGCCCAAATTATTGACATCAATATGGGCTGCCCAGCTAAAAAGGTTTGTAATGTTGCTGCAGGTTCCGCACTTCTTCGTGATGAAGCCCTGGTTCAGAAAATATTAGAGGCGATAGTACAAGCTGTTGGTGTGGGGCCTGATGCAGTCCCGGTAACGCTAAAAATCCGCACGGGCTGGGATCGTGCGAATAAGAATGCCATCGCAATTGCTAAGCTTGCAGAAAAATCTGGCATCTCCATGCTCACCGTACATGGTCGTACCAAGGCCGACCTTTATCACGGTGAAGCGGAATATGAAACCATTACTGCAGTCAAAAATAGTGTGGGCATTCCCGTGGTTGCTAATGGCGATATCACCAGCCCAGAAAAGGCTGAGTTTGTTTTACAAACGACTGGGGCAGATGCCATCATGATTGGCCGCGCCGCCCAAGGTCGCCCCTGGATCTTTCGTGAAATCCATCATTACCTAGAAACTGGTACGAAGCTACCCACTCCAGAAATTCAAGAAATTCAAGACGTCATGAATGCGCATTTGCTCGACCACTATGCCTTTTATGGCGAATATGTTGGACTCAGAACTGCCCGTAAGCATATTGGCTGGTACTGCAAAGGCTTACGGGACTCGCATGCGTTTCGTCAAAGAATGAATACCGCAGATGATTGCAAAACCCAATTGCAAATGGTGAATGATTTCTTTGCTGAAATGAAATCCCATTCTGATCGTTTGTTATTTTTAGAAGCAGCTTAATTTTTTTAATGATCTACCTATCTTTATGAGCAATAAACATCCCATCACCGAATGTATTGAAGCGCAATTACAGCGCTACCTTGAGGACCTGAAGGGGACGCCTCCATCAGACATCTACCAAATGGTGCTGGAGGTTGTAGAAAAACCAATGCTGGAATTAGTCATGCAACACGCCAAGCAAAATCAATCATTAGCTGCTCAGTACCTCGGCATTAATCGTAATACTTTGCATAAAAAGTTGCTTGAGCATCAGCTCATTAAATAAAACCTACCACCCCATCTATCAATCTAAGCACCTCTTATATGATCCGTACAGCCCTACTCTCTGTCTCCGATAAAAATGGCATTGTGCCTTTTGCCAAAGCACTTCATGAGCAAGGCATTAAGCTGATCTCTACTGGCGGAACAGCAAAACTATTGGCAGAGAATGGTTTGCCGGTTGTCGAAGTTGCTAGCTTGACAAAGTTTCCAGAGATGCTCGATGGTCGTGTCAAAACATTGCATCCCATGGTACACGGTGGTTTATTGGCTCGGAGAAACTCCACTGAACATATGGCCGCGCTCAAAGAACATGGCATTGGGACTATCGATATGTTGGTGATCAATCTGTACCCCTTCAATGAGACTGTTGCCAAACAAAATTGCTCATTTGAGGATGCGATAGAGAATATTGACATTGGCGGTCCAGCAATGTTGCGAGCTGCCGCCAAGAATCATCAAGACGTCACTGTCCTAATTTCCCCCAAAGACTATGCCCCTGTCTTAGCTGAAATGAAGGCAAAGCAAAATACGGTTTCTTATAAAACCAATCTTGCTCTTGCCAAAAAAGTCTTCGCTCATACCGCTCAATACGATGGAGCAATTGCTAACTACCTTTCTTCTTTAGGCGAAGAACTTAATCATCAATCTCGCTCACCCTATCCAGAAACCTTGCACCTCGCTTTTGAAAAAGTGCAGGAAATGCGCTACGGTGAGAACCCCCACCAGACAGCTGCTTTCTACAAAGATATTTTGCCTGTCGAGGGCGCATTAGCCAACTACAAACAGTTACAAGGCAAAGAACTGTCTTACAACAATATTGCCGATGCAGATTCAGCTTGGGAATGCGTTAAAAGCTTTTCTAACAACGCTGGCGGCCCTGCGGCTTGTGTGATTATTAAGCATGCTAATCCTTGCGGTGTGGCAGTTGGGGTAAGTGCACTCGAGGCTTACCAAAAAGCCTTTAAGACCGATCCGAGCTCGGCCTTCGGTGGCATTATTGCTTTTAATGTTCCCTGTGATAGGGATGCCGCAGAAGCTATTTCTAAGCAATTTGTGGAAGTTCTCATTGCCCCAAGCTTTAGCGCTGAGGCAAAAGCAGTCTTTGCCACCAAGCAAAATGTTCGGCTACTGGAGATCCCCCTTGGTACAGCCTTTAATACTTTTGATTTCAAACGTGTTGGTGGGGGATTGCTGGTGCAGTCACCAGATGCCAAGAATGTTCTCCAAAGTGAAATGCGTGTTGTTAGTCAGCGACTGCCAACGCCAACGGAAATGAATGACATGATGTTTGCTTGGCGCGTCGCCAAGTTTGTCAAATCCAATGCCATTGTGTATTGCGCCAATGGTATGACGCTAGGAATTGGCGCAGGTCAAATGAGTCGCGTGGACTCAGCACGCATGGCTAGCATCAAAGCAGAAAATGCCGGTTTGAGCCTCCAAGGTTCTGCGGTGGCCAGTGATGCCTTCTTCCCATTCCGCGACGGTCTTGATGTCGTTGTTCATGGTGGTGCGAGCTGCGCAATTCAGCCAGGTGGCAGTATGCGTGACGATGAAATCATTGCAGCGGCAAATGAACATGGAATTGCCATGATCTTTACTGGTACCCGTCACTTCCGTCACTAATAGTAAAAATAAAATATATACATGCGCTGGATAGGAATCGACCCAGGTCTCAGAACGACTGGTTTTGGCGTCATTGATGTGGATGGTCAAAAGCTGAGCTATGTAGCCTCTGGGACGATTGAAAGTGGTGATCCAGCCCTTGGCTTACCAGAGCGCTTAGGGGCTCTTTATGCTGGTGTTAAAGAGGTACTGGAGACCTATCATCCAGAAGCTGCTGCTATTGAAGAGGTCTTTTTAAATGTGAACCCAAGATCGACTCTGATGCTGGGTCAAGCGAGAGGCGCAGTAATCGCTGCCTTAGTCTCCGAAAAACTTGCCGTTGCTGAATATAGCGCCTTAAGAGTAAAGCAATCGGTTGTTGGTACTGGTCGCGCTGCAAAACCCCAAGTACAAGAAATGGTCAAACGCTTACTCAGACTCAGTCGCACCCCTGGGGCGGATGCCTCGGATGCTTTAGGTGTTGCCATCTGTGCCGCACACCATGCTCAAATTCCTAAGGCGATCACCAATGCCTTGGCGCCAAAGAAACGCAGCAAATAAACATTGAAACAGGTTAAGATCCTTACATGATTGGTCGCATTCAAGGTACTCTCGTTTCAGTTCATCCCCCACGTCTTTTAGTGGATTGCCAAGGTATTGGCTATGAGCTTGATGTCCCCATGAGTACGCTGTATCAACTTCCCGAAGTGAATCAAAAAATTACTCTGCTCACCCATTTTCAAGTTCGGGAAGATGCACAACAACTCTTCGGTTTTGCTACCGAAACTGAACGCGAGGCTTTTAGGGCGCTGATTAAGATTAGTGGCGTCGGATCACGTACAGCGCTCGCCGTGCTCTCAGGCATGAGCGTCAATGAATTAGCCCAAGCGATTGCGCTGCAGGAGGCTGTTCGACTAACGCAAGTCCCCGGCATTGGCAAGAAAACTGCTGAGCGTCTTTGTTTAGAGTTAAAAGGCAAGCTTGCCCCTGATCTAGGCATTAGCTCTGGCAAGCCACACACCATCGAGGCTAGCAGTGAAGTTCTGCAGGCGCTTTTAGCACTGGGCTACTCAGAAAAAGAAGCTTTGTTAGCCCTCAAACAAATCCCGCCTGACTGCACGGTTTCAGATGGGATTCGCATGGGCCTAAAGTACCTTTCAAAGCCCTAAACCCACTACACTTGCAGCATGGCAATCCATACAGAAGACCTAAGCTCACTTCCTGAAGATTTACCCGAAGGCAATGATCGCATTGTGAGCGGTGCAGCTGGCAATGCTGAGGCCGTCTTCGAAAGAGCCTTACGCCCAAAGCAACTTGACGAGTATGTTGGCCAAACCAAAGCTCGCACCCAATTAGAGATTTTTATTAGCGCCACTCGAGCTCGCCAAGAAGCGCTAGACCATGTCTTGCTCTTTGGGCCACCTGGCCTTGGTAAAACCACATTGGCTCATATTATTGCAAGAGAGCTTGGCGTTAATCTTCGCCAAACCAGTGGTCCCGTTCTCGATAGGCCTGGTGATCTTGCGGCCCTCCTCACCAACCTTGAAACCAATGATGTCCTCTTTATTGATGAAATTCATCGTCTCTCACCAGTCGTCGAAGAAATTCTGTATCCCGCTCTTGAGGACTATAGCCTTGACATCATGATTGGCGAAGGTCCTGCTGCCCGTAGCGTCAAGATTGATCTCAAACCCTTCACCTTAATTGGCGCAACGACTCGCGCTGGCATGCTGACCAATCCATTGCGCGATCGTTTTGGTATTGTGGCGCGCCTAGAGTTTTACACCATCGAAGAACTCACCAGAATTATTGAGCGCTCAGCAAAACTGCTCAAGGCAAATATTGATCCAGAGGGCTCGGTTGAAATTGCGAAACGTGCGCGCGGAACACCGCGTATCGCTAACCGCCTACTCCGTCGTGTACGTGACTACGCTGAAGTCAAAGGAACTGGAGTCATTACCAAAGCCATGGCAGATGCAGCCTTAAAAATGCTCGATGTCGATCCAAGCGGTTTTGATGTCATGGATAGAAAATTGCTTGAAGCGATTTTGCATAAGTTTGATGGCGGCCCCGTAGGAATTGATAACTTGGCCGCGGCCATTGGTGAAGAACGCGATACCATTGAGGATGTTCTAGAACCCTACCTTATTCAGCAAGGCTACTTACAAAGAACTTCGCGTGGACGAATCGCAACCCGCCAAGCATATGAACATTTTGGCTTAACACCACCAAGCGGTAGCAGCCTAGACCTCTAACTTAACCTTACCTTAGCAAAGCGCCGTTTGCCGACCTGTACGAGATAGGTTCCTGCATCTACCTTTAACTGTTTATCAATCACAGTAGCACCATCAAGCTTCACGCCATTTTGTTCAATATTACGATTGGCTTCAGAGGTAGATGGTGCAAGGCCTGCAGCCTTTAGAAAGTTTGCAATCCCGATGGGTGCGCCAGACAGATTTACCTCAGGGATATCATCTGGTACGCCCCCTTTAGCCCGATGATTAAAGTCTTCTAACGCTTTTTCAGCAGCGTCTTGCGAATGAAAACGTGCCACGATTTCTTGGGCGAGAAGTACCTTGCAATCGCGAGGATTTCTACCGGCAGCGATTTCTTGTTTCATTAAGTCAATTTCTGCCATAGGGCGGAATGAAAGCAATGTGAAGTAATCCCACATCAAGTCATCAGAGATGCTCATGAGCTTGCCAAACATCTCACCCGCAGGCTCACTAATGCCAATGTAATTTCCCTTGGACTTACTCATCTTCTCAATGCCGTCTAGACCCACCAAGAGCGGCATCGTCAGAATACACTGTGGCTCTTGGCCATACTCTCGCTGCAGTTCACGACCAACCAAGAGATTAAATTTTTGATCAGTACCGCCGAGCTCTAAATCACTCTTGAGCGCAACGGAATCGTAACCCTGCATTAATGGATACAAAAACTCATGAATGGAGATTGGTATTCCACTGCGGTAACGCTTGGTAAAGTCATCGCGCTCGAGCATCCGAGCAACAGTATGCTTAGCTGCTAATTGGATCATGCCACGTGCGCCGAGCGGATCACACCACTCGCTGTTGTATCGCACTTCGGTTTTTGCTGGATCCAGCACCATACTCGCCTGGCGATAATACGTCTCTGCATTCATGGCAATTTCTTCGGCAGTCAGTGGTGGACGAGTGGCATTACGACCAGACGGATCGCCAATCATGCTCGTGAAGTCGCCAATCAGGAAAATAACGGTATGTCCCAAATCCTGTAGCTGACGCAACTTGTTGAGAACAACGGTGTGTCCTAGATGAATATCTGGTGCCGTGGGATCCAAACCCAATTTAATCCGCAAAGGCGTCTTAGTAGCCTGACTGCGAGCCAGCTTGTGAACCCAATCAGCCTCGACCAATAGCTCATCACAGCCACGTTTTGTGACCTCAAGTGCCGCAAAAACTTCCGGAGTTAAAGGGTATTTGTCTTCTGGTTTAGCTGTCATGCTGATTCGGATGCTGATACAGTTATTAAGTATTTACATTGCTAAAGCATAATTGTCGCATTCCTGAGAGCAAAGCCCAGAACCGCATGAACAAACCCCATTCTCTCTACATTGGCCTGATGTCTGGCACCAGCCTAGATGGGATCGATGCGGTTCTTGCCAGAATTGGTCCAGATGGGGAGGCTAGTGCTCAAGCCGCCATCAGCACCCCCTTTGCCCCCGAGCTTCGCAAAGCTCTTTTTGAACTTCAAAGACCAGGCCCGAATGAGCTCCATCGTGAGAAACAGGCCGGAAATGCTCTAGCGCTAGCCTATGCCCAAGCGGTTAGCTTACTTTTGAAAGAAACCGGTCTACAGAGTAGCGATATCGTCGCTCTTGGCGCCCATGGTCAGACTATCCGACACCAGCCTGAACTCGGGGATGGTTTAGCCTACACCCACCAAACCCTCAACCCAGCCCTACTTGCAGAAAAAACACGGATTGATGTGATTGCTGATTTTAGAAGCCGTGATCTCGCTGCTGGCGGTCATGGTGCGCCACTGGTTCCGGCCTTTCATGCGCAACAATTTTCCTCGGCCAGGAACTTAGCAATACTCAATATTGGTGGCATTGCTAATCTCACGCTTCTGCCCTGTAATGGGGTGGTCACCGGTTTTGATTGTGGTCCAGGGAATATATTGATGGATGCCTGGATTGCCGAACACCAAGGAAACGCCTTTGATCAAAATGGAGCTTGGGCGTTGCAAGGCAAAGCTCATGAAGCGCTGCTAACAAAATTACTGGCAGACCCATTCTTTGCAAAAGCGCCTCCCAAGAGCACTGGAAGAGATGACTTTCACCTTCGTTGGCTACAAGAAAATATTGGGGATGAGAATATTAATACCGAAGATGTACAAGCAACTCTATTGCACTTAACAGCCCATTGTGCATTAGCAGATTTGACGCATCATGCCCCGCAAACCCATCAGCTGATTGTCTGTGGTGGCGGCGCAAAAAATACTGCATTAATGAATTTACTAAAAGAGAAAGCGCAGCAATTTTTCGAACAGCCTTTAGAAATTACCAGTAGCGCAAGTATTGGTATTGATCCACAACTGGTTGAGGGTCTAGCATTTGCATGGCTTGCTTGGGCCCATAAAGAAAAACGGCCAGCAAATTTGCCAGCCGTTACGGGTGCTAAGGGCCTAAGAATCTTGGGCGCTTATTATCCAGCTTAAATGCAATATTGCTTAGGCAGAGAAAGATGATCCGCAACCACAAGTAGTTTGGGCATTTGGATTTTTAATCACAAACTGTGAGCCATTAATATCTTCTTTGTAATCAATCTCGGCACCAACTAAATATTGGAAACTCATCGAATCCACCAACAAAGTCACGCCATTCTTTTCAAATAAAGTGTCGTCATCATTAACAGCATCATCAAATGTGAAGCCATACTGAAAACCTGAACAACCACCGCCTTGAACAAAAACGCGTAACTTAAGATCTGGATTGCCTTCTTCGGCAATCAGATCGGCAACTTTTGCAGCAGCGCTATCGGTGAACACTAGTGGAACTGGTGGCTCAGCAAGATCTTGGGCAGACTGGGTAGCTAATTGGGTCATAAATCACTCCTAAATCAAAAGGCAATAATTCATTTTAGGCTTTTAATGGCTTGTTTGCTGAAGGGGCTTTATTTTTTCCCTTCAGTCCCTAGGGTGATACGGCAATCTGGGTAAGGCCGGTTGTTTCAGGTAAACCGAACATCAGGTTCATACACTGAACCCCCTGACCTGAGGCCCCTTTCACCAAGTTGTCCTCGACCACCAAAATGACCAAAGTATCCCCATTACCAGGCCGGTGGATGGCGATTCTTAAACCATTACTACCCCGAACTGAACGCGTTTCAGGATGACTACCAGCGGGCATCACGTCTACAAATGGCTCATTCCGATAGAAGTTTTCATAGAGCTTCTGATAATCCACATCTAAACCCGCCTCCATTAAACGGACATACAGTGTTGAATGAATACCCCTCACCATTGGCGTTAAATGCGGCACAAAAGTCAGGCCAATGTGCTGATGCCCTGCAATTGCCTTAAGGCCTTGGACAATCTCAGGAAGATGACGATGGCCTTTTACCCCATATGCCTTAAAGTTATCACTTGCCTCTGAAAGTAATGTTCCAATCTCGGCCTTGCGTCCTGCACCGGATGTGCCCGACTTGGAATCAGAAATAATATGGGTGCCATCAATGAGTTGCTTGCCACCAGTTGACTTGGGGGACAGAAGTGGCGCAAGACCCAATTGCACGGAGGTAGGATAGCAACCCGCCAAACCAACGACGCGGGCTTTTTTAATGGCTTCACGATTGATCTCAGGTAAACCATAAACCGCTTCTGCCAAAATATCCGGGCAGGCGTGTTCCATGCCATACCACTTGGTAAATTCTTTGACGTCTTTCAAGCGAAAGTCCGCCGCTAAATCCAAAATCTTGACGCCGGCAGCTAAGAGCTCTTTAGATTGCGCCATAGCTACGCCATGCGGTGTTGCAAAGAACACTGCATCACACTCATTTAATTTGGCGTCATCTGGGGTGGAGAATTTCAGATCAATGCGGCCACGCAATGAGGGGAACATTTCTGCTACTGGCATGCCAGCCTCAGTGCGGGATGTAATTGCACAGATCTTTACCTCCGGATGTTGCGCCAATAAACGCAGCAGTTCCACTCCGGTATATCCAGTGCCACCAACAATGCCAACCTTAATCATGTCATTCTCCAAGATACTGACTAAAAGTAGTTTTCAATCAAACTTCTCAATACTCTAATTGTAGAAACAAAAAGGGTCGCTTGCGCGACCCTTTCGTCAAAACTGAGCGACTGACAGAAATTAGCGCTTGCTGAACTGCTTACGACGACGCGCGCCGTGCAGACCAACCTTCTTACGCTCAACTTCACGAGCATCGCGAGTTACCAAACCTGCTTTAGACAGGGCTGGCTTCAAGGCGTTGTCATAATCGATCAACGCACGTGTCACACCGTGACGAACTGCACCAGCTTGACCAGTTTCACCACCACCACTAACGTTCACTTTGATATCAAAGGTCGTTAAATGGGCTGTGAGAGCCAAAGGCTGACGAGCAATCATGCGTGATGTTTCACGAGCAAAATAGGTGTCAATCGGCTTACCGTTAACCGTAATTTCGCCTTTGCCAGATTTAATAAATACGCGCGCAACAGAACTCTTGCGACGACCAGTACCGTAATTCCAATTTCCGTAATTAATAGCCATTTGGTTTCCTTAAATCTCTAACGCTTTAGGCTGTTGAGCCGTATGCGGATGATTGGCGTCGCCATAGACTTTCAATTTCTTGATCATGGCATAGCCTAGTGGGCCTTTTGGCAACATACCTTTAACAGCCTTCTCTAGTGCACGACCAGGAAAACGGTCTTGCATCTTATCGAAGTTGGTCGAGCTAATACCACCTGGGTATCCGCTGTGACGGTAATAAATCTTATTCAAGCCTTTTGTGCCAGTGACACGCAGCTTAGATGAATTGATTACGACAATAAAGTCGCCAGTATCAACGTGGGGTGTGAATTCAGGCTTGTGCTTGCCGCGTAGACGGTGTGCCACTTCACTGGCGACACGACCGAGGACTTTGTCCGTAGCGTCAATCACGAACCATTCATGCACTACCTCATGGGA
>CANFLR010000011.1 GCA_947447945.1 Burkholderiaceae bacterium
CGTTATCTCGTAAATCAATGGGAATGTAATAACTGCTAACGACGAACGTTACGCACTAGCCGCTTAATTGCGGTTGCCCCTGAACTGATTCTCTCTTGGGTCAGGTAGCGCAAGCTACATCAGGGTCATTTACAAGAGATAAGATCATTTCATGTCACGGGGGATGGTTCGAAAATTTAGTGAATCGCCAGCGTGGAACGTGTCAATCCGTGACTAGCCGGCTAAATTAAATGATATGACTAAGTATGTAGAACTTGCTGTGGAGGATTTGCGGACGCGGGTTCGATTCCCGCCGACTCCACCATTATTAGCTGTAGCAAAAAACCTCTTATGGCTTCGGGCTTTAAGGGGTTTTTTGCTGCCTTAAAATCAATTTATCTGCGCAGCGCATTGCCTAAAACTGATAGCCAAGGCCCAGTAAAAATCTCTCACCACTAGGGGCCGTGTTGATAGAAATATTCGCTAAGCGACCAGAGGCATCAGCAGTCCTACCAGAGGTTTGATTGTTGTAGGCTACGTAATCTACTTCACCAAAAAGATAAATTGACTGATAAACAAATTGCTTATAGCCAAGGCCTAATAAATAACCATTGTAGTTAGAACTGGTATTCGAATTATTCACTTGGGTCTGGGTGCCTGCTTTGAAGTAAGCCAAACCTTCTCCAATGATCAGGGCAGGACTGAGAAAAATTCCGTAGTTATAAAGTGGTTTTACGCCCTGTAAATTAATCGTTTGATTTAACGCTTGCAGTTGCACCTGTTGTGCCTGACCACTGCCAGGCACAATGCTCGCACCAATGCCTAAATAGTAACCAGGAGAGATATTAAAGTTATACCCCACTGCAAGAGCCGAGAGCGTATTGGTGGGCTGACTTGAACTCACACTGGAAGGGACTGCATTACCATTAATTGTTAAAGCAGAGGTAGTTGATGCACTGATCATTCGATAACCAAAAGCAAGATCTGCAGAGAAGCCATCAAAATGCGACTCACTCTGGGCCTTCGCTCCAGAAGCGATCCCTAACAATAAAAATACGAGAAAAATAAAAGAGTGATATCGGCGAGTTATATGCATTTAAAAAATGGCCACCGAGAATGGGGGGGTTAATGAAATTCAATACCAAAACAGCAATATACCTTACCGTAAAGAGAAATTTCCCCTACGATCGCATGGGTATCTTTAGCCCACCTTAATTAAAAACCCCCTTAAAGAGTCTTAAGGGAGTTTTTCGCTAAAGACAGGCGTCATTGCAGATGAATCACCCAATCGATAAAGTCATTCACCAGGAATTACTGGCAACAACAAATAAGGCTTCAGGTCAATTGATAAAGGGTATATTAATCAGCTACTTAGATAGCTATTCTGAGAATTTGACAGCCAATCGCCAAAGCGAGGTGATCTCAGCGGATCTGGCCGCATGCAAGGCATCGGTCTGATCAAATACTTTCTTATGCCCAGGCTTGGCATCTTCCCGCCCAACTACATACAGACCCGCCTCTTCAATCCAAGCTAACAAGGTCTGTCTGGTTCGTAAACCAAGGTGCTCAGCCAAATCCGAAAGAATTAACCAGCCCTCACCTTTTGGTAATAAATGCTCTTTTAAGCCCGCTAGAAAACCTTTGAGCATGCGACTCTCAGGGTCGTATATAGCGTGCTCTAGAGATGAACTGGGCCGCGCAGGCAGCCAAGGTGGATTACACACAATCAAAGCAGCTTTTCCTGCTGGAAATAAATCAGTCTTCTCAATTTGCACCTGAGAACTTAAGCCCAATCGCTCAATATTGTCTTGGGCGCAAACAATCGCACGTACATCGACATCGGTAGCAACAATCTTTTGAATATCGCGCATCGCCAAAACAACCGATAGTGCGCCAGTGCCAGTACCAATATCAAATGCAGTCGAGTTCGCTTGGATGGACTTTGGCCAAGCAGCATTGCAAACCAATTGAATATATTCGCCGCGAATAGGGGAGAAAACACCGTAATGCGGGTGAACACAAATAGCGTCTTCACCTCTAGCTAAAATAGGCACGCCATTTTTACGCCACTCGTGAGCGCTAATCACCCCGAGTAATTCGCGAAGCGAAATAACATAAGCATCCGTTTGAACTCCATAGGCCTCGAGACACGCCTCGCGAACATCAGGCGCTCTTCTTAATGAAATGCTGTGATCCGCATTCATTTGGATTAATAACATCCCCAAAATACGTGCGCGTTGGGATTGAGAGAGACGATAGAGATTAAAAGTATCTAAAGGGCTCTTCTGCTTTTCTTTCTCAAGCCGATCGGCTCTGGTGGATTTCTTAGGGGGTTTATCCACCCTCCTTACTAAAGCTTGTAGAAGTTGGCGGGCATTCTGAAAATCTCCCCGCCACAACATCGCTGTACCTTCACACGCCAAGCGATAAGCACTATCGGCAGTCAAAGTATCGTTTGCAAGGACTACTTTTTTGTGGGCTTGAATACCGTTTTCAGAACGCCAACGGGATTCATGAATTTCACCACTCTCATCCCAAAGAATCATTGGGCGATCACAAAACGGTTATTTTGATAATCATCGATTGCTTGTTCAATCTCAGCACGGGTATTCATCACGAACGGTCCATACTGAACAATAGGCTCACCCAAAGGCAGTGCAGCCAACATAATCCATTGCGCGCCCTCTGAACTCGCCTTTACTTTGAGTCGATCACCCCTTCCCAGCACTACGGCAGCCTGACGCGGCACGCCCTTCAAGGGATCGCCGACTTCTAGGGCGCCTTCGTACACATACAAAAATGCATTATGGGCCTCTGGTATTGCATGCTCAAACTGGGCATCAGCAGGCAAATGCACATCTAAAAATAATGGTTGGGTTGTAATTTCTCCAACCGGTCCTGCTACTATTTTTTTGGAGTCGCTATAAGTTCCGGCGATAACCTTGAGACTGCCGCCATTTGCTAAATGCACAGTGGGAATATCCTCAACTTGAATATCTTGATAAGCAGGCGCCTTCATTTTTTCGCTTGCCGGCAAATTAATCCAGAGCTGAAAGCCCCGCATTGCGCCACTCACCTGCTGAGGCATTTCTGAGTGAATAATGCCGCGCCCTGCAGTCATCCACTGCACACCACCCGTCTTTAGGTGACCTTGATTGCCTAAGTGATCCTCATGCAGCATATGGCCTTCAAGCATATAAGTGACGGTTTCAAATCCACGATGTGGATGAGCTGGAAAGCCAGCAACATAATCATTAGGGTCGTTTGATGAGAACTCATCCAACATTAAAAATGGATCTAGTCGGGCCTGCTGTTGACCGCCAAGGCTACGGCGCAACTTCACACCTGCGCCATCAGAAGTGGCGACACCTGGAATGACAGCCTGCACGTTACGAATCATGAGATGCCAAATAAGCCTTTTTAAGCAGGCGGATGATCTTCTGGATTGACATCCAAAGCGATCAAAAAGCGTGAAACCATGTTGTAAGCAGCAATGACCGTAACGAGCTCAACTGTGTTTGTATTGCCCAGAGCGGCCTGAAGGCGCTTCATCAGTGCGGGCTCAACTTGAATATTGCGCGTCATCTGGAAGGTTAAGTCAGCTGCATCTCTTTCAACCGGACTAAAGATCTCATGCGGAAAATGAGCTTGACCGATGAGTCGCAAAGCATCAACTTGTGCTTGTGTGCCCCCAGCCTTCTTAAAAGGTGGCGCATGATGAAAGAACTCATACTCCGCCCCATTCAAAACGGCAACCCCACACATAGCGAGTTCGCGTAACTTAGGATCTAAAGAGAGATGATTGCGAACCCCGCCGATAAAATGGTTCCAACCTTCGGCAATAGGCACACTATGCAAAAGCATGCGATCTAAATTAATAAACTGACCACCACGCCTCTGACGAATTGCAGCCACTAAATCAGCAGGTTCAGCCAAATCCATTGGCTGGTAGGGAATTAAACGTTCACTCATTAATACTCTTTCAATCCTAAGGCGCCCTAATTCTTTATTGCGCCGTTTCTTTAATATTGTTCTCAATCACAAACTTGCCCCAGATCGCAATTTGTTTGCCAATGAAATCGCCGGTTGCTTCAGGGCCAGCGGCGATGACATCAATACCTTGAGCCTTGAATTTATCGGCTACAGCTGGTGTTTTGAGAGATTTAATGACAGCCTGATTCATTGCATTCACAATCGCAGGCGGTGTTTTACCGGGCGCTAAAATTGCCCACCATGAGGGCGCATTAAACCCTGGGAAACCACTTTCCGCGATCGTTGGCACATTCGGAAGCCCTGGTGAGCGCTTCGTAGTGGTGATAACCAATGGAACAACGCCTCCACTATCAATTTGAGGCTTCACAAGAAACTCTGAGCCAACCGCCAATTCCACTTGACCCCCTAAAATATCCTGCATTAAAGGGCCGCCGCCACGATAAGGGATATGGTTCCAATCAAAACCAGCCTGCTTCGCCAGGCGAGCCATCGCAAGATGTCCCAAGCTGCCAATACCAATCGAGCCATAACTGAACTGTTTGCCGGCTTTAGATTGTTCCACCAATTGCTTGAAGCTTGTGATCCCAGATTTTTTACTGGCGACCAACACCATTGGCGAGCTACCAATTAAGGTAACCGGCGCAATCTCTTTAATCGTGTCATAGGGAAGCTTGTCTTTCAGGCTTGGGTTAACTCCATGGGTATCAAAGACCACCGCAAAGGTGTAGCCATCCGCATCGGCTCTTGCCATAGCGGCCGTACCAATCACACCAGAAGCGCCACCGACGTTTTCGACAATCACGTTTTGCTTAAGCTGGGCCTGAAGTGCTGGAGCCAAAATACGGGCAACCTGGTCCACGGATCCTCCGGGCGGGAAAACGGCAATCAGGCGAATCGGCTTTTGGGTAGGCCAAGAACCAACTCCAGCAGTTTGGGCACTGGAAAATCCAATCAAACCAAAGAGTAAAAAGGTAAAAATTAGGGCTTTTTCAGCGATTTTTGAGCAAAACTGCATGGGGTTTCTCCTCCGAGTAAGGCAATAAGGTTACCACCCCTTTGGGGCCGATGTTTGATAATAGGACCCATAGCCATCAGAAATCCATCATGAAGCCCATTTTAAATATTGCCGCGTATTTATTTGTCAGTCTCGACGACTTAGCGCAGTTACGCATAAAGATGCTGGACCAGTGCAATGCGCTCGAACTCAAAGGCACTATTTTGCTCACGGGCGAGGGAATTAATCTGTTCTTGGCTGGTAAAGAAAATCAATTGCGCAGTTTTTTAGAGTGGCTTCGTTCAGACCCTCGCTTCAAAACGATTGAGGCGAAAGAAAGTTGGTCTGAAGATCAGCCCTTCAAAAAAATGCTGATTAAACTCAAGAATGAAATTATTCGCATGAATCATCCAACGATTCGCCCTGAAACAGGTCGCGCTCATTTTATTACCCCCAAAAAATTACGGGAATGGCTTGATCGTGGCACGGATGATTTGGGGCGCCCTGTCGTGATGATTGATACTCGCAATGCTTTTGAAGTTGATTACGGCACCTTTGAGAATGCCCTGCACTTCAACATTCAAAAATTCACTGAGTTTCCTGACGCGATCAAAGCGCATAAAGATGAGCTTGCCGATAAAACATTGGTTAGCTTTTGCACTGGTGGCATTCGTTGCGAGAAGTCTGGTTTGTATATGCGTGAAATCGGTATGTCGCATAGTTACCAATTAGAGGGCGGGATCTTGAAGTACTTTGAGGAGGTGGGCTCGGCACACTACAAAGGCAACTGCTTTGTCTTTGATGAACGCGAAGCCTTAGAGCCCAACCTAGACTCCATCCCCCTTGAGCAATCCATCCGAAAAAATAATGTCCAAACCAGTTAATCTATTTCCATTCAAAATCACAGATCATCAACATAGAACCTCGAGGAAGATATCCATGAACAACGCCAAAAACACACTACTTGTGATTGCCCTGTGTATCGCTACTGTATTTTCTGGTTTAGCCCAAGCACAAACATATCCAAGCAAAACAATCACGCTTGTGGTTCCTACCGCGCCAGGAGGTGCAAATGATGCGATGGCACGGATTATCGGACAAGGCCTTAGTCAAAAAATGGGGCAAGCAGTCATTGTGGAAAATAAACCAGGGGCAAATGGTGCTATTGCTACTGAGTTTGTTGCTCATGCAGCACCCGATGGTTACACCATTCTCTTTGGCTACATTGCTACTCATGGTATCAATCCTGCACTACAAAAACTCAAATACGACCCAGTGACAGACTTTGAGCCGATTGGTATGGTCGCCATTTCTCCGACTCTGTTGGTTGCCACAGACAGCCTCCCCGTAAGTAACGCAAAAGAATTAGTAGCATTACTCAAAGCAAAACCCGACAGCATCAGCTACGCATCTGCCGGCAAGGGAACTGCTCCGCATTTATCAGCCGAGCTATTCAAAATTAATACTGGTACTCAAATGCTGCATGTTCCTTATAAGGGGTCAGCTCCAGCAATCGTAGACACTATTGGCGGCACTACTCAAGTCATGTTTCCCAGCTTATTTAGCGCCTATCCTCAAGTTGTCGGTGGAAAGTTAAAGGCCCTTGGAATTGCTAGCGACAAACGCTCTAAAGTTCTGCCCAATGTTCCTACACTTAAGGAACAGGGCATTCCGAATATGAATGTCACTCAATGGTATGCCTTGTTTGCTCCTGCAAAAACGCCGAGTGCAATTATTACTCGCCTTAATAAGGAGCTCAACTTAACCTTGAATGAAAAAAGTAACGAGAAAAAGATTGAAGATCAAGGTGCTGAAGTCGAGACTGGCACTCCTGAGCAACTAAAGGATTTGGTAAAAAAAGAGGTAGTCCGCTGGAAGAAAGTGGTTGATAGCGCGCAAATTACAGCAGATTAAGTAGATGAATATCTCCACCACACCACCGATATCCGAACCCTTGCGCGTCATTACATCAGGGGCTTTTGCAGCGGCTCTCAAGGAACTTATTCCACTGTATGAAGAACAATACCACCGTAAAGTCGAATTAGCCTTTGGCTCCTCAATTGGTGCGGCTCATGACTCCATCCCCACAAGACTGAGCCAAGGCGAACAGTTTGATGTGTTTATTTTAGCCAGATCCGCTCTAGATGATTTTGCAGAGCAAGGGAAAATTCAGAGCGATACCAAAATCAATTTAGTCGCATCTCAAATTGCTGCAGCAGTCCGTCAAGGTGATCCAGTGCCCGACATCAGCACGCTGGCAGGCTTAAAAAACACCTTACTCACGATTGGAAGAATTGCCTATTCTGCAAGTGCTAGTGGCACCTACCTCTCTACCGAACTATTTCCCCAGCTTGGAATCGCTGATGAAATGGCCGTTAAGGCAAAAAAAATATTTAGCGAGCGGGTTGGGACTATCTTAGTTAGAAATGAAGCAGATCTTGGCTTTCAGCAAATGAGTGAATTACTCCCAATCCCTGGAATCACGATCTTGGAAGATTTGCCGCCAGAAGCTCAAAGAGCTTTTTTCTTCTCAGCGGGCATTGGCAGTCAAACAAACAAAATTCAGCAAGCGCGGCATTTAATTGAATTTTTAGCATCCGCTGAAGTTGCCCCAAACATTGAAAAAACAGGATTAAAACCAGTTTTAGCAAAAGCACCTTGGCTTTCTACATAAACTACGCATTGGAATATACAGATGTCTACTAATCTATTGAAGCATGTTCTTTTAGCTGCACTGTGCCTTTTTTCCTTTGCCCTGCAGGCGCAAACCTACCCATCACAAACCATCAAAATAGTAGTGGGATTTTCACCTGGAGGGGTCCCTGATATCGCCGCACGCATCCTCGGTCAGCAGATGACTGAACGTTGGCAACAAGCTGTCTTAGTAGAAAATAAATTGGGTGCTGGCAGCAATATTGCCGCCCAAGCTGTTGCTTCTGCAACGCCAGATGGCTATACCTTGCTATCGATTTCTTCTGCCTTTGCAATTTCACCAGCCATTTACACATCTCTTCCTTTTGATCCATTAAAGGATTTTGCTGGGGTATCACTCACAGCAACTGGTCCTGCTTTTTTACTAGTTTCACCAAATTTGAATGTCAATAATATGAAAGAGCTCATTGACTACGCTATGAAGAACCCTGGCAAAGTGACTTACAGTTCGGCTGGCGTAGGAAGTGGATCCCACTTCGCTGCAGAGCTCATCCAAGCCAAAGCGGGCGTAAGCTTATTGCATATTCCCACCAAAGGTATTCCTGATGCCATCACAGAAGTTATGTCAGGGCGGGTAGATTTTTTTATCAGCCCCTATGCCAGTGCAATCAATCTAGTTCGAGCTGGCAAGGTTCGAGCGATTGCGGTGACAAGCACCAAGCGCGTTAAAGACTTTCCAGCGCTGCCCACCGTTTCTGAATCTGGCATCCCAGGGTACAAATGGGAATTTTGGTATGGCTTGCTAGCACCTAGTAAAACCCCCAAACCCATTCTTCAAAAGATCTCTGCTGAAGTAAAACGGATTCTGGAATTACCCAGCGTGAAAGAGCGTTTTGATGAATTAGGCACTACTGCAGTCTCGAGCACTCCAGAACAATTGGATCACTTAATTGCCACAGAAATTGTGGCCTTTGCAAAACTAGCAAAAGCCTCTGGTATCAAACCAGAATAATCGGTCATCAACATGCAAACCATCACTACTTCTCATGGCGTCAAGATCGCCTATTCAATTGAGGGCAATGGCCCCTGGCTCACCTTATCCCATTCTTTAGCGAGCAATATGGATATGTGGAATCCACAAATGTCGATCCTCACAGAGCATTTCAAGGTATTGCGCTTTGATACCCGAGGACATGGCCATAGCTCAGCCCCCATGGGTCCTTACAGCCTTGATGATCTCGCTCAAGATGTAGTCGATTTGTTCAACGCCCTCGGTATCAAACAAACCCATTGGATTGGCTTATCAATGGGTGGGATGATCGGACAAACCTTGATCTTGCAACATCCTCACTTATTTAGTTCGCTGGTATTAGCAGACACTACTAGCAAACGTCCCGAGAATGCAAAAGAAATGTGGGGGGCTCGCATTGCCCAAGCAAGGACTCGGGGAATGCCTGCAATGGTTGAGAGCACCCTAGAGCGCTGGTTTTGTGCTGATTTCAGAGAGCTTCATCCGGAGATCATTCAAGAGATCACTCACGGCATTGAAACAACCTCTCTCAATGGCTTTTGTGGCTGCTGTGAAGCAATTGCCACCATCGACACCTTCAATCGCCTCAAGGAGATTTCTTGCCCAACCCTCATTTTAGTTGGAGAGCAAGACCACGGCACCCCTCCAGAGATGGCGCATGCCATGAAAGCGCAAATGCCTAAGGCATCTTTTCAGGCAATACCCAATGCTGGGCATATCTCGAATGTTGAGCAGCCCAAGGTATTCAACCAACATCTTATCGATTTCTATACCCAGGCAGCTTTGATTTAAATCAGAGTCAAACTGAGGTGGACTTCCCAACTAAGGTGAAGTGCTCAACTACTGGTGGCTTTGCAAAAAAAGGCCCCACAATCGCCCGCCATTCTGCAAAAGCAGTAGATCCCCGAAAATCTACCGTGTGGTTTTCGAGGGTTTCCCAATAAATCAGTAAGACGTAGCGGGCAGGAGTTTCAACACAGTGGTTGACCTTAAACCCCCGGAACCCCTTAGATCGGCCAATAACCGTCTCCGCTCCCCGCAAAATGGCCTCCTCAAACTCCGCCTGCTTGCTAGGATCAATCTCAATATCACAGTGCTCCAAAATCATCGCTTTTCCTTTACCCAAACACATTGTCATAAATAGTAAAATTCACCTGCATTGGCAGATTAATCCAAAAACCCTCACCTGGACTCGAAACATGTCTAATAACCCTAGTCGGCAAGCGCCGATTTTTTTATCCTACTGCATTGTGGCTGCTTTCAGTTTGCTCACCAGCTTAAATGCGCTAGCACAGTCGGCTACTACCTACCCTACTAAGACGATCCGTTTAATTGCCCCGGTCGCCGCAGGTGGTGGCCTAGATCACCTCGCTAGACTCGTAGCTGAACGTTTATCCAGAAGCCTTGGTCAAAGCATCATCGTGGACAATCTTTCAGGTGGTGGCGGTGCGATCGCAGGACAAACTACAGCAAAAGCTTCGCCTGATGGCTATACACTCATGGTCTCTTATGTTGGGACCCATGGGACCAATCCCGCCGTTAGAAAACTCAACTACGATGCCATCAAAGATTTCACCCCGATTGGCATGATTGGCGCCACGCCAAACGTTCTCATTGTGAACACTAACGTTCCTGCTAAAACATTAGGCGAGTTTGTTGAATATGCCAAGAAAAATCCAGCAAAGTTAACTTATGGAACCGCAGGCCCTGGAACGCTCACTCACCTTGGTATGGAGCAGTTCAAGATGGCCGCCGGAATCTTTATGGTTCACGTGCCATATCGCGGAATTGCGCCAGCGTTTACTGATCTCCTTGGTGGACAGACTGATGCGATGCTGCCTACTCTATTTGCAGCAAATCCCTATCTCAAAACAGGTCGTGTTCGCCCACTTGCTGTTACTGGTCAAAAACGCAGTTCAGCTGAACCTAATATTCCAACTTTCAAAGAATTGGGTTATCCCGGTTTCGATGGGCAGCAGTGGTATGGCATATCTGGGCCTGCAGGCATACCTGACGCCATTGTGAATAAGCTCAATGCCGAACTCAATAAAGTCTTGGCAAGCCCTGAATTTGCGCAAGAGATGTCCAGTGAAGCAATGACACTGATGCCGATGACGCCCCAACAATTTGGCACCTATATCAAGGAAGATATTGCACGCTGGACCAAGGTTGCCAAAAGCCGTCAAATTGAAATTGAATAAAACGCTCAAGTCAATCTTAAAAATTCACCATCAACTAAAAACCGGAATTTAAATGTCTCAAGTCATTCAAGCAGCAGCCGATCTCAACGCCCCTCCCGTTACCAAAATCTTGGCAGAGTTCGTTAACTCCCATCCCAGTCAAGGCTGGGCTCCAGAAGTAGATCACGAAGCCCATCGTACATTTTTAAATTGGCTGGGTTGTGCAATTGGCGCTGCCAATCACGAAAGTGTCGCAGCATCCTTAGCAGCAATTCAGGAATTCCAGCCAGCGCCTCAAGCAAGTATTCTGGGTCGTAAAGAGCGTGTAGATATGGGTGGTGCAGCGCTCATTAATGGCATTAGCTCACACACCTTTGATTTTGATGACACCCACTTAAAAACGGTGATCCATCCTGCTGGCCCGGTTGCTTCTGCAATCCTGGCTTTGGGTGAACACATCAATGCGAATGGTCGCCAAATAATTGACTCACTCATTTTGGGGATTGATGTTGCCTGTCGCGTAGGTAATGCGATGTACCCAGACCATTACCATCGTGGATGGCACATCACTGGCTCCACTGGCATGCTGGGCTCTGCTGCTGCCTGTTCACGTTTGCTAGGTCTTGATCTCCAGAAAACGACAATGGCTCTGGGTATTGCAGCTTCTCAACCCGTTGGTATGCGTGAGCAGTTTGGCACCATGACTAAGCCCTTCCATCCAGGTGGGGCAGCGCGTGCAGGACAACTATCCGCCCTCTTGGCCAAACATGGCTTTACCGCTAGCCCTAAGGCATTGGAAGCAGGCCGTGGCTATATGCAAACCGTGTCTACCAAATGTGATTGGTCAGAAATTGATCGCGCACTTGGTAAATCATTCGAGATCTCCTTAAATACTTATAAGCCTTTTGCTTGTGGCATCGTTATCCACCCCGCTATTGATGCCTGCGCGCAATTACGCGCCCAAGGCGTTAAAGCCGAAGAAATTGAACGGATTGAATTGCGTGTTCACCCACTCGTCTTGGAGTTAACAGGCAAGAAAACCCCTAAGGATGGCTTAGAAGGTAAATTTAGCGTCTACCATGGCTGCGCAGTTGGCCTGATCTTTGGTCAGGCTGGTGAAGGTGAGTATGCCGATGACATCGTTAATCGCGCTGATGTGGTCGCCTTACGCGCTAAAGTCAACGCAACAACCGATACCGCGATTAGCGAAGCCTCGGTCGATGTCAAAGCGATTCTCAAAGACGGTAGAGAAGTACATGTCTTCGTTCAAAATGCAATTGGCTCTGTTGAAAACCCCATGAGCGATGCAAACTTAGAGCAAAAGTTCACTAGCCTAGCTGAACCTGTCATTGGAAAAGAAAAAACTCAGCAGCTGATTTCAGCATTATGGAAATTAGGTAGCGCATCCGATCTCAAGCAGATATTAAATCTTTGCACCCCAAACTAACTCGCTCAGATAGGCCGCATTCATCATGACTCAACTACCAAACATTGTCATTCTTGGTGACTATGAACGCGCCCTACGACGTTTTTCTAAATGGGACAAGCTTGATCAACAAGCAAGTCTAACGATTCATCATGAGCCTTTGCGCGACGAAGCTTTATATGAAGCCGTCAAAGATGCTGATGCCATTGCCATCGTACGAGACCGATCTCCCTTCAATGAGGCCATGATTGCCCGCCTACCGAAGTTGAAATTCTTAATGTTTACAGGCGAGCGGAATGGCACATTAGAAGCGAGTGCTCTCGTATCCAGAAATATCCCCATGGGATGCACCCCTGGCGGACCCTCAAAAGAAACAACTGCTGAATTAACTTGGGCATTGATTTTGGGCGCCTCCAAGCGCTTGATAGAAGAAAACAAACTGATTGCATCCGGCGGTTGGCGCGATGAGTTCTCTCTCTTGCCAATGCTCTCCGGTCAGCGTCTCGGTGTCATGGGTTTGGGTGCGATTGGCAGTCGTGTCGCTAGAGTTGGTCATGCATTTGGCATGGAGGTCGTCACCTGGAGTCCGCGCATGACCCCAGAGCGCGCTGCTGCAGAGAATGCGACATCAGTGAGTCTTGATGAGTTACTCAGGACGTCAAAAATAGTGACGATGCATTTGGTTGCGGGACCAGGCACAAAGGGTATTATCAGCGCCGATCAGCTTGCCTTAATGCGTGATGATGCAATTTTAGTCAATACCTCGCGTGCAGCCCTCATTAATATGCAGGATCTTCGCAAGGCACTCATCGCCGGGCGTCCAGCTCAAGCTGCGGTGGATGTATTTGATGTTGAACCTCTCCCTAAAGAGGATTCTTTGCGTAATACACCTGAGCTCTTGGTAACCCCTCACTTAGGTTTTATTGCTGAACCGATTTTTAAAATATTCTCTCAAGGCATTACTGAAAATTTAGAGGCCTGGCTTGATGGCAAACCTATCCCCCACCCCTTTCGGCCCCAATAAGACAATTCATTTTGAAGACACTCAGTCCCCTCCAGTTATTTATTATCTTTAGCAAAATTGGTTTTTCTGGTTTTGGAGGTGTGCTTCCTTGGGCGCGGCGGACACTCGTCGAACGCGATAAAGTCCTTAGCTCTGAAGAATTTAGTGCCATGCTTGGTATTTGCCAAATCGCTCCCGGTCCTAATATTATTGGTTTAGCAGTTTGCGTTGGCTCACGCTTTGCTGGAATAAGAGGAGCAATTGCTGCGCCACTAGGACTTACCGTAGGTCCCATTTTGGTGGTGCTGATATTGGCACTGGTTTATGACCGCTATAACCAACTCGATGCAGTCAAAGGGGCCTTAAGTGGCATCTCTGCCGTCGGTATTGGGTTGGTGGCATCCACTGGATTCAAAATGCTCCGCGATGAGTTTCGCTATCCTCCAATGCTCATCGCCGTGATTGCTACGATTCTTGCTGCAACATATTTTCATTTGGGTTTAGGCTGGGTAGTTTTACTGATTGCTCCATTAGCCCTATTTCTTGCTTGGAAGAAAGCGCATAAGGTATGAGCGTCTTACTGAGTCTTCTCGCCAAGCTTTCGGGATTGTCTCTTGTAGCATTTGGTGGGGTCAATGCACTACTGCCGACCATCTTTGATGTCATGGTGAATCAAGAGCATTGGATCGACGGGCAAACCTTCTCAGATTACTTTGCAATAGCCCAAGCTGCGCCAGGTCCAAACTTTATGATCATCGCTTTACTGGGATGGCATATTTATGGTGTTCTAGGTGCTTTTTTGGCGAGCTTTGCCATTGCCCTGCCATCCTCTATTTTAATTTTCTTCCTACAGCGTCTGATTTTAGGTATTCAAGATCCCTTCAAGAAGAAAACCATTCAATACGCTGCAGCAACACTGGCCATCGGATTAATCCTCTCTTCAGCCTGGCAAATTGCGATTCAAATTAACCATAGCGTAGCTATGCATGTCTTGACCATTGCGACCATTGGATTAACCTTATTCACACGCTGGCACCCTTTATATCTCATTGCTATTGGAGCGGTGCTTGGGGTGCTTGGCTTCATATAAATTTCAAGATATGATGGGTTCGAAATAGTTTTCAACTAGAGGAAATATATGCGCTTGATGAAATTCGCCGTTGTAGCATTAGCTTTGGCAGCATCGCTTTTAAGCCCGATGACGAGCTCGGCCCAGTCAATCTACCCCAACAAACCTATCAATTTTATTGTGCCCTATGGTGCAGGTGGTGGCGCAGATTCTCGAAGCCGTCAAATCGCTCAAAAGATGAGTGTGCTTCTTAATCAACCCATCATCGTCGATAACAAACCTGGTGCCGGTGGCAATATTGGCACGGAGTTCATTGCAAGAGCAGCTCCCGATGGTTACACCATTGGAATGGGTAACTTTGCCCCAATGGCGGTTAATAAAACCCTCTTTGGCAATTTGCGTTACGACCCAGAGACTGACCTTACTCCAATTATTCTGATTGAAAAAGGCCCACTTGTTCTGGTTGTAAATCCAAGTTCACCCTATAAAACTGTGAAAGATATCGTTGAGGCAGCAAAGGCCAAGCCTGGCGTTCTCACCTTCTCTTCTGGTGGTATTGGTGGCAGCCATCAACTCTCCGCTGAATTGTTTAAACAAAGTGCTGATATTGATATGATTCATGTGCCCTATAAGAGTGGTTCTGCTGCACTCACAGATCTGATGGCTGGTAGCGTCAATATGATGTTCGATCAAATGTATTCAGCAATGCCTAGCATCAAAGGCGATAAACTTCGTCCGATTGCCATCACCAGCAAAAAACGTTCGCCACTATTGCCCAATGTACCTACTTTTGCTGAGGTGGGCTACCCTAAGGTCGAAGTCTTAAATTGGCAAGGATTAATTGCGCCTAAAGGCACTCCTAAAGCGGTTATTGACAAGCTCAATGCTGCCGCTAATGAGGCTCTGAAAGATCCTCAGTTAAGGGAGTTGATGCTGTCTCAAGGTAATGAAATCGGTGGTGGTTCGCCGGCAGATTTTTCTGCCTTGATCAAATCGGAAGCTGCTAAGTGGAGTGCTGTCGTCAAGATAGCCAACATCAAACCAGAGTAATCGGTTTGATTATTTGAGTGCTTGGTAACTCAAAATACCTAAGAAAGTCAGCGCTAGCGATCCAATCAGGTGAACTAGCGCTGTGCCAAGCGCCCAAGTCACTTCTCCGCGCTGCATTAACCCAACCACTTCAGCTGAAAAGCTCGAGAAGGTGGTGAGGCCCCCAAGAAATCCCGTGATGACGAATAAGCGCCATTCTGGCGAGAGGCTGGGATTGTTACCAAAATAAGCTACCGCAAAACCAATCAAATAACCGCCTACCAAATTAGATATCAACGTGCCTAATGGAATCACTGATGCAAAACCGACGCTCAAAAGATTAAAGCCAGAGCGCAAGAGTGCGCCTATACCAGCACCACAAAAGATCGCAAAAATAGATAGCCACATATTCATCACCCTACTGAATAGAAAAACTCAACATGCCAATGGAACTCATTTCGATTCCATCAATAATGACCTTGACCTCTTCATCCTCAGATTGCAAGGCAAGCATATATAAAGCTGGCCAGTAATGCTCTGGGGTAGGAATGGATAAATGAGCAGCATCCCCAAACAACTCCCAGTCAATCACCGTCTCATGGTGCTTGGCCAGTATCTCAGATACAAAAAAATCATTGAACTGTTGAGCCCATGGATAAGGCTCTGCATCATCTTGCCAGTGAATGGTTCGTAAATTATGGACAACATTACCGCTAGCCAAAATTAAAATATTCTCATCACGTAAGGGACGCAATAGCTTTGCCAACTCATAGTGTTCACGGGCTGACAGGGATCCATCTAGACTTAACTGCACTACCGGAACATTTGCATCTGGATAAAGGTATTTGAGAACAGACCATGCACCATGATCAATACCCCATTCATTCTCTTCCATGACCACCGGAACATTCAATAATGCTTTTATACGCTCAGCCAATGCTGGACTGCCAGGTGCTGGGTACTGAATATCGAACAGTGCTTGTGGGAAACCACCAAAATCATGAATCGTTTTGGGTTCAGACATTGCGGTAACCCAAACTCCCCGCGTAACCCAGTGCGCTGAAATTACCAAAATAGCGTCGGGACGCTTCAGCGATTTACCTAAACTGGTCCAAGCCGCTGTATAGCGATTGGGCTCTATGGCGTACATAGGACTGCCATGGCCAGCAAATACAGCAGGTTGGCGATGGCTAGTCATGAACAGATGGTGTTAGCCGAATACGTAACCAGTGTGTGCTGCAACCAATGCAAACAAAATAGCTAAACTAGTAGCCACTGCCAACATCACGATTAAAGTAATAATCTTTTTGTTGACTTCTTCTTTAGGTAGGTTCTGCCATTCGTTCATGCTAAATCCTTATTAAACACATTAAATAATGGGGTCATTATCCACTATCGACCACGACCAGCCTTACGCATCATCCCTTTTCCACCACCAAAACCGGCCTGAGGCCTTCCTGCTGGCCCAGAGGGACCTTTGGGAGCTGGTGGACGGGGTGCGGGCTTAGCCACAATGGGTTTAGCGGCGGTTTTTGATTCGGGTTTCTTTTCATCAGTCACAATTCACTCCTATAGATATCATATTGCCATGATTACTGACTATTCTATCCAAGCCGTCGCCATTAATGCGATTCCTCTAATTTTTGCCATTACTATCCATGAGGCCGCCCATGGCTATGCCGCCCGAATGTTTGGGGATAACACGGCTTATGCCTTAGGGAGGGTTAGTCTAAACCCAGCCAAACACATTGATCCAGTAGGGACCATTTTGATCCCTCTAGTGCTGCTTCTAACGGGATCCCCCTTTCTGGTTGGTTATGCCAAGCCTGTCCCAGTGAATTTTGGGCGCCTTCGCAATCCTAGGATAGATTCCGTTTGGGTTGCCCTTGCTGGTCCAGGATCGAATTTCTTCCAAGCCCTCATTTGGCTTATTTTGCTGATAGTGCTTGTGGGCCTTGGGGTCGATGAAAAATTTCTGCTTTCGATGTCGCAAGCTGGTATCAGTTGGAATCTTGGCCTGCTGGTATTTAATCTCTTTCCGCTCCCACCCCTTGATGGTGGACGTATCCTTGCCAGCCTCCTGCCCGCTCGCCAATCCATTGCCTTGGGAAAGCTCGAGCCTTGGGGATTTTTTATCGTTTTAGGCCTAGTGTTCACTGGCATTATTGGCCACTTATGGATGGAGCCTCTAATGGGATTCTTTCAGTGGCTGATCATCCTCTTGACCAGCCCCCTTCGCCTGATTTTCTAGGGCCAGCAAGAAAATTTATTCTGAGATATGCTCCCCTCATGCAAACCCATCAAATCAACGGAGTCATTTATGAAATTACGAAATATTGTCTTTAGTACAGCAGCACTGCTCGCAATCAGTAGCACTGCATTTGCCCAGTTTCAGAATGCAGAAAAAGCGGTTGATTATCGCAAGAGTGTCTTTACTGTCATGGGCACCCATTTTGCCAGAATTGGCGCGGTGGTGAAGGGTGAAGCCTCTTACAATAAAGAAGACGTAGCGAAAAATGCTGCTATCGTCACGATGATGTCTACTTTGCCTTGGCAAGCTTTTGGACCAGGCACTGAAGGTGGTCATGCAAAGTCTGAGATTTGGTCCGATAACGCAAAATTCAAAAGTGCCGCAGAAAAAATGCAATTAGCAGTAGCTGACCTCAATAAGGCTGCTCAATCCGGCGATCTGGATGCTATTAAGAAAACCTTTGGCGCTGCTGGACAAGCTTGCAAATCCTGTCATGACGACTTTAAGAAAAAATAATTAGGAATTAATAACATAAGCAACTGCAACTGCAATTGCGCTCAGTAACATTAGCGCGAAAGCCCGCTGCATAAAGCCATCGCGAGATGGACGACCCAAGTCAGAAGGTTGATAATCTGCCTCCTCGCTTGGGTCAATTTCTTTATCGCCCGATATCATGGGTCTGATTAAGTTTTCGCCCTTGAGTTTTTGATAATAAAAAATAGCTGCCAGATGTACAGCAATAAGACCGTAGATTACGCCCTCATTAGCACCATGAACCGAAGATAAGAAGCTCACAACCGCTTCTGACGCGTGCTTAGCAAGGGGTCCCTGAAAGGCGATTTCATCATCGGCAAATAAACCTGTTATTGCCTGAATCAATAAAACACCTAGCAAAGCTAGGACTGAAAAAGCAGCTAATGGGTTATGCCCCAGAGTCCGAGAAGATCTACCGCGCACATAATCCAATAGGCGGGCTCGACTAGGAATGAAATGGATAAAGCGCGCATGGGTTGATCCCACCCAACCCCAAACAATCCTAAAGATCACTAGCGTGAGAATGCAATAACCAAAATAAGCATGCCATTGGATCGCATTCCCACCAATATTGACACTAATAATGCTGCCGATAATGCAAATCACTAAGAGCCAATGGAAAAGGCGGATAGGTAAGTCCCAAATTCGAATGATTTTCTTCATACCCATAGAATAAAACAAGATCTCCCTTAAACTTGAGGGAATTTATGAAAACAAGACAAGCTTTTAGAAGATTGATGCTCTACCGCGTTGGCGCAACCCTGAGCTATCAAATCATGATGGTGGCAGTAGGTTGGCATCTATATGAAATTACTCACAGCGTAGTCTCGCTAGGCTTGATTGGACTTGCTGAACTCGTTCCATATTTTGCTCTCGCCTTGTATTCTGGCCATGCTGTTGATCATCACTCCCGCAAATTGATTTCCGCAATTGCGGCAAGCATCCACATTCTTGTAGCTTTATTTTTAACAGCTATTGCACTTGGATGGCTAGCACCACCAGTCCCCCTGATATACACCGCAGTTGGATTTATTGGTGTCGCTAGAGCCTTACTACGTCCTTCCTATCAAGCATTATTTGGACAAATTATTCCAAGGGATGAGCTCACCAAATATATGGCTTATTCATCCGCCACCTTTCAAATTTGCATAGTGGTAGGGCCTGGGCTTGGAGGTCTGATGATTGGCTTTACAAGCCTTGCTTGGACCTATGGGCTTGCAGCTGTCTGTGCGCTCGTCAGTCTTTATGGGGTGAGCCTAATTCAGGCACGCCATGAAAAGCCTTTAAATGAATCGAGTCATTTCTTAAAAAGCTTTAAGGAGGGTTTTGATTACGTCAGAAAACATGAACTCATTCTTAGCACTATGGTGCTCGATATGTTTGCAGTGTTATTTGGTGGTGCTGTCTCAATCCTACCTGCCTTTGTCAGCGAGGTATTGCATGCGGGCCCTGAGACACTCGGCATTTTGCGAGCCGCCCCTGCTGCTGGCTCTGCCCTCATGGGAATTTATCTAGCCACCCGACCTATTCTCAATGATTCAGGTAAATATCTCCTATGGTCGATAGCTGGCTTTGGCTTAGCAATTATTGGCTTTGGCTTATCAACTCAACTTTGGGTGTGTGCTTTTTTCCTATTCATCTCAGGTTGTTGTGATTCTATTTCAGTAGTCATTCGCAGCAGCATTGTGCAGCTGACCACCCCCAATCACATCCGTGGTCGCGTGAGTGCCATCAATGGTATTTTTGTGGGGTCTTCAAATGAATTGGGCGCACTGGAATCTGGCCTAGCAGCGAGTCTGATTGGCCTCGTCCCTTCAATCCTTTTTGGTGGCGTGGTAACTATCGCTGTGGTATTAATTACCTATCGCCTAGCACCACAACTACACAAACTTCATATTAAAGATATCTCTTAAGGATTCAGAGGGCAGAGCGCAGTAACTCTCTGAGCATGAGATCTTTTATTTAATGTCAGGAAGCTCTTTCTGGATTAATTTCAGACCAGCACGTAACAAACTCTCATAACGTGCGCGCTCTGCTTTAATGGTTTCAGCGGTCCACGGGAAAAATCCTTCGCCCGTTTTCATGCCTAGCTTACCGCTAGCCACCCGATCGCTTAAGCAATGGGCAATATTTGGTGAATTATTCAATGAGGGATAGATGCTTGAGCCTGCTGCGCCATGTACCTCAAGGCCAGCATGATCACGCTGCATCACAGGACCAGCAGCAATATAGCGAAAACCAAAACCAAAGCGAACTGCTTTATCGATATCTTCAAGACTGGCAATACCAGCATCTACCAGCGCAAATGCTTCACGAGACAAAGCATGCTGTAGACGATTGGCTAGAAAACCAGGCAAATCTTTTTTTACCGTCACTGGAACCATACCGCAGGCTGTCATTAATCGGGATAAGCTCTCACCGACCATTGGCGAAGTTTTTTCACCATAGACAACTTCAACGCAAGGCACTAAATGGGCTGGCATGAAAAAATGTAGGCCAACCATACGTGCGGCAGTTTTTAGTCCTTTGGAAATTTCGCTAATTGGAAAGCTAGAGCTATTGCTAGCAAAAACAGTATCGGGTTTAGCGTACTGCTCTAATTTAGCAAAGAGCTGCTGCTTAATATCAACTCGCTCGGGAACGCACTCAATCACCAAATCAACATCAGACCAATCTACCTCCTCGAGCGTGCCGGCAACTGATAACAAATGGGTGCGATGCTCGTATCCAAGCTCTGCCAAAGTATTGGCAAAATAATCCGGTAAGAGTGCGCGCCTTTCGGTAGTCGGCTCTACTACTTGAACTGCACAGCCACCACGTGCACATACGGCCGCCACATCAGCGCCCATGGTACCGCCGCCTACGATAACTACCTTGGTCTCAGCCGGGGTAAACAACATCTGATTCTCCTAAAAAGAGGTAAAAGTGACTGACAAATCCACTTACAATGTCACCATTATTCCAATAAAAAAGTAAGTGAGACATGATCCCAGTCAACTCGGTACTTCAGGTCGGACATTTTCCTGAGCTGATGCAGGCGGAAATTGATCGCCGCTTGAATCCCACTTGCTTCCTAGATCCTAATGCACCAGCACCAGAAGGCAACTTCCAGGCCATTCTGATACGCTCCAATACCCAGTTGCCTGAGGCATTGGTCAAGCAAATCCCGAGTATTCGGCTGGTGGCAACCTGTGGCGTGGGTTACGACAATCTGCCACTAAACTACCTAAAACAACAAGGGATTAAGGCCACCAATACCCCTGGGGTCTTAAATGATGCCGTCTGTGAACTGGCAATTGGCATGATATTTGGACTCATCCGCCGCATCCCTGAATCCCAGGAATTTCTCAAAAGCGGTGCATGGTCGAAAGGGGTTTTTCCATTAACCACAACGCTGGCAGGTAAAAAGCTGGGAATTCTTGGCATGGGGCGAATTGGACAAGACCTTGCCAAAAGACTCGAGCCATTTAAGGTGGAGGTGATCTATAGCGGCCCCTCCCAAAAGAAAGTGCCTTATCGCTATATCCCCAATCTCAAGGATTTAGCAAGTGAGGCCGATATCCTGCTCTTGACCTGTCCGGCCAACCCTGCAACTGACAAAATCATCAACGCAGAAATTTTGGGACAAATGAAGTCAAGCGCCTATTTGATCAATATTGCCCGTGGTAGCGTAATAGATGAGTCCGCACTTTTGATTGCACTGCAGCAAAAAAGAATTGCTGGTGCTGGGCTCGATGTGTTTGACAATGAACCTAATCCTAATCCAGCATTGTTCGACTTGGAAAATGTTCTATTAACGCCCCATATCGGTAGTGCTACCTCGGAAACTAGAATAGCCATGACGAACTTAGCAATAGATAATTTAGAAGCCTTTTTTAATCAACAGCCACTTCCGACAGAAGTGCCGAATTAACCTGGAGTTTTTATGACGATGACTTTGCACCCCTCTACCTTGCCAGCAGTCCTCTCCCCTGTTCTGACACCGTTTAAGGAGGATGGCAGTCCTGATGCTGAGGCCCTACTCAAGCAATGCCAATGGCTGTCAGCGAACGGTGTTGGTCAGGCGGTATTTGGGACGAACTCCGAAGCAAACTCGATGTCTGCTCGCCAAAAAATGAGTGTCCTAACAGCACTGATCGAGGGCGGCCTCAACCCCGCTCACATGATGCCTGGTACCGGAGCGACTTCAGTTGATGAAACTGTCAATATGACTAATCATGCAATTAAACTCAAATGCGCTGGCGTATTAATGCTCCCCCCTTTTTACTATAAAGATGTGAGTGATGATGGGCTCTTTGCTTATTACTCCGAAGTCATTCAAAAGGTTGGTGATGCAGGGTTACAAATTTATATTTACAACATCCCCCCCGTCACTAAAATTCATCTGAGTCTTTCCTTGTTGGAGCGTTTAGTCAAAGAGTACCCAAAAACAATGGTTGGCATGAAAGACAGTTCAGGCGACTGGGCTTATACCGAATCCACCATTAAACTCTTAGCCCATACAGGTTTTAGGGTTTACGCCGGTAGCGAAGTATTTTTAATGCGCACACTACGTGCTGGTGGAGTTGGCTGCATCTCCGCTACTGCGAATGTGAATCCGAAAGCCATTGCTGACCTGGCTAAAAACTGGCAACTGGCAGACGCTGACCAAAAACAGTCTGACTTAGATGAAGTGCGCTCTATCTTTGCTCAATACCCCATGATCCCTGCAATGAAAACGGCAGTTGCCCATTTCAGTAAGAATTCTGAATGGCTGAGAGTCCGTCCACCATTGATGCCATTGGACGCAGAACAGCAAACTCAATTACTAAATGAATTACAAAAAATTCACTTTACGATGTCCGGTCTTTAATTTATTAAAAATTCAATAGGAGACATAAAATGAAATTTCTACAAATCATTGCCCTCTCGCTGAGCTTGCTCTGGGGTGGCGCACAAGCCCAAAACATTTCCATTGCAACTGGTGGTACAGGTGGGGTTTACTACCCCATGGGCGGAGGTCTTGCCTCAGTGCTCTCTAACAAAGTTCCGGGCATGTCTGCTACTGCAGAAGTGACTGGCGGCTCGGTAGACAATCTCAATCTCATCGGCACTGGAAAGCCCTACGTTGGCTTTGTAATGGCAGATGCAGCCAAAGATGCCCAAGAGGGGCAAGATAAATTTGTCGGTAGAAAAGTGGACTTGCGTACGCTATTAGTCCTCTACCCAAATTTAATGCATGTGGTCACTGTTGAGGGCTCTGGCGTAAAAACCATGGCTGATCTTAAGGGGAAACGGGTTAGTACCGGGGCCCCTGGAAGTGCCACCGAAGTGATGGCTTTCCGTTTATTAGAAGCGGCAGGACTCGACAAAGATAAGGATGTTAAACGTGAACGTTTAAGCGTTGCCGAATCCGTTAATGCTATCAAAGATCGTAAGATTGATGCCTTCTTCTGGGTTGGTGGATTACCGACAGCTGGAGTGACAGACCTTGCCAACACACCTGGCACAAAAATTGTGATGGTGGATACCGATCAAGAAGTGGCCAGTATGAATAAGAAATATGGCAACCTTTATTTCGGAACAGTAATTCCGAAAGCAACCTATAGCGGTATGACAAAAGACAATAAAGTAGCTGCTGTAGCGAATATTTTGGTAGTAAATGCAAGCATGCCTGATGATCAAGCCTACAAAATTGTGAAGGCCATTTTTGACAATCAAGCAGAGTTGGTTCGCACGCATCAGGAATATAGAAATGTTCATATCGAAAGCCAAAAACAAGCATCAACACCAATTGCCTTTCATCCCGGCGCCTTGAAATACCTTAAAGAGAAAAATATCAAGGTCAATTAATACTGTAGTTTTTTAAATGCCAAACAACAGTAAAAATATCTATACAAGATAGGTTGGGATATGAACGAGACAAGTATTGATAATGAAACTCAAGCGCAATTAGACGCCTTCATTAAGCAAGAGGAAGGCGACTCTAATGACTACAAGGGAATGCTCGCAAAATTCATTACCTTAGTAGCGGTTGGCATGTCCCTCTTTCATTTATATGCAGCGTATTCGATCGTCCCAACCCAGCAATTAAGAGTAATCCACGTTGCGCTAGTACTATTTCTGGTTTTCCTCAGCTTTCCGATTGCTACACGCTTTAAAAATCGCTTGATGTGGTGGGACATCGTATTTGCCATTGGCTCGGTAGCAGTTGCTTATTACATCCTCCATGCTGGGGATGACTTGTTTGATAGAAACACTTTCCCAAACCATACGGATGTGTTTGTTGGTATCTGCCTGATCGCCATGATTCTTGAAGCTGTCAGAAGAACCAATGGCCTCATCTTGGTTTCGGTGACTGGCCTTTTCTTGCTTTACGCGCTCTTTGGTAACTATTTACCAGCCCCATGGACGCATAAGGGTTATGAGCTCGATCGCCTTGTTGGTTATATGTATATGACTCTTGAAGGCATCTATGGCACCGCAGTGGATGTTTCCGCAACCTTAATTATCTTATTTACGATCTTTGGCGCCTTCTTGCAATACACAGGGGCTGGAAAATTCTTTATTGATTTTTCTTTTTCCGCTATGGGCGGTAAATCTTCTGGTGTAGGCAGAACCATTGTGTTGTCTTCATTTTTATTGGGCGGCCCATCCGGTTCTGGAGTAGCCACTACAGTCACTGTAGGATCTGTTGCTGCACCCATGCTAGAAAAAGTGGGCTACGAAAAAAATGCGGCTGGCGGATTGCTTGCTGCTGGTGGCTTAGGCGCCATCATCTCGCCCCCCGTGCTAGGGGCGGCGGCATTCCTCATTGCGGATTTCTTAAAGATTTCTTATTTGGATGTATTGCTTATGGCAACCATTCCAACAATTCTCTTTTACCTAGGCTTATTTGTCATGGTAGAAATTGATGTTCGCAAATACGGCATGAAAAATATTCATTTCCAAGCCGCTGAAACTGCATGGCAGCTCACCAAGAAGTACTGGTTTCATTTCTTCTCACTCATCTCCATTGTGGTCTTTATGTTGATGGGATTCTCACCTACGATGTCGGTATTTTGGGCTACCGTAGTTTCAGCCTTATCCAGTATGTTGCGTGAAGATACAGCCATCATTCCATGGGCTTGGTTTAGAGGCAAGGAACCGCTGATATCAGGTCTCTACCATTCCAATCTGACTAAGGCTCTAGCCTCAGGTTCTACCGGAGTTCTTGCAATTGCCGCCACCTGTGCAGGCGCTGGTTTAATTGTCGGCACGGTCACTCTAACCGGCCTTGGCCTAAAGTTCAGTTCGATTGTGATTCAGTATGCTGGTGGATCGCTTTTACTCACAACCATCTTTACAGCGCTGGTGGTATGGGTTGTAGGGCTTGCAGTTCCCGTAACCGCCTCTTATATTATTTGCGCAGTGATCGCCGCGCCAGCCCTCATTAATTTAGGTGTGCCTGCATTTGCAGCCCACATGTTTATCTTCTATTACGCCGTACTCTCAGAGGTATCCCCACCGACAGCGCTTTCCCCATTTGCAGCAGCAGCAATTTGCAAAGGTAATCCATATAAAACTACTTTGCAGACTTGGAAATATGTGGCGCCAGCAATCTTGGTGCCATTTATGTTTGTTCTAGATAAATCGGGCACCGGATTGCTGTTGATGGGGTCGATGGATTCACTTGCTAAAGCAGATTGGATGCAAATTGCTTGGACATCATTTACCGCAGTGGTGGGTATTATTTGTTTGGCAGGCGGACTTCAAGGTTGGTTTATTGAAAAAACCAAAGTCTTTGAGCGCGTCATCATGGTGATTTCTGGAGTAGCTTTAGCGTACCCATCTACTGAAGCTGACCTGATTGGATTTATCGGTTTTGCTCTGGTATTAATCACCCAAACCGTAAGCCACTTGAGATCAAAACCAACCGCCGCTTAATACAGCGGTTGGCAATCATGCATTAGTCCAATTTAATATTGGACTTCTCAATAACCCGCTTCCAACGGATGATGTCTGAGAAATATAAATCGCTAAAGCGCGCTTGATTTAACGGCGCAATTTGTACGCCGGCCTTAATAAAGCGCTCCTTCATTTCGGGGGTGTCCAACACCTTCAAGACACTAGCTGTGAGAGTAGAAATCACCGCTTTAGGTGTCGCTCCAGGCACAAAAACACCCTGCCATAAAGCCATGTCATACTCCGCAACCCCAGATTCCAATACCGTAGGTAACTCAGGAGTACCGCTAAAGCGCTGCTTGCTCGTCACAGCCAAAGCGCGTACTTTATCAGCCTTATAAAGCGGGTAGCCCACGGGCATGCCTGCAAAATAAAAATCGATTTGACCCCCCAGGATGTCGGTCGCTGCAGGAGCACCCCCTTTATATGGCACATGAATCGCTTGAGTGTTGGTGAGAGACAAAAATAATTCTCCGGCCATGTGGTCCGAATTTCCAATTCCAGAAGACGCATAACTGCGTTTACCGGGATTGGCTTTGAGATCTGCAATCAAGTCGCTCACACTTTTAATTGGGGAGTTGCTATTTAAAATCAAAATATGGGGGGTAGCAGAGACACCCACTACCGGCACTAAATCTTTCATTCCATTGAATGGCAGTCTTGGATTAGCCGCAACATTAATTGCTAAGCCATTTTGAGCAAATAAAATCGTATAGCCATCTGGCGCAGCTTTAGCGACTAAATCAGCCGCAATGCTGCCTGCTGCACCTCCGTGGTTCTCAACAATGATGGGCTGCTTTAAAAGTACACTCAGATCCTGCGCGACCATGCGACCAACAATATCCGTTGAACTTCCTGGCGCATAGCCAATCAACATTTTGATGGGCTTCTCTGGATACGCAGCAGAGCTTAAGCTCGCCGCCATAGTAAAGGCCGATGCCAGAATGACTCGGCAGCTAAGTGACGCAATTGAGAAAAACTTCATGGATATCTCCTGATAATTTTTTGATGTTTGAATTTCTAGTCAGTAGCTTATCAGCTTATTGATCGTCCATCCTTACAGGGGCTCAACACCCCACTCTGCAGCGCAGGCATTCAAACTAGCCAGTAACTCGGGTGAAATCGGAATGCCATCCCGATTGCGCTTAGCTGAAGTCGCTGCAGCGCCCTCTCCAGGGATATGAATTCGGTCAACGCCCGGTAATTTTCTAGACCGTACAATATCCTCAACCACCGTCGTCACTCGCTCTAGAAATAGATCCACATCACCAAATGCCGTAGGATCAACTGCAATCACCACCTGCCCAGTATTGGTTGTGAGTTCATGATTTGCATTGAAATCAATCGTATCTTTACCAACCGCAGCTCCATTCAAGGAGCCCGCAAGTAGGCCAATCATTAGGGCTAAGCCATACCCTTTGTAATCGCCAATCGGCAATAAGGATCCTTCGCCAGAGCGCTGAGGATCAGTTAAGGATTTGCCTTGCTTGTCAATCATCCAACCCTCTGGCATTTGCTCACCTCGTTGGGCGGCCAATTTCACCTTTCCGTAGGCAGCCACTGTGGTGGCCATATCCAATAAAACAATCGGACGATTTTTCGCGGGCACTGCAATTGCAAGCGGATTGGTGGACAGCAGTAAATCAATTCCTCCCCAAGGGGCCATATGGTTGGCATTTCCAACTGCCATATAAATACCCACTAAACCTGCCTCTGCAATGGTGCGCACATAAACAGATGCCGCACCCGAATGGTTGCCGTGATGACTACCAATCCATGAGACGCCAAATTGGCGTGCCCGTTCGATTGCTAGCTCTACCGATTTGGCCATTACTAAATGACCTAAGGCAGAATCCCCGTTGATTAAAGCAGTTGCGCCACGATCTTTTTCGATCTGAATGTTGGGGTGTAGATTTGCACCGCCAGCTTTAATGCGCTTCATGTATGCAGGCAAACGAAAGATCCCATGCCCATCCGCACCAGCCAAATCCGAACACACCATGAGGTGACCCACTTTTTGAGCATCGCTTGCAGGTACACCTGCAGCAGAAAATACTTGAGCAATAAATTCTTCTGCTCTCGCAACAGAAATGGTTTTAGTTGTAGTCATATTCTTTAGGCAATCTTGGTCCAAGCTGTTTTACCAGCATATTGTTTAATAGCGGCCTCATTAAACTCGAAGCCCAAACCAGGAGTTTTATGCAAAATCAAATCACCATTTTTAAAGGTGAGCTGCTTGTTAATCAGTCGCCGGAAATTGAGCACTTGATCATCTAAAAAGAACTCAACAAAACGGGCATTGGGGGTTGCCGCCACTAAAGGGGCATGTAAATCATGCATCCAATGTGGACAAACTGTAATCCCCTTAACATCTGCATAAGCAGAGATACGTCGCCATTCAGTGATGCCGCCACACACTGCAGCATCTGACTGCAGAATCGCCACGCCCCCAGCATCCATTAACTCTCTGAAGCGCCAGCGTCCCGCCTCCATTTCACCAGTAGCAACATTGATTTTGGTTTGACGCGCTAAAGCCGCATGCAAATCGATGGCATCTGGAGAGAATGGCTCTTCAATCCAATAGGGGTTGTAAGCCTCAAAGCGTCGGACGTATTCAAGCGCTGTCGGCAGATCTCGCCAAGCATTATTCGCATCTAGCGTGAGTAAAACATCTTCGCCAATAGCTTTGCGCGCAGCCTTAACACGGGCCTCTTCTTCGCTAGGAGATAGGCGACCTACTTTCATTTTGACGGCTTTAAAACCCTGCTTCACGTAGGACTCCATCTCCTTGCCCAACTTCGCAGGGGTCTTGCCTTCCAAGTAATATCCGCCACTAGCATAAGCCGGAACGCGGTCATCCACTACAGATCCGAGATAGTGATGCAAAGGTAGTTTTGCAGCGCGTGCATTGAGATCCCATAGAGCGGTATCCAAAATAGAGATGCCACGCATTACTGCGCCAGTCCGTCCTTGCAAAATAGATTCGCTATACATATCCATCCACAAGCCTTCACTGCGATGGCTATTTTGAGCAATCAGTTTGGGTGCCAGTAATTGCTCTACTGCAACTTTAGCAATATCGCCGCCAGCGCTCCCGACATAACAAAAGCCAATGCCCTCATTGCCATCTTTGCCCCGTACTTTGACCAAGCAATAATGACGCTCAGATACAGTTCGGGTTGAAAAAGAAGTGACCTTGTCTAAAGGCACGGCAACTGAGGCAACTTGTATGGACTCGATAATGGGCATATGGGCTCCTTAACCAAAAAATGATTGTATCTAGAATTTAAATCATTAGAGCAGGTCTAAATGAGGAATAATTCAGGTTAAACCAACTTCATTAATGGAAATACATATGAGCAAAGTCATCATCATTGGTACCGGCACAATGGGTGTTGGAATTGCGGCCGGGTTCTTGGCTTGTGGCGCACAGACCGTTATTCTTGGACGCGACCAAGCTAAAGCAGATGGCACCTTTAAGGCAATTGAAGCGTATGCCGATGCAATAAATGCCCAGTGGCGCGATCTCAAAGGCCAGTTAATCGGTGGAACGATTGATGGCTGGAGTGATTGGGCAGATACCGACTTTGTCATTGAAACGGTTTCAGAGCGCATGGATCTCAAGAAGGCCCTTTTTGCCGACTTAGACAAACGCGTACCACCCCATATTCCCATCGGAAGCAACAGCTCAGGTTTCCCCATTAGCGATATCGCAAAGGGTCTAGCAACTGCGCATCGCATGTTCAATGCACACTACTTCATGCCGGCCCACGTTGTGCCGCTAGTTGAGATTGTTCTGGGTGAAAAGTCTGATCCGGCCATAGCTGAAAAGCTCTGTGCGTTTTACCGCGCCCATGATAAAAAACCGGTTTTAGTGAAAAAAGATATTCCAGGATTTTTAGCTAATCGTATTCAGCATGCCTTAATGCGCGAAGCGCTATCCCTAGTTGAAGAGGGCATCGCTACTCCAGACGATATTGATACCGCCGTGCGCTATAGCTTTGGCTTTCGGTACGCTGCTGTGGGTCCCATGACTCAAAAAGAAATTTCCGGGTGGGAGGGTATGACCTTAGCAGCTGAAGTCATTTATCCATCACTCTCCAATATCAGTGCGCCCCCTGCCTGCGTGATGGACTTAGTCAAAGCTGGCAAGAGTGGAATTGCAAAAGGCGAAGGTTTTAAGAAATGGCCGGCAGATGAAGCAGCTAAAGTGAAAAAAAATTACGATATTCGCTTAAAGGCAGCGTTCGATGTTCTCAAGCTAGCACCTGATGACAATTAATTGACTAGCAACTGAGATTACCTATCGGGTGTAGGTCTATTTGCTGCACTACAGCATGAATATCTAGGGCGGGGCTCGCATTATTAGATAATGACCTAGTGAAATTATCTGTGAACCACCGCAAACCCCGCACTAGGGGAAAGTTCAGCTTCATCAGCGCCGTATTGTTTGTCGCAATCCAATTCTGCGGACTTGATCTGATCGGGCTCAGCCAAGCCCAGACCAAACAGACCACTAATAAAACCAAAAATGTAGCCCAAATACGTCAAAAACTCGTTATTACCAATGCCAAATCGGTTGGATTTAAAGATACCTTTTCTGGCAAGCTATCTAAATCAAACAGCCTTAATCCTGAACTCTTTCGAAGAAAAGAGGCTGATGAGCTAGTTGCTGACACAATTGGCAACCTGGATTACCGAGTACAACGCGGTTGCTATCGCCGTAGCTTTACAGAGAGTAACTTACCGGCCAACTTGGGTATTAATAACCCAGAATTTTCTGAATTCTTTAAGAGTCAAACCAAAAGCTTTTTTGATCGCATGCGTGGCAATTGCATACCTTACGCATTAGCCCTAGGAAACAGAAATCGTTTTGATTCCCTAAGCATCATGAATGGCCCGCTCCAGGATAGCAAAACCGAAATTTGGACTTTCACTCCCTCTGCAGCAGGTGGCTTTTTGGTTCAACAAGACTACCTACGAGATGAGTCTCAAAAATTCACGGAGATTGAACTTCCTTTAAGAGACGTGCTGTACGATCCCAACAAAGTCAGTGACAAGCTCCCAGTAGAGTTGGTGTGGGAACTGAATTCCCTGATTAAGCAAATTTACCCCGAAGACAATAATTCACTAGAAAACAGCAACAGTGTTGTACGTCTCTTGGTGGACTTCGGCGACCGCGATCACTGGGCGCAAATTTGGGCCGCTGAAATCCTAGACCCCAGTAACAAAGAAGTATTTGCCAGTGCATTTTGGCTAGAGAGAGATGACATTCCCGGTGGATTTTTTACGGGCAATGGAGAAGCGATTGAGCGCGCATTCTGGACGAACCCTCTAAGCTATCGACGTATTTCACGTGGAGTTGGCAATGTTCCGGTCACCCGCAAAAAATCTACCAAGATTGCCGCCAATACAAACGCGACTACTCCCGCGAATCCTGCTACACAATCCAAGCAGCGTTATCGTGCCCATATGGGGGTTGATTACGCAGCACCCATTGGCACGCCTGTATTTAGCGTAGCCAACGGCAAGGTTGTCCATATTGGTTTTAGCGGCGCTTTTGGAAACCTGATTATTCTCGAGCATGATGGCGGCTACCGAACTTACTATGCCCATCTGAGTAATTACAACGTAGACCTAGAACTAGGCAATCAAGTTCGGCGTGGTTTTGAAATTGGCTACGTAGGAAGTACGGGGCGCTCAACTGGTCCCCACCTGCATTTTGAACTCAGAAAAGATGGGGTGTATGTCGACCCTTATTCATCTCTGATGCAATTGGATTTATGGTCAATGCGTGATAACGAGAGCGGTCAACTAACCCGACAAATTTTGCTACTAGGTAATTCACCTCAGCTTTAAACCAAACTAGGCTTAGTGGCTAATTGAGAGATAAAAAAATAGGGTCCTAGTGGACCCTATTCTGTTATGCCGGAATGTGAATCAACCCAGAACTAAAACGGGTAACTTCGAGTGCACGATCACCTCATGCGTTTCGCTTCCCAATAGCATGCCCGCAATACCGGTACGCTTATGAGATGCCATAACGATCACGTCTGCTTTCGCTTTTTTAGCGGCATCTAAAATACCTTCCGCCAAATTAGAAGTCTTGATATGCAAACTCTTCGCTTTGATAGCGCCCAATTGAGCTTGTGCCTTCTTAAAAACATCTGCAGCATAAGCATCGCAAGCCTTAGCGTGCTCCTTAGTTGTCACGCCATAACCCATTGTGCTGTCAGAATAGACCATCGGTGGCGTTGGATCGGAAACATAAGCTAAGGTTACCGTTGCGCCATCTGCTTTAGCGAGCTCGGCAACCTTTTTTAAAGATTTCTTGCTTACGTCAGAACCATCTACAGGTACCAATAAATGCTTAAACATATCAAACCCCCCTTAAATTAAACTACTTCATCATTGTTTCCATCATAATACTGATTAACAAGCTACAAAAGTACAAAGGGTAAAAATTGCTGCGGTATTCATTGGTCTATCTTACGTTTCTATTTAGCCTGGTCATCATTGACTTGATTTGGCTGCTAGGCATCGCCAAAAATCTCTACCGGGATGATATGGGGGATCTGATGTCCCCTAATCCCAAGTTATGGGCTGGCCTCTGCTTTTATGTACTGTATGCGATTGGTGTGTGTATTTTTGTCATCATTCCAGCCCTGTCAAAACAATCCTGGCTTTATGCCTTGCAATACGGCGCACTCTTTGGCCTCTTTTGCTATATGACTTACGATCTCACCAACTTGGCCGTGATCAGAGATTTTCCAGTACGCCTGGCTTTTATAGATATTGTCTGGGGTGGTTTAGTGACCGCTATATCCTCTAGCCTCGCCTACTGGGTTGGCAATCGTACCTTCTAAATTAAAACGATAATCTTAGATGCTTTTTCAGCCAAGGCTTCTACATTCTTTTCAGGGGTATAACCGCGCCCTTTTTATAAAAGATGTTTTTGCAGGCCTTACCGTTGGCGTAGTGGCTCTGCCCTTAGCAATGGCATTTGCGATTGCCAGTGGACTCAAACCAGAAGCCGGTATTTTTACTGCCATCATTGCAGGCGGCTTTATTTCTTTACTGGGTGGTAGCCGAGTACAAATTGGTGGCCCTGCCGGCGCTTTCATTGTCATTGTGTATGGAATAGTGGATCGCTACGGTGTAGCTAACCTCTTGGTAGCTACTGCAATGTCGGGCATATTCCTTTTTGCAATGGGTCTACTTCGTCTGGGAACGCTCGTGCGATTCATTCCCGTTGCCGTCATTATTGGATTTACCAATGGCATTGCCTTTCTCATTGGACTCTCGCAGATCAAAGATTTCTTTGGTCTAGATATACCAAAGATGCCGGCCCATTTCTTTGGCATTATTGAAGCGCTTTATGCGGCGGCAGCGACGGTCAATCCCGTTGCGTTAACGCTAGCAATTGGCAGCATAGGCATACTCATCCTTTGGGGATATTGCAAAAGCTACCTAGGTTGGTTAAGCCATCTACCCGGAACCGTCATGGCAATGATATTGGCCACAGTAGTAACAACCATCCTAGATCTACCGGTGGATACGATCGGCAGTCGTTTTGGCGGAATTCCTTCTGGGCTTCCTCATTTCGCATGGATACCGATCAATTGGGATACTGCTCAGTTTATGATCATGCCCGCACTAACCCTAGCAATGCTTGGTTCTATAGAATCCCTGCTTTGTGCCAGAGTGGCTGATAGCCTGATTCATGATCGTCATGAGCCCAACCAAGAGTTGATGGCTCAAGGTATTGCCAATCTAGTAAGCCCCTTCTTCGGTGGCATGCCAGCCACAGGGACCATTGCTAGAACCGTTACCAATGTTCAAAGTGGTGGCAGGACCCCGCTGGCTGGCATCGTACATGCCATCACCCTCCTCCTCATTATTTTATTTGCTGCGCCGCTTGCAAAGAATGTGCCGCTAGCTAGTCTTGCCGCTATCCTCATATTCGTCGCTTGGAATATGGGAGAGTGGCGAAAGTTTTTTGATCTCAAGCAATTTCGTCTTGCGTATCGATTCACTATGCTCAGCGTCTTTGCATTAACCATCGTCGTCGATTTAACGGTGGCAGTACAAATTGGTCTACTACTCGCATTCATTACTTTTATTTATCGTATTTCAAGTTTGTCACGTTGTGAGCTTGCCGATCTCAATGAATTTCCGTCTCTCAAAGAACATGGCGAAAAAATTGGTGCCTACCGAATTTATGGCGCCATCTTTTTTGGCGCAGTACAACTACTGGAAAATATAGAGAAGCATTTACCCAAAAAAATCTTAATTCTCGATTTAAAAAATGTGATCTATATTGATGCATCTGGAGTAGACACCATGATGGAGCTCCATCATCAATGTCATGCCGCTGGAGTAAGACTCATGATTTGTGGCTTAGCCCATCAACCACGAGATGTTGTAGAGCGCAGCGGCTTATCAGAAATTTTAAGAGGGGATTGTCAATACCCCAACCTTAAACTGGGGATTGAAGCGGCAACTCAAGCCATCTAAGAAAAACAAAAACCGCCTTTTAATAAAGCTTCGGGTAAAACCCAGGCTCTGTAGAGACCGAATACCCCTGCGCTAAAAAATAAGGTGGCAGATAAATATCGTACCCAAGAATATTGCCCAAACTGGGTTAACGCTGCCGAAAATTTCGAAATTAATAAGAGATTAGGCAAGGTACCCAATCCAAATGCCAGCATTAAGGCTGAGCCCGTCACGATGTCGCCCGACAAAAAGGCTAAGGGTAAAACGCTATAGACCAGGGCACAAGGAACCAAACCCCACAGCATTCCACTAAACCACCGAGAGGGTCGACTCGCCATTTGCCCAAAATAACGTGCCCAATAAGCTGCTATTTTGGCTCCAAACCAGCGTGCTGGAGCATTCTGAGCGCCTCGCCTTCTCCAAAGAAGACGAACCCCCATCCAAATCAATATAAACGCTGTAAACGCGTATAAAGGTCGTTGGAGCGGAATCAGGCTTTGTTGCCAGACCCCCACCCCCAACCAAGCTGCCAGGGCTCCAAGCAAGGCGTAGGTTGTGAGACGCCCTAAATGCATTATGAGCTGCAGAAAAAAGAGTTCAGACTTGCTGCGGATTGGGGTAAAGGTTAGAGCTGGTCGCTCTATTGCAGCCGCTATACCCCCACACATCAATGCGCAGTGCCAGCCACTGACGAGTGAACCTAATAAAGTAGCCAATAGTAGGCCAAATGTCAGCATTTACACTCCAAAAAAAACTAGCAGAAAAGGTTGGGGTTTCACCTCAATAGCATAAACTGGTCTCATAATTACACCTAAGATGAATTACTCCACTTCAGACTCCCCAACAAGCAAATGCTCGGTTTGCGTCTTAGGGCAATTTTGTCTACCCGTTGGCCTTAATGCTGCCGATGTCACCAGAATTGATGCGCTCGTCAAAGAACGTGTTCATTTACAAAAAGGGGAAAACCTCTATCGTCATGGAGACCCTCTGAGCGCCGTTTACAGCGTTCGTTTTGGCACCCTTAAGACCGAATACTGCCTGCCAGATGGTCGCCAACAAGTCATTGGCTTTCATCTGCCTGGTGAGATCTTAGGTCTAGATGGTATTGGCGAGGGGCACTATCAATCTGATGCGCTCGCCTTAGAAGAAAGCGAAGTCTGCATTATTCGCTTTGAGGCCTTTGAAAGCTTAGCCCAAGAAATTCCGGTACTGCAGCATCAATTTCATCGCATCATGAGTCGAGAACTGACGCAAGATCAACGTCATCTACTCTCTCTTGGAACCATGCGTGCGGAAGAGCGTCTTGCCACCTTCCTCCTAAACCTTTCTCAACGATTGGCAGCGCGTGGTTATCTCAATAATGAATTTGACTTGCGGATGAGTCGCGTAGAGATTGGCAGCTATTTAGGCATCCAAATTGAGACTGTTAGCAGAATGTTGTCTCGATTTTCTGAGTCTGGCTTAATTCAAATCAAACAACGTCATATCAAGTTAATTGATATGAATGGCCTATACGAATTAGCTGGCATACCCAATCCTGATAGAAGCGCAAGTGCTTGTAGCCCTGATGCGCGAATAAAAAAGATCTAAATTAAGCCACGATCTATTGGCTTACCATCCGCTGAAGCTTCTATGCCCGGCAATATATAAGCAGTTAAAGCGCTTGAGCACCCACAGAATATCCAGATGAGAAAGAAGCCAATAGTGTAAATGCCTTCATCAGAAATATCAGGATGATGGCCGAAGAACAACAACTCAGATGGATGAACGACACTAAACAATAAGCCCTCTGCCAAACCCGCCACTAAAAAGGATGGCCACAATATCCAAATTAAGAGACGGTACTTCATTTGTGAGCCTGCTCTACTTTGAGACCTTGCTTTACAACGCCATCATGCAAAGGTTGATCGGCGTAAAGATTTACTGCCAACCAAATAGTGATGGCACAGCCCATAATTGCTACTGCAGGGCCGCTAATTAGCAACCAAGGCCACATCTGCTTCCACCAGGGTTGATTGATTTTCTCATTTGTCATATTCATATCTCCGAGATTTATCTGAGAGTCTAACGGGGGATAATAAAAACTGATTTTTCATTACGGGTTCTAGTGATTGATTGATTGCCTTCTAACTCTTGTGCACTCACATCAAAAGAGATAGGGTAATTACCTGATTCATTTTCACCAATCGAAGTGCTGACTTTAATCGGCATTAACTGATTGCTAGCAGGGCCAACCTGAATCTCGTTAACTTCCCTGCCCTGAGAATCTAATATTTTCAGATCCTTAAGGCCTGAGGCCTTTACATGGACCCGCATGGCATGCTCAGAAGAATTCATCACCTGAATACGATAGATATTTTCAATACGCACCCCATCCACCTCACGAGCTAAAGCTCCACGATCCCGCATCACATCCACACGCAGAGGATTGCGAGTGATTAAAGAAATGAGAAATGCAGAAGTCAATACGGCAATAAATGTGGTGTAGATCAGCACTCTAGGGCGTAAAATATGCTTTAACGCACTTTGATTAGATTGCTTATCCTCAATAGCGCGCTCAGTGGTGTACCGGATCAAACCCTTTGGATAATCTACCTTTTCCATAACTTGATCGCAGGCGTCAATACAGGCGCCGCAACCAATGCACATGTATTGCAAACCATCACGGATGTCAATGCCAGTTGGACAAACCTGCACACAAATACTGCAATCAACACAATCGCCTAAACCCAACGTAGCATGGTCGACAATTTTATTGCGACTTCCTCTAGGCTCACCACGCATTCGGTCATAAGTGACCAAGAAAGTATCTTTATCGACCATCACACTTTGAAAACGTGCATAAGGGCACATATATTTACAAACTTGTTCCCGCATGAAGCCGGCATTACCCCAAGTAGCAAAACTGTAGAAACATAACCAAAATAACTGCCATGGTCCAAGTGCCAGATGCAAAATTGCCGTACCGAGGGTATTAATAGGCGTGAAGTAGCCAATAAAGGTAAAGCCCGTCCAAAAGGCGATTAAAAGCCACAACCCATGCTTCGTAAGCTTGATACGCCACTTACGCAAACTCCAGGGCCACTCTTCACCATCTAAACGGATACGAGCAAATCGATCGCCTTCAATCTTGCGCTCAATCCACATGAAAATTTCGGTATAAACAGTCTGTGGGCAGGCATAACCACAAAATAGGCGTCCCGCTACTGCCGTAAAGAGAAAGAGCGCTAAGGCAGAGAGAATCAGCAAGAGTGTGAGATAGATCACATCTTGTGGCCACAGCACTAAGCCAAAGATATAGAACTTACGCTGAATTAAATCAAAGAGAACAGCTTGACGCCCATTCCAATTGAGCCAAGGCAAACCATAAAACAATAACTGGGTAGCAAAGAGCAAAACAAGACGCCAACGGGCAAATAGTCCATTGACGGATCTTGGATAAATCTTCCGTCGGACCTCATAGAGAGATTCCTCTATGACGTCAATCGGAATTGGCTTCCCAAGCGGCGACTGGTCAGACACGACTACTGAGCTTGTGCTGGCTTGTTATTCGACAAGCCCCAAACATATGCCGTTAACAACTGAATTTTCTCAGGGCTTAAGACTTTATCCTGAGCTGGCATCATTGCTGTACGACCTTTAGTAACTGTTTCAATAATCGTCGCTTCTGTGCTGCCGTATAACCAAGTCTTATCAGTTAAGTTCGGGGCGCCTAAGGCAATGTTTCCTTTGGCATCTGAACCATGACAAGCAATACAATTAGCCTTAAACACCGCAGCTCCACGAGCGGCTTTTAAATCGTCGGCAGGCAAACCCGATAGGCCACGAACATAGTTAGCAACATCCTTAACCTGATTCGCATCTAACGCTGCGCCAAAAGGAGGCATTACGCCACCGCGACCATTAGTAATCGTAGTCTTAATATTCTCTGGAGCTCCCCCGTAGAGCCAATCATGATCCGTCAGATTGGGAAAGCCTTTAGCGCCCCCCGCATCTGAACCATGGCACTGAGAACAAGAATTTAAAAAAAGACGCTGACCCATTTCGCGTGCTTTTGGATCTGCGGCAACTTGCTCGATGTCCATCTTGACGTACTTTGCATAGACAGGCTTTAACTCATCATTGGCAGCCGTCATTGAGCTCATTAAAGCGCTATCGGTGCTATAACCTAAAACACCAGGGTATGAACCTAATCCAGGATACAAAACCAAATATACCAAGGCAAAAATACAGGAGATTAAGAACATCCACATCCACCAACGGGGCAATGGATTATTTAACTCTCGTAAGTCACCGTCCCAAATATGGCCGGTATCACTTACTTCGCCGTCTGGCTTCAGAATAGCCTTGACTTTACGAACTGAAAATAACAACCAGATGCACCAAAAAATGCCGGCCAATGTTACTAGGGCGATATAGGTACTCCAACCAGCACCAAGAAAGTCACTCATGATTTATCCTTACAAAATTCATCGGGAAGATCGAACGGAAGTTCGGCGGATTCTTGATTAGCGGGCTGTCTCTTTGCAGACCAAGCCCACCAAATGATTCCTAAAAAAACGATCAAGCCAAGTACGGTAGAGACGGCTGAGAGGTAAGGGATAAAATTTTCCATAGGTTTCATTACCAAGCGCTTACTTAGTAATCACCTCGTCAACTGTGATGTATCTACGATTGATACCTAAACCCTGAAGGTAAGCTACTAGCGCATCTAGCTCAGTTTTACCCTCAAGCTCTTTTGGGGCATTGGCAATTTGTTCATCCGTATAAGGCACACCCAAACGACGCATGGCAATTAAATGGGATTGAATTGAACTTGCATCCGCAGGATTCTTAGCTAACCAGGGATACGCAGGCATATTCGATTCAGGCACCACATCGCGTGGATTTTGCAAATGAATCTGGTGCCATGCATCCGAGTACTTGCCTCCAACTCTTGCCAAATCAGGACCAGTCCGCTTGCTACCCCATAAGAATGGATGATCAAATACTGACTCACCAGCCAAAGAGTAGGGACCGTAACGCTCTACTTCGGAACGTAAAGTGCGAATCTGTTGTGAATGACAACCTAGACAACCCTCACGCTGATAAATATCACGGCCAGCTAAGCGCAAGGCAGTATAAGGAACTACTCCTGGGCTGGGCTCAGTGGTTGAGTGTTGAAAAAATAAAGGGATGATCTGCACCAACCCAGCAACAGCAACTGCTGCGATGGTAGCGAGAATCAGCCAACCAACATTACGCTCAAGCGTTTCGTGGGAAAAAAATCGACGTTGTTCTGACATGTTCTTATCCTTAGTGAGCGGCAATGGACGCTTGGGGAATGGTGGCGTCTATGAATTTTTGATGGATAACGGTCTTGTATACGTTGTAAGCCATCAGCAACATTCCGCTGAGATAGCACAAGCCACCTATTAACCGAATGACATAGAACGGATAAGTTGCTTTTACCGACTCGACAAAGCTGTAAGTCAAGGTACCATCAGGCTCAAAAGCCCTCCACATCAAACCTTGCATGACACCAGCAATCCACATGGCAGCAATATAGATAACAACACCAATCGTTGCAATCCAGAAATGCAATTCGACTAATTTAGTGCTGTACATATCCCGCTGACCAACCAAACGAGGAATAAGGTAGTACAGCGATCCAATCGTAATCATGGCAACCCAGCCCAAAGCACCTGAATGCACATGGCCAATCGTCCAGTCTGTGTAATGCGACAAACTATTGACAGTCTTAATAGACATCATTGAACCTTCAAAGGTAGACATACCGTAGAAGGACAAGGCAACTACCAAGAATTTCAAAATCGGATCGCGACGCAGCTTGTACCATGCGCCCGATAGCGTCATGATGCCGTTAATCATCCCACCCCAAGATGGCGCCAGTAAAATTAAAGAGAACACCATACCCAAGGACTGTGTCCAATCTGGCAATGAAGTGTGTTGCAAGTGATGAGGGCCTGCCCACATATAGGTAAAGTTCAATGCCCAAAAGTGGACAATCGACAAGCGATAAGAGTAAATCGGACGCTCAGCTTGCTTTGGAATGAAGTAATACATCATGCCCAAGAAACTGGTTGTCAAAAAGAAACCTACAGCATTGTGACCATACCACCACTGAATCATGGCATCTTGAGCGCCAGCATAAGCAGAGTAGGACTTAAACAAGCTCGCTGGCATCTCCATATTGTTCACAATGTGCAAAATGGCAATGGTCAAAATATAGGCACCAAAAAACCAATTAGAAACATAAATGTGTTTGGTTTTGCGTTTAATCAAGGTACCAAAAAATACGATGGCATAAGCAACCCACACTACCGTAATCAAAATATCAATTGGCCACTCAAGCTCTGCGTATTCTTTAGAAGTGGTAATTCCTAAAGGCAAGGTAATAGCTGCCAAAACAATGACCGCCTGCCAACCCCAAAAAGTAAAAGCTGCTAACTTGTCACAAAAAAGTCGCACCTGACAAGTGCGTTGCACGATGTAGTACGAGGTTGCAAACAGTGCAGATCCACCAAAAGCAAATATCACCGCATTGGTATGCAAAGGACGTAAACGGCCATAACTTAGCCATGGAATATTGAAAGTGATTTCAGGCCAAATGAGCTGGGCAGCAAGAATTACCCCCACTAGCATGCCCACGATTCCCCAAAGCACCGTCACGATGGCAAATTGGCTGACAACCTTGTAATTGAAGGTATCTTGATTGCTCCCCACGGTAAGTCCCATGGTTTCTCCTTTTTTGTGACCAAACAATGACATAATCCAAATAGATTGGAATCATTATCGAATTAAGGCCTTACAGGAGGTTTGATCTATATCAAAAAATGAGGTGGGTTTAATGCTGCTCGGTTGATTGTGTGCCAGTTGCGTTTGGCGGTACATCCTCATCCATCAGGATCGCATGACCGGGGCCATCAAGATCATCAAACTGTCCATTTTTTACGGACCAACGCAAAATCCAAGCCAAGAGGCCGACCAAGACTAAAGAAAGAGGAATTAAGAGAAATAAACTTTCCATACCAACAGTCTAAGCTTTTCTTAAACGCCAGGCATTTAATGTTACCGCCAGAGAAGATAAAGACATTCCAATCCCTGCAAGCCAAGGATCAACCAAGCCCATCATTGCCGCAGGGATCGCCACCAGGTTGTAGATTAAAGCCCAAAGAAGATTCTCTTTAATAACCATTTGTGTTTTATCGGCTAACAATAAAATCGCTGCTAAAGGAGCAAGTGAGCTTGCCGTCAAAATGGCATCGGCGCCAGCTGAAGCTAAGGGTGCACCCGCCCCAACCGCAATGGAAATATCCGCACGAGCCAATAAAGGTGCATCGTTCACACCATCACCAATTGCCCATACAAAACTCCCTGTGCTTTGTAGGTTTTCAATATAGTCGTACTTCTCTTCAGGAGTAAAGCCGCCACGGAAGTTTTTAATGCCCACTTGTTGCGCCCACCAAGCCACGGTTGCCGGATCATCCCCTGATACTAAATGTACTGCGATGTTTCTCGAACTCGCAGTTGATAAGAGATCCTGCAGGCCCGCCCTTGGAGTGTCTAAAAAAACAAAACTAGCAATCAGCCCCCGCTCATCTGCTAAATGAACCTGACCATACTGCCCTGTTTCAAATTTTTGCTGCGCGCCAATCCAAGTTGAGCTACCCAAACAAAACGGTCCTGAACTTAGGCCTTTGCCAAGTTGATTGGTTACCGGCTCTGCTAAAACAGGCAATATTAGATTTTCCGATTGGGCAGCGCGCAATAAAGAAAGTGCTAGAGGATGTCGCTGCCCCACCTCTAAGGCGCTTGCTAAAGCCAAAGCATCTTCGCGTCGATACCCAGTACGTAAATTGATTACCTCTTTTAACTCGGGCTGCCCCATGGTTATGGTGCCCGTTTTATCCAAGACCAAATCGCTTGCTTTGACCAAGCCCTCCATAACATGACCGCGCACAATTAAGAGACCAAGTCTTGTCACGGCGCCTTGAGCCGCTGCCATTGCTGTCGGTACCGCAAGTGAAAGCGCGCAAGGACAGCTAGCCACCAAGACTGCCACTAAAACAGTCCACGCTTGACTAGAGTCTATATACAACCAAATGGCTGAAGAAAACAGCGCACAGAGCAATAAAAAACCTACAAAATATCCAGCCCACTTCTCAGCAAGACTGACCATCAAAGGTTTGGCCAATAGCGCCTGATCAAGTAATGAGGCAATGCCTGCAATTCTGGTGGACTGCCCTACCGCCTCAATCCTCATCAAAAGGGGGTTCAAAATATTATGAGTGCCAGCATAAATACGATCACCAATCTTTTTATCTATGGGCTTTGACTCACCCGTCAATAAAGACTCGTCAAGGGAGCTTTCGCAGGCAATCAACATTCCATCAGCTGGCACTACCTCGCCTGGAGAGACTCTCAACACTTGGCCTGGCATACAGTTGACTACTGGCACTAACTCCACTTGTGATGCCTGGGGAAAATCTAAGACGCGCTCGCAGGTTGCTGGTAGCTGCTTCGCTAAAGCCTCCGCACCACCTTGAGCATCTTGCCTAGCAAGCAACTCAACATAGCGAGCTGCCAAAATAAATGCCACAAACATTGTGATTGAATCAAAGTAACTTTGACCAGAGCCTGTGATTAAATTAATTGTGCCCGCTATAAATGCTAGTGCTAACGCGAGTGCAATTGGTACATCCATACCTAGCAGATGAGATTGTGGAAATGACCGCACACTGCGCCAAGCACTCTGAAAAATCGGCCCAGCTGAATACAGCATAACTGGCACCGTCAAAAGCCAACTGGTCCAACCTAACAACAAATCATATTCAACCGTGATGTCACTAGCTCCAATGTATGAGGGCCAGGCATACATCATGACTTGCATCATCCCTAACAGCGCAACTCCAAGCCTTGTCAGTAATTGGCGTTTTTCTTTTTTAGATCTCTCAAGAGAAAGTGAAGGTTCGAATGGCCAAGCTTCATAACCGATCCGCTCGATCTCAAAAAGTAAACGCGCTAGACTAGTTTTACTTGGAGAAAAAATAATTTTTACTTTTTGCGTGACGTAATGAATTTGCACATCTTTCACGCCAACAGTCCGGCGTAAATGTTGTTCACATAACCAAACACATGCTGCACATCGAATTTTTTCTAAACGGAGAGTGCTTTCAAGATCCCCTTGCTCACCGCTAGAACGACTAAAACGCCCAAGTAAAGAAGGGTCATCATATGGCAAAAGTTTCGCAGGAATTTCGTCTGAGGCAAGGTATGCCGCAGGTTTATCGCTAGATTGCGCACGTCTAGCATAGAACACCTCTAAACCTTCACCATGAATCGTTTGTGCAATTGCCATACAACCAGCACAGCAAAATGTTCTTGGTAGCCCACTCAACTCTGCCGTATAAGCATCATTTGAAAGTAGCGGACTACCGCAGTGATAGCAAATGGTCGCTAGCTTTTGGTTCATGATGTTGTTTTTGACTTAACCCAACCATTGCGACGCTCGTACAGCACAAACAAAACACCCCAAATCACAATCGCTACATAAGCCCAAACCCAAGAAGCTTTGGATGCTCGAGAGCCAGTCAAATCCAACACTAAACCAAAGATTGCAGGACCAAGCAAGCCGCCGCCAAAACCCAATAAAGAATGTAAGCCCATCGCCACACCTTTAACATTCTCCTGTGCATTAATCACCAAGCCAGCCGTGAGAGTAGCGGAATCTGCCATGATAAAAAGGGCATGCCCAATTGCTAGCGCAACAATAAACCACCATGCCTGACCTGCAGAATAAGCTAAAGCAATTCCCATTAATGCGCTCATCAGCATCACAAAACAAACCCATTTTTGCCGACCTACCCGTAAGGCAATTTCATTACCCAGAATGGATGAAGGCACCCCAATCAGATTAATCAAGCCTGCCAAAGTAGTAGCAGCAAGAAAAAAAGCTTCGCCAGAAAATGCGGCGCAGAAACCAAAAAAAGCTACTAACCAGCTTCGAGAAGCAAACAATTCGATGCAGTGAGCGGTATAGCCAAAAATAAATCCCGAAGCTGTTTTATCTTGAAGCACTAAACGCCATTTAGCCACTGGAAAAAGATCACGCACATCAAGCCGTAAAGGTCCGCTCCACTTTTCATGTTCCAAAGGAGGAATGAATAAGAGCACTAACAGAAATGCCGTAAAGGGCCCTAGAGCAATCAATGAAAAAACATAATGCCAATCAAACGCCTGCAATATCCATCCTGAGCATAAATAAGAGAAGCCGGTACCAATTCCAAAGAAGGCGGTATAAAAAGAAATGTGTCGCGTCAATTCACCAGACTGAATGCGATCTGACAGAATTTTTAGTCCCGGCATATAGGTACCGGCAAGACCTGCGCCATTGAGCGCCATAAAAAATAGGGCCGTCCAAAAATTATCGGCAAATAAACCCATGCCCAAAAGACCAATAGCAGCCAAAATGCCGCCCACTAGATACACCCTTCGGGCATCCACCCGGTCTGTTAGCGCAGTAGCCAGGGGGACTGCTAGCATATAACCAAAGAAAAGTGCGCTTGCAATCAGGCCTGATTGCAAGTTACTAAGTTGCCACTCATCTTGCAATCGGGTTAACACCACAGCATAACAAGCAAAGCCCAAGAGGGCACAAGTCTGTGCCATGAGCATTAGAGGGGTATAACCAACAGATCGAAAGCGCATAGAAGGGTTCACGAAAGACGGTTCATTCTACTCGCCCCAAGAAGCCTAAGACCCGCTAAACTATCAGAAATTAGATGGAGACCCTATGAATATCCTCAGTTCCCAAAATCGTTTGATCCAATGGTGTGCCACCGTATTACTGTTACTCGCTAGCACCGTGGTTTTGGCTGACGCCTACCCTAATAAACCTATTAAGGCGATTGTCCCGTTTGCTGCCGGCAGTGCAACCGATCAAATCGGTCGAGCCTTTGCCGTCAAAATGTCAGAGGTTCTAGGGCAGCCGGTGGTGGTTGAAAATAGACCGGGCGCAAATGGGATGATTGGCGCAGATGCTGTTGCCAAAGCGCCAGCAGATGGCTACACCCTACTCTTTGGAACAAACAGTACTAACGCAGCGTTAAAAAGTCTCGTTAAGAGCTTGCCATACAACCAAGATACCGCATTTACTCCGATTGGTTATTTTGGATCAGTACCACTCATCGTTGCCATTAACAATGATGTGCCAGCCAAAACACTTGGCGGATTTATTGCCTTAGCTAAAGCTGATCCAGAAAAAATTACCTTCGCTTATGCCAGTACCTCCCAACGAGTTTCTTCGGAAATGTTAGCGAGTGTGGCTGGCATCAAAATGACCGGCATCTCTTATAAAAGTGGCCCAAATGCGATGACTGATTTGATTGGCGGTCAGGTCAATATGTTTACAGCAGATTTTGCTGTCATGCTCCCACAAGTTCAGTCTGGAAAAGTACGTGGCTTAGCAGTAACTTCGCTCAAACGCTCACCCGCTATTCCCGAGTTACCAACTGTCAATGAATCACTCGGCATCAAAAACTATGAACTCATCGCCTTCTTTGCTGCTTTTGGTCCGGCAGGTATGCCAAAAGATGCTGTCATGAAGCTCAATAAGGCAGTCAATGAGGCTGCCAAATCAAAAGAGCTCATCGAGCGATTCTCCTCATTGGGATTTGAAACCCAACCCGGTAGTCCTGAAATGCTAGATAAGAAAATCAAACTGGAAACTATCAAGTGGGCCAAAGCCATTAAAGAGGCCGGCATGGAAGCCGAGTAAGCATCAAAGAGAAGTATTAATTTCCATGGCTAAGAGCCAATAAGAAAGGCTCTTACCATGGGCGTCGAGATTTAGAGAGAGATTGACGCCACCATCTAGAACATCATCGATCACAAAATTGAGTGCGCCTAGTTGAGGTAATTCATAACGCTTTACGGCAGATGGACACCGAAAAGCAAAATGTTCCGACACTCTCTCAGCTGTGACCTCGCGCAGTAAGATAGCAAAATCCTCAGCTCGATAAGCAATCACACTAATGTTAGAGCGATTACCCTTATCGCCCGTTCGAGCATGGGCGATTTCATGTAAGAGAATTTTCTTTTGACTCATATCGATCATTCGCCCAAAAAGAATTCATAAGAAGCATGGATTAAATCTCGGGGCAGATAGGCGACCAAGGTATTTAAACGAGGTCTGAGACTCGTGCGAACGCCTCCCCCACCTGCTGGACCACAGGTATAAAGAGCTGTTACCTCTCTGCACACACGATTAGCGGTAGCCTGATTGTGATGCGCTGCCGCTACACGCAGCCGAATATCTTCAAATCCACCTTGAGCTGTAAACGAGGGTCCCGCACCATCATCACTAACAAATACACTAGCAGATCCAATGTAATCAATCCTTAAATCTAGCTCAGCAGAAAGTCTTTCGCGAATAATCTGCCCAGCAAGTTTGGCGCGCTCCTGTGCATGATGACCTGCATAAGAAATCTCTGCCTCAGCTAACCAACCACCGTCAATGCAAATATTCGCCTTTAAAGTGGCGGGTCTTGGGTGACCTAATACATTAGTAAGTGCCACTCGATTCCCGCTCAGCTCTGTGATCTGAGCTTGGCCAATGTCAGCCGTGACATCAGGTGTTAAATAGCATGCCGGATCATGCAACTCATATAACAACTGCTCTGTTACCGTCATTCGAGTCACCAAACCACCGGTATTGAGAGCCTTAGTAACGCAGCAGTTTCCCAGTACATCAAACTCAACGATTGGAAAACCCAAATTCGATAAACCAGGAATGTCCTTTACCCCGGGATCAGCAAAATAGCCGCCAGTAACTTGAGCGCCACACTCCAATAGATGCCCGGCCATCGTTGCTTGACCTAGAAAATTCCAATCGTCCCAACTTTTTTTGAAGTGGGCCATCAAAGGACCCACTGTCAGAGCAGGATCGGCAACGCGCCCAGTCACAACTACTTGGGCGCCGTCATTGAGTGCATCACAAATTTCACGAGCACCTAAATACACATTGGCACTCACCAAAGTACTTTGACTTAAGCTAACTTTATCGGGCTCACTCAGATAATCAATAAAAATTGAGTCAGATATCTCATCGCCTTTAATGATGGCGATCTTAAGTTGGGGGAGGCCTTTTGCTTTGGCTATTTTCGCTATTAAACGCGCTGCTCCCTCGGGATTGGCTGCGCCAAAGTTCCCAATAATAGGGATGTGATTTGTTACACAATCGACCAAAATCGGCTCAAGCATTTCTGCTAACAAAGGCTCATAGCCTGCGTCTCTATTTTGGCGACGCTCTAACTGTGCAAGTGCCAACGTTCTTTCGGCTAAAGTCTCAAAGATTAAGCAAGCAGGCTCGCCGAGTCGCACAAACTCATCTACGATGGGACGCGCAACATCTGTACGATCACCGGAAAATCCAGCAGCACAGCCAATCCGATAAACATGTGTCATTAGAGTTTATTGGAGTAAACCAGGCTTACTGCTGCCCGATATTGGGGGAATCCTGAAAACCATTAGCGCGATACGTTAATACCAAGGTATCTCGATGGCCATGAGCGCCAACCGGTTGAATGGGGGTAGATTCATGAATCATGCGTTCATCATTCATGAGTAGTAATGACCATGGTTGGGTAAGTGTAAAACGCAATCCAGCAGAACCATTGGCTTCAAAAACACGTGTTTCCCCACCCTTAATATTCACTCGATCCAGCAAGAAGACCGCAACAAAATCGTGGCCGTCACGGTGTGCGCCTTCTGGTGTTGGACGGCCAATGCCATCAGTCGTATCAATCCTAAATTCATGAGCCTCTACAAACCAAGTGTTAACCGACTTCAGGCTACTTAAAACATGAGCCATACCCAGCAACAATGATTTCCAAGCAGGATTATTATTTAGCTGCGCCTGCATCGGTTCAAACCAACGCTCGATACCGCCATGCAGGGCGTTGTAGTCTACTGACTGCCAATGTGCACGATGCGGAACGTCTATAAGAGTATCGCCTTTAATTTGATAGCTAGCATGACGACGATAACGGTAGCGACCGCCATCCTTGAGATAAGGGTCACGGGGTAAATCATTCCAAAACACATTCAAGGCTAGCAGATCGGATAAGGCTACATTCGCAAGCTCTGCAACTGTTTCGGCTGAGACTACGACATAGCCGTCAGTCCGCAAGGATTGAATAAGCTCTTTTGACGAAGTTAGCGGGGGAGTGAGGGTTGTCGTGGTCATTTGCTCATTTTAGGTCAATCGAGTTGAGCGCCTGATGCCTTGACAATTTTGGCCCATTTCACTAACTCATCCTTCAAAAGACCGGTCAACTTTTCAGGTGCAATAGGGGCCAAATCCAAGCCTTGTGCCATCAGTTTTTCCCTGACATCCGGAATGGCTAGCATGCTCTTCATTGCTGATTGTATTTTCTTGACGACAGCAGGATTGGCTCCAATTGGAGCAAACATCGCAACCCATACCTCACCCACACAATCAGGATAGGTTTCCGCAATTGTGGGGATTTCTGGAGCGGCGCTAGAACGCTTGGCAGAACTAATGGCGATTGCCTGTAGTTTGCCCGCTTTAATATAATTGAGAGCAGAAGGCAGGCTTGCAAATGCCAAAGGCACCTGGCCACCTAACACATCGTTAATCGCTGGGGCCACGCCTTTATAGGGAATATGCTGCATATCTACCCCAGCACTCGTATTTAACATTGCCCCTAGCAAATGGCTAATCGTTCCATTTCCTGCTGATGCATAAGACAACTCTCCCGGCTTCTTTTTGGCGACTGCAATCACATCAGCCAAAGTTTTTAAGGGTGATCCAGGCGGGGTTACCAAGACATAAGGTGTCGCTCCAATGTAATACAAAGGTACAAAATCGTTAACTGGGTCAAATCCTGGATTTTTATATAAAGCAGGATTAATCGCTTGCGCACTATTAATTGTCAGCAAGAGTGTGTATCCATCTTTTGCTGCGCGTGCCACGCTCTGCGTACCGATATTACCGCCAGCGCCTGGTCTATTGTCAACAATGATGGAAGTACCTAATGCCTCACCTAATGCCGGCGCAATCAAACGCGCGACGATATCGTTAGTCCCACCTGCCGTCTGAGGTACTACCAAATTAATCGATTTATTAGGATAAGACTGAGCAAGTGCGCAGAAAGTGATACCAGTCAAAACGACTGATAGGCTTATTTTGATGAATGTTTTCTGAAACATGTTGTCTCCCATGATGTCGATCACTTTAAGGGGTCTCTTTTTTGGCATTATGCCCCCACACCAATAATAGGCAAAAGAATGGGC
>CANFLR010000012.1 GCA_947447945.1 Burkholderiaceae bacterium
GAAGCGTCCTGCTGCTAAAAAAGCTGCTGCTAAAAAGCCAGCTGCTAAAAAAGTAGCTAAGAAGCGTCCTGCTGCTAAAAAAGCTGCTGCTAAAAAGCCAGCTGCTAAAAAAGTAGCTAAAAAGAAGCCAGCTGCTAAAAAAGTAGCAAAGAAGCGCGTAGCAAAAAAAAAGTAAGTAAGCCTGCTGCGAAGAAAGCGGGCAAAGCTGTAAAAAAGCCCGTGGCTAAGAAAGTCGCTGCTTCAACTGCGTTGAATCCAGCTGCTGCCTGGCCCTTCCCAACTGGCACACGTCCATAAGCCTCTGCTTATAGGCGGGTGTAGTTCAAAGGGGTCTCTTATGAGACCCCTTTTTTATTACTGGTTTTAATTGGTATTTGCTTGGATAGGCTTAAAAAGCAAAACCAAATGCAGTTTTAAACTGAGCGGCGATTTCTTCTTTGCTCATTTGGTGATTCTGTGGTCCTTGATGGGTAATTTTGATTGAACCCATTAAGCTAGCTAGCCGACCTGTAATTTCCCAATCCAGACCATTTTCTAGGCCAAAAAGTAATCCACCTCGGAATGCATCACCGCAACCGGTGGGATCAATCAGCTTTGTAGCGGGTACGGATGGGATTGCAATGCATTTACCGTGGGAGTAGATGTCTGCACCTTCAGCACCTTTAGTGACAATGAGTGCCTCAACCCGTTCAGCCACTTTGCTGAGATTGAGCCCAGTTCTTTGTGAGAGCATTTCACCTTCGTAGTCATTTACCGCCAAATAGGTGGCAAGATCAATTAATTCCAATAGTTCAGTGCCATTGAACATTGGCAATCCTTGGCCCGGGTCAAATACAAAGGGGATGCCTGCTTCCGCCAATTGGTGGCAGTGCTCCCACATTCCTTGACGACCGTCAGGCGCTACGATGCCGAATTTCACTTTGTCTTTAGCATTCTGCGCACGCTCTGCAAGCACCTTAGAAACCAAATTGAGGTGAGATTCATTCATTGCGCCAGGATGAAAGGCGGTAATCTGATTATTCGCTTGATCAGTTGTGATCATGGCTTGTGCCGTAAATGCTTGCTCAATGAGGCGAATATGGCTCGCATCAATTTTTAATTTTTGGAGGCGATCTAGGTACGGCGCTACATCGCCACCAACCGTTGCCATGATGATGGGGTCGCCACCCAAGAGCTTAAGGTTATAAGCAATATTGCCGGCGCAACCGCCGAATTCACGGCGCATAGTCGGAACTAAGAAGGCCACATTCAAAATATGAATTTGTTCAGGCAGGATCTGATCGGCAAATTTGCCTTCAAAGTTCATGATGGTGTCGTAAGCGATAGAGCCGCAGATCAAGCTAGCCATAATTTAGTTTCCGTTTGGTGTTGGGGGAGTAGGTTGAGAATAAAAGACTCTGACGCGATAGCCAGCGGTATTTTGCGGCAAAGAAATGGGTAGTTCTGCGCGAATAATTTCTCCTGGAGGCGCACCTTCGCGTAAAAAATGGGGATGCGACTCTTGCCATTCGCTTGGCAGCCACTCTTTTGGCAAAAGCTGAATGGATTTCAAAGCAGATTCATCTGCATCGGTAAGAGAAATTTCTAGAGAGGGCCAAAAAATGTGGACTGCAAGACGATTTTGTATTTCAACTTGCAAGATAGATTGATTTGCAGGGCTTTTAAGCGCCTCTGGCGCGTTTTCTAGTGACACAGTAGCCGACTTTATTTTCCAAGCGGCAAAATCGCTCACAGGTCGATTAATGCACCCTAGTGCGTGACATAATTTTTCATCAAGTGCTTGCAAAAAAGCAAATGCGCGCACGAAAGCAGGGTGTGATGTGCCATCAACACGAGGCGCAAGCGCAGGTAATAGGGCATTTCTGGAGAGATGCTCGCTAAAGAGCAGTAATAGCAGGAAAAAAAGGCCGAGCAGAATCGGTTTAAGTCTTAGCTGAATACTTTTTTTTTGAGCCGGAGTAGAAATCTTGCTCTTATTGTCTGCAGGAAGGGTGCCGTGTAAGCAAACCCAGCCTTCACTTTCTTTCCAGATGGAAAGACTGAGCCATTGGCTATAAGTTTCGATAACTTCCTCTGCTTGACGTGCCAATACACCGGATAAAACAATCTGGCCACCTGGGCGCATCTTGTTTACGAGGGCCGGTGCGAGCACTTGAAGCGGGTTAGCCAAGATATTAGCCATCACGATATCGTATTTAGTTTCTGCTGCTAGCTCTACTGCGTCTTCATTTGGTATTACAAAGCGGATGACGCTGTGGTTGATGTCTGCATTGCTGCGCGCAGCCACCATTGCTTGTGGATCAATATCTGTGCCAACCACGGGGTAGCAACCCAGTTTTGCAGCAGCAATTGCGAGGATTCCGGATCCACAGCCGTAATCCAGCAAACTTTGCTGATGAAGATTGGCTTGCTCTTCTAGCCAAAGCAAGCACAGATGAGTGGTGGGATGGCTGCCAGTGCCAAATGCCAATCCTGGATCAACTGCCAAGCAGATGGCGTTTGGGTCGCTCGGGGCCTCATGCCATGATGGAACTACCCAAATGCGTTTGCCAATCTGTATGGGAGCAAACTGACTCTGCGTTAAGCGCACCCAATCTTGTTCCTCAACAATCTTTTCTTGAGGTCTAGGAAGTTTGAAGCCTGATTCTGCGAGTGATGCAAGCAAGTTCGGAATAAATTCAGCAGTATCTGAGGCGTCCAGCTCTGGGTTGAATAAAGCGGTGACGGCAGAGCGGTCCCAAGCTTGTACGTCTGGAGATAGTCCAGGCTCACCATATAGAGGATTTTCATCATATCCACCGGCTGCATCATCTTCAACCGTGACCGATAGGGCACCATGCTCTAAAAGAATGTCTCCTAGAGGCTCCGCAATTTCAGCGGGAACGGTAAAAACGAGCTCACGATAGGACATGTAGAAACCGTTTTAAGAGGAATTAAGCTTTACCGCGACTAGCCGCTTGTTCTTCTAAGCGATGCTCTAGGTAGTGAATGCTGGTTCCGCCTTCGATAAAGTTTGGATCAAGCATGAGCTCACGATGGAGTGGGACATTAGTAGTGATTCCGTCAATTACCATCTCTGAAAGAGCAATTTGCATGCGGCGAATTGCTTGCTCGCGAGTATTGCCATAAGAAATCAACTTACCAATCATCGAGTCGTAGTTTGGTGGAACGACATAACCGCTATAGGCGTGTGAATCAACCCGAATACCAGGACCACCAGGCATATGCCATGAACCAATTTTGCCAGGGCTAGGGGTGAACTTAAAGGGATCTTCAGCATTGAGACGACATTCAATGGCATGACCGCGGAAAACAATATCTTTTTGGCGGTAATCTAATTTTAAACCAGCAGCAATCCGAATTTGCTCTTGAACAATATCCACCCCAGTAATCATCTCAGTGACTGGATGCTCAACTTGAACGCGAGTATTCATCTCAATGAAAAAGAATTCCCCCTCTTCATAGAGAAACTCAAAGGTGCCGGCGCCTCGGTACCCAATTTTTCTACAGGCTTCAGCACAACGCTCACCGATTTTGGCAATTAACCGGCGATCGATACCTGGGGCAGGTGCTTCTTCGATCACTTTTTGATGGCGACGCTGCATCGAGCAGTCACGTTCGCCTAACCAAATTGCATTTCCGTGGGTATCGGCCAAAATCTGAATTTCCACATGTCGAGGCTTTTCTAAAAACTTTTCCATATAGACTTCTGGATTGCCAAAGGCGCGGCCTGCTTCTTCTTTTGTCATGTTCACGGCATTAATCAATGCCGCTTCAGTATGGACAACGCGCATCCCACGTCCACCGCCCCCGCCAGCTGCTTTGATGATGACTGGATAGCCAACACGTTTAGCAGCGGCAATAATTTCTTTTGGGTTGTCTGGTAATGCGCCTTCAGAACCTGGAACACAAGGAACTCCAGCTTTAATCATCGCGCGCTTAGCAGAAACCTTATCACCCATGAGACGAATGGATGCAGCGGTTGGCCCAATGAAAGCAAAACCCGATTTTTCAACTCGCTCAGCAAAGTCAGCATTTTCTGAGAGAAAGCCGTAACCAGGATGAATGGCTTCAGCATCGGTGACCTCGGCCGCTGAAATGATCGCAGGCATGTTGAGGTAGCTAAGTGGGGAGGGTGCGGGCCCAATACAAACTGCCTCATCGGCTAGTTTGACGTATTTTGCTTCTTTGTCAGCGGTGGAGTAGACCACCACTGTTTTAATTCCCAGCTCGCGACATGCGCGTTGGATGCGAAGGGCAATTTCCCCCCGATTGGCAATCAGAATCTTATCGAACATATCGGCTCTGAGTTAAATAGCAGTAAATGAGGGAATGAATAAAAAATTACTCAATGATGAAAAGGGGTTGGTCAAATTCAACACCTTGGCCGTTTTCACACAGGATTTGTTTGATCACACCAGCCTTCTCGGCTTCGATCTCATTGAGTAGTTTCATGGCCTCAATGATGCAAAGGGTTTGACCTAGCGCAACGGTATCGCCCACTTTGACAAAGTCAGGTGATTCTGGATTTGGGGCGCGGTAGAAAGTACCAACCATCGGTGAGCGTGCTACAAAGCCTGTTTCTGCCGCTGGTGCGTCAGCAGGAGAAGCAGGAGCTTCTATTGGGGCGCTAGCAAGAGGTGCAGATTGAATGGTCTGAGCTGGGTTGGTATAAACCACTTGACCCATGCTCGTGGGGGCAGATCCGCCATTAACAATACGGACACGATCTTCACCTTCGTTTACCTCTAATTCAGAGATGCCTGATTCGGAAACAAGGTCGATTAAGGTTTTGAGTTTTCTAAGATCCATGGGAGTACTTCCTCTCTTACGATGCTAAGTTGATCTTTATTTATTTAAACGGGAAATGGCTGCTTGCAAAGCCAATTCATAACCAATTGCGCCTAAGCCGCAAATCACCCCGGTGGCAATATCTGACAGATAAGAATGTTTACGAAATTCTTCGCGCTGATGAATATTGGATAAATGCACTTCCGTGAAGGGAATAGCTACCCCAGCCAAGACATCCCGTAGGGCTACGCTAGTATGGGTAAATGCCCCCGGGTTGATGATGATGAAATCAACTCCATCTTTTTTGGCCTTCTGAATGCGATCAATGAGTTCGCCTTCATGATTGCTTTGGTAGGTAGCAAGATCCACTGAGTGGGCTTTAGCAATTTCCCCAAGCTTTTGATGGATATCTTCCATGGTGGTTTTGCCATAAACCTCTGGCTCACGACTTCCTAGAAGATTGAGATTGGGGCCCTGAATGACAAGAATTGAAGTATTTTTCGACATAGATCGATATTTTTAGAGGCAGTTAGGTATCAATAAGTTAATTACGCTTTTTGGGTTGCAACTGCTTACTGTATGAAGATACGGCCACATAAAGTACAGGGGCAGTATACCCTCTTGACCTCTTAAAAAGCCCAAAATAGGGCGCTAAATACCCTAGCTCTGGAATCTTTTTTGCTTATTTTGCCTATTAAATGAGCAAAATAATGGGGTTAGAACTTCAATATATTGAGATCAATTTCAATAAAAGATCTTATAAAGCTGATTTAATGCTTTTTCTGAGCGCATCTTCGTCTATCTTCCCTAATTTAGTATCCAATACTTTTCCTGAGGGTGACAGGACTACAGTGTAGGGTAGGGCTGATTGGATATTGCCTAGAGCTTTATACATTGCACTGCCATCCATCCCACCAATCGCAATGGGGTAGGAAACAGGCGTCTTTTTCAGGAATTCGCGTACGTTAGATGGTGAATCGATGGCGATACCAACAAATAAGACATTTTGATTGGAAAACTCCCATTGTAATTTCTCTAACTCTGGCATTTCTTCAACACAGGGAGGGCACCAAGACCCCCAAAAGTTAATCACTAGAACCTTGTTAGGCCATTGTTGGGTATCCAATAATTTTCCGTCGGGTGATTGCCATTCATGAGCCAAAAATGCTTTTACAGCGGGATCACTAGCCAGCCCAGAATGGGAAATCCAAGGCGAGCTAAAGATGCCGGCTAGGAGCGCTAATACGCTAATTCCACTGATTGCAATCCATTGTCTTCGGTTCACTGCACTTCCTTCGCTAAAATTCGCCAATGCATATTCATATTCTGGGCATTTGCGGCACCTTCATGGGCGGCATTGCCGCAATCGCTCGTCAGGCTGGACATCAGGTTACTGGCTGTGATGCCAACGTATATCCACCGATGAGCACACAGCTTGAGTCTCAAGGCATTGTGTTGATTGAAGGATATTCGCCGGATCAATTATTACAGTTTGAGACCATGCCAGATTTATTTGTGATCGGCAATGTGGTTTCTCGTGGCAATCCATTGATGGAGGCCATTCTCAATCAAGGGCTACCTTATATCTCTGGCCCTCAATGGTTGGGTGAACAGGTTTTATTTGGCAGGCATGTTCTAGCAGTTGCGGGTACACATGGTAAGACAACGACTTCGGCAATGCTCGCATGGATTTTAGAATTTAATGAATATCACCCCGGCTATTTAATTGGTGGAGTGCCATTGAATTTCACGGTATCGGCGCGCTTGGGTGAGAGTCAGTATTTTGTAATTGAGGCTGATGAATACGACACCGCTTTTTTTGATAAGCGTAGTAAGTTTGTTCACTACCGACCTAGAACTGCGTTATTAAATAACTTGGAGTTCGATCACGCGGATATCTTTGCTGATCTTGCCGCTATTGAAACGCAGTTTCATCATCTCGTTCGAACAGTTCCTAGTGACGGTTTGTTGGTAGTCAATGGCGAGGAGCCCGCACTTGAAACCGTCATTGCCCGCGGCGCTTGGGCACCAGTAGAGCGTTTTGGCCGTGGCCCGCAGTATGAGTGGTCTTTTATTTCTCAAGAAGCCGATGGCTTTATGGTTGTTAAAGGCGGCAAAGAAGTGGCCACCGTGAAGTGGGCCCCAGATTCAGGGGTAATGGGTCGACATAATCAACTCAATGCTTTGGCGGCGATTGCAGCTGCAAATCATATTGGGATTTCTCCCGCAGATGCTGCTCGAGCCTTGGCACAATTTAAGAATGTTAAACGTCGTTTAGAAACAGTTGGTGTTGCCAAGGAGATCACGGTCTATGATGATTTTGCACACCATCCTACTGCGATCACTACCACGGTAGATGGTTTGCGTCGTCGTGTCGGGAAGTCTCGGATTCTGGCGGTCTTGGAGCCGCGCTCTAATACGATGAAGTTAGGAGTAATGAAGGCCCAACTTCCAAACAGCCTAAAAGAGGCTGAAAAAATATTTGCCTATGGCGCTAACTCTGGCAAAGAATCATTGGGCTGGAACCTTAGTGAGGTATTGTCGCCTCTCAATGCAGAAGAAGTGGATAAGGCAAGAACATTTGATGATCTAGATGCACTGATCACTGCTGTTGCAAGTGAGGCTAGGCCGGGTGATCACATTCTTGTGATGAGTAATGGAGGTTTTGGTGGAGTACATCAAAAAATATTGAGAGCGCTAGAGGGTAAAAAATGAGTAATAGATTAAAAGATAAGATCGCTATCATTACCGGTGCTGCAAAGGGCATTGGTTTTGCTACAGCGCAGCGTTTTGCACAGGAGGGGGCCAAGGTCATGATTGCTGATCTCAATCCTGCCGCTGTAGAAGCTGCGGTTGCCCAAATTCCCGGTGCAGAGCCTCACATCATGAATGTCACTGACAGAGCAAGTATTCAGGCCGTGATTGATCAAATCATGCTGAAATATGGCCATATTGATATTTTGGTGAATAACGCAGGTATTACGCAAGATGCACGTTTAGTCAAAATGACTGAAGCGCAATTCGACTCAGTGATTGACGTGAATCTCAAAGGGGTTTTCAACTGCACACAGCTGGTAGTGCCGCATATGCTGGAGGCGGGATCAGGCGCTATTGTGAATGCTTCTAGCGTGGTTGGTTTGTATGGAAATTTTGGTCAAACCAATTATTCGGCGACTAAATTTGGCGTGATTGGATTTACGAAAACCTGGGCGCGCGAGCTTGGGCCTAAGGGCATTCGAGTCAATGCAGTCTGCCCTGGATTTATTTCTACTGAAATGGTTAAAGCCATGCCAGAAAATATTTTGCAAGACATTGAAAAGCGAAGTTGGCTAGGTCGCTTAGGGACCCCCGAAGAAATGGCAAACGTATATTTGTTTTTAGCGAGCGACGAAGCAAGCTATATCAATGGGGTTGCACTCGAGGCCAGTGGCGGGATATCACTCTAAACATGCATCTTTTATATGAGGAAAGTGGTGACATCAAGATTGCCACGGTCCAGTCCGCATCTGGTGTAGGGGATGCGGAGTCCTGGCAGGCGACAAGTTTGTCTGGAAAAAAAATCAAGTTAAAGGCCAAAGAGGTTTGGTTGCGTTTTGAAAATCCACAAGCTCAGACCGTGATGGATCAAGCTTTAAGCTTGTCTCAAGAAATTGACTTGCAGTTTTTGTGGGACTGCGCTCCAGAAGAGGAGTTTGGTCTTGTAGATGTGGCTAAGGAATATTTTGGAGATCAGGTAACAATTCCTCAACACGTTTCGCTAGCGATTGCCTTGCAGGGTGCCCCGGTCTTTTTTCGGCGTAAGGGTCGTGGTCGTTTTCAGCGTGCCCCCCTTGAGCAATTGCAAGCGGGTTTAGCCGCTTTGGAGCGTAAGCAAAAAGAGCATGAGCAACAGGGGATTTGGCAGCAAGAGTTAGTTGCAGGGATATTTCCTGAGGTCCTGAGGTCTTTGGCAAAACCATTGTTATTCTCCCCAGACAAAAACACTTCCGCTTATAAGGCTTTGATTGCAGCATGCACTCAAACTGGAGAGTCACCGGCGCTGTTAATGATTCGCTGTGGAGCCATTGAGTCTCCTTTGGAATATCACCAAGGAATGTTCCTGAGGGCGCACTTTCCAGATGGTGTTGATCACAATCAAAGTAGGGTGGTTGATACATTGGCTTATGAAGCGAAAATTTCTGAGTTGCCAGTGGCTGAAGTGAACGCCTTTTCCATCGATGATGCTGGCACTACCGAAATTGATGATGCACTATCTGTGACCGATTTGCCTACGGGGGGTCATCGCATTGGCGTTCACATTGCCGCACCCGGTCTATTTATTGCTAAAGACGACCCCTTAGATCAGTTGGCGAGAAATCGCATGTCCACCGTTTATTTTCCTGGCGATAAGATCACGATGTTGCCTGACTCCGTCATCGCGCAATTTTCGTTAGATGCAGGAAAGCCTTGTCCTGCTATCTCGATTTATATTGATACAGACGAGCTAGGTCAAATTATTGACGGTTCACTGCAGCTCCGTCCTGAATTGGTTCCTATTGCCGCCAATTTACGACTCGAACATCTGGAAGATAAGATCAGCGAAGCAAGTTTGTCGGATAGCGGTGCCGATTATCCTTATCGTCGAGAATTGGCAATCTTATGGAAGTCGGCAAAACAGCTTCATGCAGGGCGCCAGGAGAAGCGCATTGCGAGTGGCTTGCGTGCAGAACAATTGGGTGTCGTTGACCCCAATGCTTTAGCAAGAGATTTTCATTTTCAAATTAAAGAGTCTAACGGTGTCGAGCGGGTAGAAATTACAGCGCGACAAAGAGGTTCAATCCTAGATACGATTGTTGCTGAGTGGATGATTTACTGCAATAGCGTATCGGGTCAGTTGCTAGCAGATCACGGATTGCCAGGACTCTTTCGAACGCAAAAGGGTTGGGGGCCATTGCGCACCAGAATGCAGACGACCCCCGGTCCACATGAGGGTTTGGGATTAGATTATTACGCTTGGTGCACATCCCCTCTGCGGCGTTACTCAGATTTGGTCAATCAGTGGCAATTAATTGCTTTAGCGAAGCATGGGGTGACTGCAAAAATGGTAGCGCCATTTCCACCAAAGGATGCTAGCCTGATGGGCATCGCCGCAGACTTTGAGGCTGCCTACCAGGCCTATGGTGAACATCAAGACCGTCTTGAAAAATATTGGTGCCTACGTTGGATTAGTCAAGACAGTGAAGCAAAAAAACTATTTGTACGTCACCTCAAGGAGGGGATGTCTAGGGTTGAGCTCATTCCTTTGCACTTGCCGATTCCAGAGTTGGCGACCCATCCTCGGATGACTCGTGCGGAAGTAATCATTTCTGATGTTGACCTATTGCAATTAAGTGCGGGAGTCAGGGTTCTAGAGATTGAGGCAATAGAACGGCCAGTTGAAAAACCTACTGAATCCGTTTCGGATGATGATGCAAGCCACGCCTAGATTTCTGAGATTGAAGGTTTTAGAGAGGGCCTGGAGACGTCACCCTTTCTACTTGGCACTTGGTGCATCACTTCTCATCCATGCGATCTTCCTATCTTTTCGATGGGGGATTGGCGAGATTACAAATCGTCGCTTAAATACGCCTTTAAGTGTGGTGCTAGTCAATGCAAGTCACCCAAACCCACCGCAGAAAGTTGATAAATTGGCGCAAGCTGATTTACAGGGTGGTAGTAACAGCATTGATCAAGATGTAACGGCAGTTCATCGGGCTAGATTGGGTCCGCAAGCACAGCTAGAGGTTCTCGAAAAACAGCAAAAACAGATGTTAGCCAGAATGGCCACTGAGAAGGCGCGCTCTAGTGGACGAAATAGTGGAGATGAGCAGCATCTTGTTTCGCAGCTAAATTCTTTAGAGGCTGAGCTAGCGAAACGGATGCAGTTGGATGGGCGTGGGCCACGTCGGAAGATATTGACAGGGTCAAGTACGAAGGCAGTTGCTTTTGCGCAGTATTACGACGCAATGCGCCAAAAAATTGAGGCTTATGGCAGCACCTTTTTTCCTCGTGCAAATGGTAGGCCGCTCTACGGTTCTTTGGTGATCGTGGTGAGTGTGGATGCGCAAGGTAGGATCACGAATAATGCTGCAGGTAATGATGGTTTGAGTATTGGGCGTAGTTCGGGCAATCCTGAGTTGGATCGACAGGCCTTGGCGATTGTGCGCGCTTCAGCGCCTTTTGGGGCCTTCCCATTGGAGATGCGCAACCAGATCGATGTCTTGGATTGGATTTCTACTTTTGAGTTTATGCGTGATGGCTCAGACCATTTAGAGTTACGGCATCAATAAAATTCGCTTATTCTGTAGGCAATATGAACCCCATCTCCAGTAATGATTTGCAAACTGACCCCAGCCAATTTCCTGATTTGGATGTGTATGCCGTTGCCGGAAATCCCATCATTCATAGCAAGTCCCCTGCCATTCATCGGCGGTTTGCCGAGCAATCAAAACAAGCCATGCACTATGGTCGTATGCAACCCGCAATCGGTCAATTTATACAGACTGCTAAAGCATTTTTTGCTGCCGGCGGTAAGGGTATGAATGTCACCGTACCTTTTAAGTTGGATGCACAAGCTCTTGCCGAGGTTTTAACTGCACGTGCGCAATTGGCTGGGGCCGTTAATACCCTCTGGATGAAAGAGGGAAAATTGTATGGCGACAATACTGATGGCCTAGGCTTGGTGAGTGATCTCTTGGGGCAGGGTATTCAGATTCAGAACGCGCGTATTTTGCTCTTAGGAGCGGGTGGAGCTGCTCGTGGTGTGATGGGTCCTTTGCTTGAGCAAAGGCCGGCTCAACTGATCATTGCCAATCGCTCTAGCGCTAAGGCTGATCAGTTGGTGCATTTATTTGGTGAACTTGCCCTCAGCCACAATGTTCAGTTAGCAGCACGTAGCTTGCAGGATTTGCAGGACCAAAGTAAAACCCCACAAGCTTTTGATTTAGTAATCAATGCAACTGCTGCAGGATTAACTGATCAATCCCCACTTGCGGAGAGTGCTTTAGGGAATATTTTCAAGCCGGGTGTATTTGCTTATGACATGGTTTATGGCAAGACGACTCAGTTCATGCAACAAGCTTTGCATCGCGGTGCACGGGTTAGTGATGGGCTGGGAATGTTAGTAGAGCAAGCTGCTAATGCATTTTTGATTTGGCGTGGTGCAGATGTCACGATTGATCCCCGCGCTGTTTTACTCGAGTTGCGCACTTAAACCCTGTAAACGGAATTTCTTTCAATGCGTTGGCTAAGCTACGTTGTGAAGTGTTTGCTATGCGGCTGCCTAGCGATGCAGATTTATTTTGTGACGCAGATTGGCTTGTGGTCGACCCTTAATCCAAGTAGTACCGCTTTTCAGAGGGCTGAGCGGTGGCGTTTATGTAGTTGGCATTGGTCTTGCCCTATTGCATCGCATTGGGTCCCTTACAACAATATTGCTACAAGCTTAAAACGCGCTATTTTGGTGAGTGAGGACGATATTTTTTTTCAGCACCATGGCGTGCGAGTCGAAGATATCCAAAAGGCTTGGGAAAAGAATCAACAGCAAAACAGCCAGCCTGGAAGAAAATCTAAGGTCGCCTTGCGTGGCGGATCTACGATTACCCAGCAGTTAGCCAAGAATTTATTTCTGTCCTCAGAGCAAAATTATTTTCGCAAAGGCCAAGAGCTCATCATTACAGGTTTATTAGAGTTAATACTTTCTAAGCAGCGCTTATTTGAAATTTATCTCAATTCCGTAGAATGGGGCGAGGGGGTCTTTGGTGTTGGTGCGGCTGCCCAACATTATTTTGTGACTACGCCAGCAGCCTTAGATCGAGAGCAGGCTGCAGCATTGGCTTCGGCTTTACCGGCGCCAAAGTGCTTTGACAAGGCTCAATACTGCCGTAAAGCCAATATTCATTTCCCAACACGTCAAGAATTTATTTTGGAGAATATGGATCGAATTGCTTTGACATCACCCCTTAAGGGCGGGCCCCGCTAGTGAGCGATTCAGATTTATTTTGCAGCTGCATTTCTTAAGGCATCTCGGGTGCTTTGGGCAACTTTTCTAGCTGCCTCTGCAAAATCAGCGCCTGAACTCGCATACAAAATGGCGCGCGAGGAATTGATCATCATGCCAGTACCAGGTTTATTCGCAATACTTCCCGCTTTGACGGTTGCGTCGATATCTCCACCTTGGGCGCCAATGCCTGGAATCAGCAGCGGCATATTCCCAACTGCAGCCCGAACTTTAGCAATTTCTTCTGGGAAGGTGGCGCCAACCACTAGACTGATCTGGCCAGAGGAGTTCCACTTCTGGGCCGCTAACTTTGCCACATGCAGATACAGCGGCTCTCCGCTAGGGGCAAGGCTTAAAAACTGCAAATCAGAGCCCCCTGGATTGGAGGTACGACAGAGAATAATGACCCCCTTGCCGGTATGACGCAGATAAGGTTCTATAGAATCAAAGCCCATATAGGGATTTACGGTAACGGCATCAGCGCCATAGCGCTCAAAGGCTTCTGAGGCATAGTGTTCAGCTGTGCTGCCAATATCCCCCCGTTTGGAGTCCAGAATGACTGGTATGTGAGGGTATTGTATTTTCAGATACCCAATCAGTTTTTCCAATTGGGCTTCAGCACCTTGGGATGCAAAGTAGGCAAATTGAGGCTTAAAGGCACACGCCAAATCCGCAGTAGCATCAGCGATTTCTCGGCAAAATGCAAAGATGCCCTCGGATTTCCCTTGTAACGATGCGGGTAAGCGCTTGGGGTCTGGGTCAAACCCAATGCACAGCATGCTGCCTTGGGAAGCCCACGCAGTCTGGAGTTGCTGGGTAAAGGAGTTTGGGCTGGAGTTCATTGGCTTTGGCTTATTTTAGTGAAACTGTCATGAGCTATAGGATAAACTAGCGCACATTCCTTAGGAGTTCACCATGATCAACTTGTTCGTCCTGCAAAATGGCCGCCTCTCTCAAGAGCAAGTCGAAGATCGCAATGAATTGTTGCAATATACAAATCCTATCTGGATTGACGTTGTTGATCCCGAAGAAGAGGAGCTTCTGTGGATTAAAGAGGCTTTTGGCGTCCTTTTGCCTGAATTAGATGATTTAGGTGACCTCGAGGCTTCTGCGCGCTATTTTGAGGCCGATGATGGCCATCTCCACATTCGTACTGATTTTCTCTTGGATGAAGAAGAAACCTCGCGCAACGTGCGAGTCGCTTTTGTTTTGACCAAACAAGTATTGTTTTCGATTCATGATGAAGATTTGCCAGTATTCCGTTTGGTACGTTTACGTGCACGTTTACGTCCTGGATCGGTTAGCAATGCAAAAGATGTGTTGCTCGATCTATATTCAACAGATGCCGAATATTCTGCCGATGCTTTAGAAGAAGTCTATGAGAATTTAGAGCGTGCTGGTAAGCGAGTACTTTCTGATGAAATCAATGATGCCGATGCTGCCGAGGTTTTAGAGACGATTGCGACCGAAGAAGATACGAATGGACGTATTCGTCGTAATGTCATGGATACACGCCGCGCACTTTCTTTTCTAATGCGCAGCAAATTATTGTCTGACGAACAGCAAGAAGAGGCGCGTCAGATTTTGCGTGATATTGATTCACTAGAAAACCATACTGCTTTTTTGTTCGATAAGATTAACTTCTTAATGGATGCAACCGTCGGTTTCATTAATTTGAATCAAAGTAAGATCATCAAGATCTTCTCGGTGGTATCGGTTGCCTTGATGCCTCCGACATTACTGGCTAGTATCTGGGGCATGAACTATCGTAATATGCCTGAGTTAGACGCTAGTTGGGGTTATCCAATGGCAATCATTGTGATGATTATTTCAGCAATGATTCCACTTGGGTACTTCCATCACAAAGGTTGGATGAAGTAATTCTGCTTATTTGAGAAGTGCAATCAACTCAGATAGGGCATAGTCACAAGCTTGCGCACGGATTGCTTGGCGGTTACCAGCGAAGTACATCGTTTTGCATACAGTGAATTTTTCAGTAGCCCATGCAAAGCAAACGCTACCTACAGGTTTTTCTATTGAGCCGCCCGTTGGTCCTGCAATGCCAGTAATTGAAATAGCTACATTCACACCAGCATTTTTTTGCGCACCTTCGGCCATGGCTTTTGCAACCTGTTCGCTAACCGCCCCAAATGAATCAATAGTTTCTGCAGGGACACCTAGGCACTCAGTTTTAGCTTGGTTGCTATAGGTGACGTAGCCTCGTTCAAACCACTCGCTAGAGCCAGCTAGATCAGTGAGAGTCGCCGCAACCAATCCACCAGTGCAGGACTCGGCAAGCGCCAAGGTCCAAGCTTTGCCGATGAGGGCTTTTGCAACAGTTTGAGCTAAGTCGAGTTGATTGTTCATAGGAGGTATTTCATTAGCGCGTTGCCAAGTACGATGACAAGCAAGGTAAAAAAAGCTGCCGCTAAGTCGTCGGCAATGATGCCAAAGCCATGCCACAGAATTTGCCCAATCTTGGCAGTATTTGGACCATGATTTTTTTCGAGAGATTTAAAGTAACGGTCGATTTTGCCAATGGGGCCAGGCTTCACGGCATCCAAAAAACGGAATAAGGCAAAAGCTAGCACTTGGAGCGGAATACTCGCTGGCATGATGAGGGCTAGGATGAGCCAAAAAGCAAGAATTTCATCCCAAACAATTCCGCCGAAATCTATCCCACCAAGCTCCTCGCTGACTTTTCCACAGATCCAGCAGCCCAATACAAGTCCTCCGCTGATAATCCAAAGCCAAGCTTGCTTAGAAAGAACTTCATTCCCGATGAGAAACACTACCCAAGCCCATAGTGTACCTACGGTACCTGGTGCGAACGGGCTGAGGCCACTTCCAAAACCAAAGGCAATGGTACGGCTGACATTGCCTAACATCCAGCGTAAAGAGGGTTGTGTGAGTGCACCTAGTTTGACGGGACTATTCATGCAAAGTGATCAAATGATTTGAGAAGCTTAGAAGTTTCGATTGCATTTAAGGCATGGCCATGCTGATTGAGTAAGCGCATTTGGGGTTCTGAAGACTGCATCGTTTTGATCTTACCAATGAGTGTGATGGGCAAGTTAAGTATTTGGCTGATTGTATGGATGCTGTCACGTTGAGTAGGTGATGCTGTAAAGCAAATCTCATAGTCATCACCACCACTGGCGGCAAATTGATTTTGAATCGTTTCGCTCTGTTTTTGAAGGGTCGCTGATTTAGGTAGGCGGTCCAGAAAAATTTCAGCATCTACGCAAGATTGTTTGAGGATGTGCTTGAGATCCCCCAAAAGCCCATCAGAAATATCCAAGGCTGCGCTTGCAATGTTGCGTAAGGCTAGGCCCAAATCAATTCTTGGTATAGGTTGGTGCAGGCGAGCTTGAATACTTTCTAAATCGGTCGATGACAAATCTAGTTCTTGACGCAGTGCAGCAAGAGCAAGTCTCGCATCACCTACGGAACCCGATACCCAAACATCATCATCAGCGCATGCGCCCGATCTCTTGAGGGCTTTTCCATAGGGAATACTTCCAAACGCCGTAATACAAATATTAAGAGGGCCGGATGTAGTGTCGCCGCCAATGAGGGCGCAAGAATGCTCTTGTGCAAGCCCAAGTAAGCCATCGCTAAAGGCTTCTAACCAGTTCAAATCGATTCGCGGTAGCGCGATAGCTAAGGTGAAGCCTATTGGCTTAGCGCCCATAGCAGCAAGGTCTGAGAGGTTGACTGCTAAGGCTTTACGGCCTAGCCATACAGGGTTGGTATTGATAAAAAAGTGTCGCCCTTCAACCAGCATATCGCTAGTAATGGCAATCTCTTCCCCAGCTTGAGGATTGAGCAAAGCACAGTCGTCTCCAACCCCAAGGGTGATGGATTGCGGGTCTTTCGAAAGAATAGCCTGCGCCTTCGTTTTGAAAAAACGTTGAATAAGCTCAAATTCGCCAAGTGGAGGATGCATGCCTCATTTTATGGCGCTTGTCAGTTTTTCATCTGAGAGGAATAGAATGTGAGGCTTAAATACGTCTGAAGATGAGTTTACTAATGACCCAATCAAGCAATAGCGCAGAACAACAGATTGCAGCCTTAAAAGAGGCCGCACTTCGGTATCACGAGTTTCCGACTCCGGGAAAAATTCAAATTGCTCCCACCAAGCAATTGACTAACCAGCGCGACTTATCGTTGGCTTATACGCCTGGAGTAGCAGCACCCTGTTTAGAAATTGTTAAAGATCCTGCGAATGCATTCCGCTATACATCTCGCGGCAATCTCGTTGGCGTGATTACTAATGGAAGTGCTGTTTTGGGATTGGGCAATATTGGGGCCCTTGCAAGTAAGCCTGTCATGGAGGGTAAAGCAGTTCTCTTTAAGAAATTTGCCGGCATTGATGTCTTTGATATTGAGGTCAATGAAAGTGATCCCGACAAACTGGTAGAAATCATTGCTGCGCTTGAGCCAACCTTTGGCGGTATTAATTTAGAAGATATTAAGGCGCCAGATTGCTTTGTAGTTGAGCGTAAGCTACAAGCGCGCATGAAGATTCCAGTCTTTCATGATGATCAACATGGCACAGCCATTGTGGTTGCAGCAGCCATTTTGAATGGCCTAAAAATTGTTGGTAAAGATATTGCCAATGTGAAATTAGTAACTTCGGGTGCTGGTGCTGCTGCCCTAGCTTGTCTTGATTTATTGGTAGATTTGGGTATTTCACGCAAAAATATTTGGGTTACCGATCTTGCGGGTGTAGCTTACAAAGGTCGTGTAGAGCTTATGGATCCTGAAAAAGAGCCATTTTGCCAAGAGACCAGCTTGCGTACTTTAGATGAGGCTATTGAAGGCGCAGATATTTTCTTGGGTCTTTCTGCAGGCGGTGTTCTGAAGCAAGCGATGGTGCAGAAGATGGCCGATAAGCCATTGGTCTACGCCTTAGCAAATCCCAATCCAGAAATTAATCCTGATGAAGTGAAGGCAGTGCGGCCAGATGCCATCATTGCCACCGGAAGAACCGACTATCCAAATCAGGTGAATAACGTTTTATGTTTCCCGTTTATTTTTAGAGGTGCGTTAGACGTCGGCGCCACCACGATTACCCGCGGAATGGAGGTCGCAGCCGTTAAAGCGGTCGCAGAGTTGGCCCAGGCAGAGCAAAGTGAAGTGGTTGCTTCCGTCTACGGTATTGAAAACCTCACATTTGGCCCTGAGTATTTGATTCCGAAACCATTTGATCCCCGTTTGATTGCGGTGATTGCTCCTGCAGTTGCAAAAGCGGCGATGGATGATGGCGTAGCATTACGCCCAATCAAAGATTTTGATGCTTATCGCAATCAGTTGCAGCAGTTTGTGTATCACTCTGGTACTTTGATGAAACCCCTCTTTAGCATCGCTAAAAGAGTCCTCCCTAATCAGAAGCGGATTGTCTTTGCTGAAGGTGAGGATGAGCGGGTATTACGCGCGGTTCAAATCATCATCGATGAACATCTTGCTACGCCGATCCTGATTGGTCGCCCTGCAGTGATTGAGCACCGTATAGAGAAGTTCGGTTTGCGTATGAAGGCAGTCGAAGATTTTGAGATTGTCAATCCAGAAAACGATGCGCGTTTTCGTGATTTTTGGCAGACCTACTTAGGCTTGACAGAGCGTAGGGGTGTATCAGCTTCTTATGCAAAATTAGAAACACGTCGTCGGAATAGTTTGATCGGTTCTCTGCTGATTTCTAAAGGGATGGCCGATGGAATGATTTGTGGAACGATTGGTAATGCTGCTACCCATCTGAAATATATTGATGAAGTGATTGGCAAAGAAGATGGCGCTAATGTCTACGGCGCGATGTCCGGTTTGATTTTGCCTGGTAGACAGGTGTTTTTAGTGGATACCCATATCAACATTGATCCAACTGCCGAAGAACTGTCTGAGTTAACGCTCATGGCAGCTAGTGAAATGCGTAAGCTGGGTCTTGTCCCAAAAGTGGCGCTACTCTCACATTCCAACTTTGGATCAAGTAATGCACCTTCCGCGATCAAGATGCGTGAAGTGTTGGCCTTACTCAAACTTGCCGACCCCCACTTAGAGGTGGATGGTGAGATGCATGGAGATAGCGCATTAGATGAGACGATTCGCGCTGCTGCAGTGACATCGTCACCATTAAAGGGTGATGCAAACCTGTTGGTTCTGCCAAATATTGATGCTGCCAATATCTCTTACAACTTGTTAAAGACTGCTGCGGGTAATGGCATTGCGATTGGCCCCTTGCTTTTAGGTGTTGCTAAGCCGATTCATATTCTGACTCCAGCTGCAACCGTGCGTCGGATTGTGAATGTAACAACATTGGCAGTTGTTGAGGCTGCTAGCAATGCAAGAGGGATCTCTTGAGGGCTTTAATGCATTTAAGTTAGTAATTGTTTACATATATTATTTCTATATAAATCAAATACTTACGGAAAATGTGCTGTATATGGGCTTGATTTGATGGCGTGTTAAGGGTAACCTAGCACCCATCATGAATAATCGCTCTGAAAATACCAACACAGCAAGCTTTGAAGAACATAGTCGTGCTGAAAGTTGGGATAGCAATGATCGACTTGAAACCGAATCATCTGCTGCCAATGTGTATGCTCAGGGTGGTTTATCTCGTTTACAAACCTATGCAGCAAATCAAGTTTCGGGGAAAAAAGTGACAGCTACTTGGCGTGCCGCTTTGGCCGTTCGTGATGCCGGACCACCGGCTATGTTGCGCAGTGTGCGCCCAAATATCGTGCAATCAATCCGGGCTTTCCGTACGCCAGATTTACAAGAGGCGGCTACTGAGCTGGGTCAGCACTTTATTTATGCTACTTGCGCCCATGCAATGACAAAGGGTGAGGTGCTTGAGTCAATCGCCACTGCCTACTCACTCACTAAGCAGCAGGCAAAAAATTATGATCCGCTTTTAGATGCCCTCACTACTTTAGTGGATAAGTCTGGTCCTCAGCCTGGCTTTGTAGTGGTTCTCGAAGGTTTGCCTTGCACACAGAAGTTCGACAAAGAAGCTCGTGAAACTTTGCTTGATGTCTTCCGTGATGCTGTAGATTTTTGGGCGGAGCGTCGCACGCCATACCGCGTGTTTTACTCATTCGCTTAAGTTATATTCTGCCTCGGTAGCACTTAAATCACCTCTATTTGAGGCGATTTTGCATTTCTGTGCTCCAAATCGTATTAACAGCGCTAATCGCCACAATCCCAGCTGTTTCTGTGCGGAGAACCCGCTCCCCCAAGGAAACAATTTGATATCCGCTCGCCTGCGCTAAGGCCTCCTCATCTGCTGTATGGCCCCCCTCCGGACCAATCATGAGAACAATATCTTGAGGTGGAGTGTTCATCAGGACTGAGTTCATGCTGTGAGTGGCTTCTGGGCTCAATAGAAGCTTCAATGCCGGTGATTGTGGAGTCTTGAGATAGGCATCCAAGCTTTGAATGGGCTCCAGGTTTGCAAGAACGGTGCGGTCACATTGCTCGCATGCGGCTTGAATGATGCTTTTCCAGTGAAGACCGCGTTTTAGGGCGCGTTCAGCGTTATTGGCACCTGTGAGCTTAATCACCGAGCGTTCGCATTGCAGCGGGGCGATATTTTGGGCGCCAGCCTCAATTGCTTTTTCAATAAGCCAGTCCATTTTGTCACCACCAGCCAATCCCTGGGCTAAGGTAATGGCATAGGGCGTTTCACGATGGGTATCTAGTCGGATGTCCCTAAGTAGAGCCTCACCAGTTTTTCCGGTCAAAGCGAGTAGTTCTGCCTGTGCCACCCAACCTTTTCCATCGAATACAGGGAAGCTTTCACCGGGCTGGATGCGGCGCACGCGCAAATGGTGGGCCACCTCTGGAGTGAGGGTGATCGGCTTTTGGGTTTCCCATGGTCCGGGAAGATAAAATTGAGGCATTACTGAAATATAGCCAATTTATTTTCCTCGAGACCATTTTTACAATGTCAAATCTACAAATTCGTATGGCAAATGCCATTCGCGCCCTTTCTATGGATGCGGTTCAACAAGCTAACTCGGGCCATCCGGGTATGCCGATGGGCATGGCAGATATCGCTGTTGGGCTTTGGAATGAGCACTTACAGCACAATCCGACAGACCCGCATTGGATTAATCGCGATCGTTTTGTTTTATCCAATGGGCATGGTTCGATGTTGTTGTATTCGCTCTTACATTTGACTGGCTACGACTTACCGATTGGTGAGTTGAAAAATTTTCGGCAGCTGCATAGTAAGACTCCCGGACATCCTGAATACGGCATTACTCCGGGCGTTGAAACTACAACGGGTCCCTTAGGCCAGGGAATTTCGAATGCCGTAGGCATGGCCCTTGCAGAAAAATTATTGGCAGAAGAATTTAATCGCCCTGGGTGCAACATCGTGGATCACCACACTTATGTTTTTCTAGGTGATGGTTGTTTGATGGAGGGAATTAGTCATGAAGTGTGTTCACTCGCAGGTACGCTCAAATTAAATAAATTAATTGCTCTGTGGGACGATAACGGCATCTCCATTGATGGCAAAGTTGTGTCTTGGTTTAATGAAGATACGCCAAAACGTTTTGAGGCTTATGGCTGGAATGTTATCCGTGCTGTTGATGGTCATGATGCTGAGGCTGTATCGGCTGCGATTACACAAGCTAAAAAAAGTGATAAGCCTACCTTGATTTGTTGCAAGACTGCGATCGGCCAAGGCTCGCCAAATATGGCGGGTAGCGATAAGGTCCATGGTTCCCCATTGGGTACCGCTGAGATTGCAGCTACTCGGGTTGCATTAAATTGGCCTTATGCGCCATTTGAGATTCCAAAAGATATCTATGAGGCATGGGATTTTAAAAAGCGTGGACAGTCTGCCGAGCACGAGTGGAATAAACAATTTCAAACTTATAAAGCAAAGTATCCAGAGCTTGCTACAGAATTACAGCGTCGCATGCAGGGTGACTTATCAAAAGATTTTGCAGCAACGCTTGAGTCGTATTTAAAGACCTGCCAAACAAAAGCTGAAACTGTAGCGACGCGTAAAGCGAGCCAAAATGCGATTGAAGCACTGGCTCCGGCATTACCAGAGTTCATGGGCGGTTCCGCAGATTTAACGGGTTCAAACTTGACCAATTGGAGCGCCTGTAAACCGGTACGCGCTAACCAGTGGGGCAATCATATTAATTACGGTGTACGTGAGTTTGGTATGAGCGCCATCATGAATGGAATTGCTTTACATGGTGGATATATCCCATTTGGCGGAACATTCCTAACCTTCTCTGATTACAGTCGTAATGCCTTGCGGATGGCTGCCTTGATGAAGTTGCGCAGTATTTTTGTGTTTACCCATGACTCCATCGGCTTGGGCGAAGATGGCCCAACACATCAATCGGTTGAACACGTTGCTAGCTTGCGTTTAATACCTAATTTAATGGTTTGGCGTCCATGCGATACCACTGAGAGTGCGGTAGCATGGGGCTCTGCGATTGAGCGCAAGACGGGCCCTAGCGCTTTAATATTTAGTCGCCAAAACTGTCCATTTGTTTCGCGGAGTAGTCAGCAAATCAAAGAGATTGGCCGTGGCGGATATGTTTTGCGAGATTCAAAAAAATCAAAGATAGATGCAGTGATTATTGCCACGGGTTCTGAAATTGCTTTGGCTTTACAAACGGTTGAGCGCTTAGAAAAAGATGGTTTAGGTATTCGCGTCGTATCTATGCCATCTACCACTGTGTTTGATCAGCAAGATGCTGCATATAAATCGAAGGTTTTGCCTGCAAACGTTCCGCGTATTGCGGTTGAGGCTGGCGTCAGTGATTTCTGGTGGAAATACGGCTGCGCTGCAGTGCATGGAGTAGACACTTTTGGCGAGTCTGCTCCTGCTGGCCAGCTGTACGAATATTTTGGTTTAACGGTTGATCAGATTGCAAAAACGGTCAAGCAATGTATTGCGAATACATAAAAGCAATGCAAGCTGAAACGGACCTTATTAAAAATTTAAAATGGCTTAGGGGAGTGAAATGACAATTCGTGTCGCTATCAATGGTTATGGTCGTATTGGCCGAATGGTATTGCGCGCTTTATATGAGGATCAGGTCAATGGCAAGCCTCGGCGTGATATTAAGATCGTAGCGATTAATGCTATGGGTGATATTGATATCAATGCTCATCTCACGCAATATGATTCTGCTCATGGACGTTTTCCTGCTGAAGTCAAAGTGGATGGCGATCATTTGGTGGTCAATGGCGATCGCATTAAAATGTTCTCCACACGGAATCCTTTGGAAACCCCTTGGGGTGAATTGGGCGTAGATTTAGTGCTTGAGTGCTCTGGCAAATTTACCTCTAAAGAAAAGGCATCGGTACACATTTCCCAGGGCGCGAAGAAAGTCTTAATTTCTGCGCCAGGTGAAAAAGATGTGGATGCTACGATTGTTTTTGGCGTAAATCAGCAAGTGCTTAAGCCCAGCGATATCGTTGTATCCAATGCCAGTTGCACTACAAACTGTTTGGCACCCTTAGTCAAGCCATTGCTTGAGAAGATCGGCATTGAATCCGGCTTGATGACAACCATTCATGCGTTTACCAATGATCAGGTCTTAACAGATGTGTATCACAAGGATATGCGCCGTGCCCGTTCTGCAGTATCGAGCATGATCCCAACTAAAACAGGCGCTGCTAAGGCAGTTGGTCTGGTATTGCCGGCTTTAGCAGGCCGCTTTGATGGATTTGCAATGCGCGTGCCAGTGATTAATGTTTCTGTTGTAGATCTCACCTTTTCAGCGAGTCGTGCTACCAGCGTAGATGAAGTGAACACTATTTTAAAGACGGCCAGCGAGGGTGAGTTGAAGGGTATTTTGGGTTTTAATACCCTGCCTCTGGTTTCTATCGACTTCAACCATGACCCACGCCCAAGTATTTATGACGCCTCTCAAACCCGGGTTTCTGCAGACGGTAAGTTGGTCAAGGTATTGGCTTGGTATGACAACGAATGGGGGTATTCAGTTCAAATGTTGAATGCTGCTGAGGCTCTCATGGCGGTAAATTGATAAAAAACCATTTAAATCAATGAGTTATAAAAAAAGACCTCTCAATGAGGTCTTTTTTATGGGCCTTAGTCAAGCATCTACTTTAGCTTGTAACGGCAATTTTTCTTCTCACAGTGCCCATACATTGCCAAAGTGTGTTCTTGGAGCTTGAATCCCAGATTTTTAGCAATATCTCGTTGCCGTTTCTCTATGGCTTCATCTACAAACTCTTCTACATGGCCGCAGTCAAGGCAAACTAAATGGTCGTGATGTTGCCCCTCATTGAGCTCATAAATGGCGCGACTATCCCCTTTAGCCGACTCAAAATGGCTGCGAAGCAATAGCCCGGCTTGCTCAAACTGGGTAAGAACGCGATAAACAGTCGCCAAGCCAATTTCTTGATCTTCTTTTAAGGCATTAAAAACGTCTTCTGCGCTAAAGTGCGTCCCGTTGTTCTGGTGAAAAAAATCCAGAATTTTCATACGGGGACCAGTGGCTTTTAGGCCAATATCGCGTAAATCTGCTGGAGAGGGGTTTTGGTTCGTATTCATGGCTTTGGGCGCTAAAATCAATGTCTTAATGATACGGCCACCCATGCAAAATTGCCTTCAACTTTTTAGTCGTTTTTTGAACCGAGCTTCGCGGGGCTTTTGGGCCGCCTCTTTGATGGGGGTCATCTTCCTTAGTGCTTGCACTACCGCGGTGGATGACACCCAGCGAGGCTGGATGAATAGTGTTTTTAGACCTTATGTCCCAGACGTCGTTCAAGGCAACTTTGTGTCCTCTGATCAATATTCCAAATTGCAGTTAGGCATGACACGTGAGCAGGTTAGACAAATTTTGGGCACGCCATTGTTGGCGGATTATTTTCATGTCAATCGCTGGGATTATGTTTTTGAATTTAAGCGTAATGGGCAGGCCATAGGCAAAGAGAGGCGCGTGACAGTATTTTTTGCAGACGATAAGGTTGTGAAATTTGAGGGTGATGCATTACCAACGGATGTCGAGTTAGTTGCTGAAATTGATTACTACTCAAAAACAAAGCGATCATTCTGGGATGTATTGACAGGCTCAAATAAGGCCCCAATAGCTCCTCCATTGCAACAACCTGAATTACTCGTGCCAAGCAAAACGGATAACTTGCCTGCTGGGACTCCGATACCGCCTAGCGATAGTGCAAGTAAAAGCTCATTCTGGGACTTTTTTAGTTTTTCAAAAAAGACGCCAGATGCTCAACCCCTGCCTCAGTCTGAAACATTGGGGCCGGGTGCTTTGAATGTGCCACCAGCGAGTGAAGCAAAGTAGCCGTTACAGGAGTAAGTAGAAATTGCTTGTGTTGATGCTCATGTGAGCGGCTTTGAATAACGTGAATAAGAAGCGAAGAAATACATCATGAAGATTGCAATTGCTGGAGCAACTGGACGCATGGGAAAAATGCTGATTGAGACCGTCCTCAATGCAGCCGATACACAATTGGTCGGGGCTCTTGAGCATCCTTCTTGCCCACAATTGGGAGAAGATGCTGGAGCATTTCTGGGTAAAAAAACGGGAGTGCTAATCACTGCTGATATTACTCAAGCGCTGAGTAAAGCAGAATTTTTAATTGACTTTACCCGTCCAGAAGGAACAATGGCGCATTTGGCAGTGGCCCAGACGACTGCTACCAAAATGATCATTGGTACAACAGGATTGAGCCCTGAACACATTGCCTCACTTAAAAAAGCATCAGAAAAATTAGCGATAGTTTTTGCCCCCAATATGAGTGTGGGTGTGAATGCCACTTTTAAATTGCTTGAAATTGCTGCCAAGATGTTGAATCAAGGGTATGACATTGAGATTATTGAAGCGCATCATCGCCACAAGGTCGATGCTCCATCAGGCACGGCGCTCAAGATGGGCGAGGTGATCGCCAATGCTTTGGGTCAGAAATTGGATGACGTCGCTGTCTATGCTCGCGAAGGTCATACGGGCGAACGCAAAGACGGTAGCATTGGATTTGCAACTATTCGAGGTGGCGATATTGTGGGTGACCATACCGTTTTGTTTGCGGGTGATGGTGAACGCATTGAGATTAGCCATAAATCATCGAGTCGACAATCGTATGCTCAAGGCTCCTTGCGGGCCGCGCGTTTTTTGCAAAAGCAGTCTTCGGGCCTGTTCGACATGCAAGATGTGCTGGGATTGCGTCAGTAAACGTTTGTTAAAAATCATTAGCTAAAAAAATAAAAGAAAAGAGTTGTATTGAATGAGCAAGGATTACGACCACCGCAGTATTGAAGCGGCAGCACAAGCTGATTGGGAGGGTGCACAAGTTTATAAAGTGGCAGAGCATGCTGTAGATGCTGGCGGAAAGCAAAAGCCTAAGTTTTATGCTTGCTCCATGCTGCCTTACCCATCGGGTAAGTTGCATATGGGCCATGTGCGTAACTACACCATTAATGATGTGATGGCACGACAGTTGCGGATGCAAGGCTATAACGTCTTAATGCCAATGGGCTGGGATGCGTTTGGAATGCCGGCAGAAAATGCTGCTATTCAGAATAAAGTTCCTCCGGCTAAGTGGACCTACGACAACATCGCTTATATGAAAAAGCAGATGGTTGCGATGGGTCTAGCAATTGATTGGTCGCGAGAGGTCGCAACTTGTAATCCTGACTACTATCGCTGGAATCAATGGCTCTTTTTGAAGATGCTAGAAAAAGGAATTGCTTATCGGAAGACTCAGGTTGTGAATTGGGATCCGATTGATCAAACTGTTTTGGCGAATGAACAAGTGATTGATGGCCGCGGTTGGCGCTCTGGTGCTTTGGTAGAGAAGCGTGAGATTCCAGGTTATTACCTCAACATTACCGCTTATGCTGAGCAATTACTCTCCGGTTTAGATCGCCTAGGTTGGCCTGAGCGCGTCAAGACTATGCAGGAGAATTGGATTGGTAAGAGTCGTGGCGTACGTTTTGCTTTTCAGCATCAGATCGCTGATGCTCAAGGAAAGCTGATTCAAGATGGTCAGTTGCATGTCTTTACAACTCGAGCCGATACTATCATGGGGGTTACCTTCTGTGCAGTTGCAGCAGAGCATCCTTTAGCAACCCAGGCGGCCCAACATAACCCTGCTATTGCTGCTTTTATTGAGAAGTGCAAAACCGGTAGCGTGATTGAGGCGGATCTAGCTACTCAAGAAAAAGAAGGTATGTTCACGGGTTTATATGTGACCCATCCTTTAACGAATGAGTCAGTCCCAGTTTGGGTTGGTAACTATGTATTGATGTCCTATGGCGATGGTGCTGTGATGGGTGTACCAGCACATGATGAGCGTGACTTTGCCTTCGCCCTGAAGTATGACTTACCGATCAAGCAAGTGATCGCCTTACGCAGCCCTTCTGAAATGTTTAATCCCACTCGTTGGCAAGACTGGTATGCCCAAAAAGAAGGTATCGAATGTTTAAATAGCGGTAAGTATGACGGTATGTCGTATGAAGAAGCGGTCAGTGCAGTTGCCAAGGATTTAGCCGCAATGGGCATCGGTGAGATCAAAACAACATATCGCTTACGGGACTGGGGAATTTCTCGTCAGCGTTATTGGGGCACACCCATTCCGATTATTCATTGTGGTGATGAACAAATCCCTGGTTGTGGTGCAGTACCTGTTCCGGAAGCAGATTTACCAGTAGTGTTGCCTGAAGACTGCGTGCCAGACGGTAGTGGTAATCCGTTAAATAAGCGTGCAGATTTTTTAAATGTGAAATGTCCTAAGTGTGGTAAGGCTGCACGTCGCGAGACTGACACTATGGATACGTTTGTAGATTCTTCCTGGTACTTTATGCGCTATACCGGGCCCAATGCTCCGACGATGGTTGATGAGCGAAATGAATACTGGATGCCAATGGATCAATACATTGGTGGAATTGAGCATGCTATTTTGCACCTGCTATACGCGCGTTTCTGGACCAAGGTGATGCGCGATCTTAAGCTGATCCATTTTGATGAGCCGTTCCAGAATTTGCTTACTCAAGGAATGGTTTTAAACGAAACGTATTACACAGAAGATGCTTCTGGAAAAAAAATATGGCTAAATCCTCTGGATGTGGAGCTTGATCTTGATGAAAAGGGTCGCCCCCAAGGGGCTAAGTTAAAAGGTGATTCTCTAGACTCTCAGTCACCAGTCATTATTGGTGGCGTGGAGAAGATGGCCAAAAGTAAGAACAACGGCGTAGATCCACAAGCGCTGATTGATCAATATGGAGCCGATACTGCTCGCATCTTCACTATGTTTGCAGCGCCTCCTGAACAACAGTTGGAGTGGTCTGGGGCAGGTGTTGATGGGGCATCGCGTTTTCTGCGGCGTGTTTGGGTTTACTCGAGCAGTCAAGCGGCTGCAATCCGTGGCGCCTCGGATAGCTTGCCAGTTGACTTCAGTGATGCTGAACAAGCATTGCGTCGCGAAGTGTATTCTATTTTGAAGCAGGCTGACTTTGATTATCAACGTCGTCAATACAACACCGTTGTTTCTGCCGCTATGAAGATGCTCAATGTACTTGAGCCGATTAAGTTGGGCGATAGTGGTGCTATTCGTGCACCGGTACTGAGAGAGTGTTTAAGTATTTTGTTGCGCATTCTTTATCCTGTAGTGCCGCATTTGACGCATGTACTCTGGAAAGATGCTGGTTATGCAACAGTATTTGGTCCGCTACTAGATGCACCATGGCCTAAGGTTGATGAAACCGCTTTGGTGCAAACAGAGGTAACGCTCATGTTGCAAATTAATGGCAAGTTACGCGGTGAAATTCGGGTGGCAGCTGAGGCCTCGAAAGAGGAGGTTGAGGCCATAGCATTGCAGAGCGAGCCAGCTGTAAAAGCCTTGAATGGGGGTGCGCCGAAGAAGGTGATCATTGTTCCGAGTCGTTTAGTCAATATTGTGGCTTAAGTCCTGCCTAAATCTTTTAAGAGAATCTGAGTAGATGAGCAAAAATCGAAACACAGGGTTGGATACACAAGGTGTGAATGCTGTGCGCCGAGCTACGCTTGGCCTTTTCGGGTTGCTGTCCATAGGCGCATTAACAGCCTGCGGATTTCGTGTGCGGGGGATGGTTGATCTGCCCTATAAAGTTGTTGCCATTACCGGTAATGCTTCTCCGCCATTGATTGCGGATTTACAAAGGGTGATTTTGACGGGGACAGATGCAAAGGTAGCGATTAATCCCAAGGATGCGGATTTAATTTTAGAAATCACCAATGATGTTACTGGCCGGGAAATCTTGGCATATAACGCTAACGGCCAAGTTTCCGCCTATCGTTTAAATATTCGGGTTGGCTTCAGAGCCTTTGATACTTCTGGCGCTGAGCTTGTGCCTGATACTGAGATTTACATTACTCGTGATATGGACTACTCGGTGTCTACCGTACTTGCTACAGATGTTCAACAGCAACAATTTTTAACCTCCATGAGAGGTGATTTGGCTATCCAGATTATGCGTCGTGTGGCTGCTTCTGCGCGAGCACCACAAGCCAGAAGTTTTTAAAGAGAGTTCACAAGCTTTATGGTTAAAACCGATGCCTTGCAAGCTCATCTCAAAGCACTCAGTTCTGCTAGCGCAATTGCGCCTTTATATATTTTTAGCGGTGATGAGCCTTTACTGATGATGGAAGCCATGGATCAATTGCGAGCTATCGCAAAGAAATTAGGATATACCGAGCGTGAGGTTTTATTACAAGAGCGGGGCTTCGATTGGAGTGCCTTGATGAGCGCAGGACAAACGATGTCTCTTTTTGGCGATAAGCGTTGGGTGGAATTGCGCATTCCAACGGGTAAGCCCGGTCGAGATGGTGCCGAAGCTTTAAAGCAATTTGCCGCTCAAGTGCAGGCTCAAATTACAAGCCCCGAGGGCCCAGACACGGTAGTGTGCATTGTTTTGCCTAGGCTGGATACTAAAACTAAGACTTCGGCTTGGTTTAGCGCTTTAGATGATGCTGGAATGGCTATTCAGATTGACTCCTTGGATCGTAGCCAATTACCGGCTTGGATCTCAGGCCGTCTCAAGAGGCAGAACCAAGAAATGGAGCCCGGACCAGAAGGGCAAAGATGTCTGCAATTCATTGCTGATCAGGTCGAAGGTAATTTGATCGCTGCGCACCAAGAGATTCAAAAACTAGGCTTACTATATCCCGCTGGCAAGTTAACCGAAGACCAAGTGCGTTTGGCGATTTTAAAAGTGGCGCGCTATAACGTTTTTGAGTTAACCGAAGCAATGCTGGCTGGTGATTTACAGCGTCTAAATCGCATGTTGGATGGCTTAAAGGGCGAAGGTGAGCCTTTGGTGCTAATTCTGTGGAGCGTGACTGAAGAGCTTAGGCTACTATCTAAACTCAAGGCAGCAAGTGATGCCGGTGAATCTGTGCAGCAACTTATGCGTGCTAATCGAGTGTGGGGGAACAAGGAGCGACTCTATCCTAATGCACTGAAACGCATTCAGCCACTAAGGTTGCGTAGGGCAATGCAAGTTGCAGCAGGATTAGATCGTCAAGTGAAGGGTTTGGATGCAGTTGAACTGCCGGCAGACCCTTGGGATGGTTTGCGTTTAGTGGGTAGCTTATTGCGCTAAGCAATAGGACAACTTCAATATTAGTAGATGGCGAAAAATGAGTACTTCAATTAAACAAATGATGCAGGACATTGGTCAGCGCGCCCGCAGTGCATCGCGTGCGATGGCTCGCGCCTCCAGCGAACAGAAAAATCAGGCACTACTTCACATAGCCAAGTTGATTCGCGAACAGGCTGCCCAGATTCAGAAGGTGAATCAGCTTGATGTTGAGCGCGCTAAAGCGGGCGGTCAAGATGCCGCGTTTGTTGATCGTCTTACGATGACGCCTAAAACTATTGAAACTATGGCCTTGGGCTTGGAACAAATCGTTTCGCTTGAAGATCCGATTGGGAAAATCTCTGCTTTAAAAAAACAGGCCTCTGGAATCGAAATCGCTCAGATGCGTGTGCCATTGGGGGTAATCGGCATCATTTACGAGTCTCGTCCAAATGTGACGATTGATGCTGCTGCACTCTGCCTAAAATCTGGCAATGCTGTGATTTTGCGGGGTGGCTCTGAAGCAATCGAATCCAATACGCTCTTAGCGAAGATGATTCAAGAGGGTTTAGATGCTGCTGGTTTGCCAAGGGATGCTGTACAGGTGGTTGCCATCACCGATCGCAGCGCTGTCGGTGAAATGATTACCATGACGCAATACATTGATGTGATCGTACCACGAGGTGGTAAGAGCTTAATTGCGCGTTTGATGGCTGAGGCACGTGTGCCAATGATTAAGCACTTGGATGGCATTTGCCATACCTATATCGATGCAGATGCCGATATCGATATTGCAATTAAGGTTTGTGATAACGCTAAAACCCAGCGCTATGCGCCTTGCAATGCTATGGAGACCTTATTAGTGAATCAGTCAGTCTCCCTCAAGATTTTGCCAACGCTTTGTAAAATTTACCAAGATAAAGGGGTTGAGCTTCGCGTCGATGCGCTCACTCGTAAGACTTTGGAAGATGCTGGCTTCATTGGTTTAGTAGATGCCACTGAAGAGGATTGGCAAACTGAGTATTTGGCGCCGATTTTGTCGATTAAGACGGTTGCCGATCTTGATGAAGCCATCAATCATATTGAGCGCTATGGCAGTAAGCATACTGATGCCATCATTACTAAAAATAGTGCTACGGTAGCGCGTTTTTTGCGAGAAGTTGATAGCGCTAGTGTGATGGTCAATACCAGTACACGCTTTGCAGATGGTTTTGAATATGGCCTCGGCGCTGAAATTGGTATCTCAAATGATAAGTTACATGCACGAGGTCCAGTTGGTTTGGAGGGCCTGACTTCTCTGAAATACATCGTCATGGGTCATGGCGAGATTCGCACTTAATGATTAACAAGGACACAATTTAAATGGGTAGCCCTTATCTTTGGATTAAGACATTTCACATTGTTTTGATTGCATCTTGGTTTGCGGGCCTCTTTTATCTGCCGCGTATTTTTGTAAATTTAGCCGAAGAAAAAAATACCGATGCCTATGCTCGCCTTTTGGGAATGGCTGATCGACTCTTTCGTTTTATGACAATACTGGCATTACCTGCAGTGTTGCTTGGCCTCATCTTATGGTTGTATTTCGGGATGGGGAGAGGTGAGGCATGGATGCATATCAAATTGTTTTTCGTCATTCTGGTGGTGGGGTATCACCACGCCTGTTGGAATGTCTTAAAAAAGTTTCGTGCCGGCCTAAATAAACGATCTGGCGTTTGGTACCGCTGGTTTAATGAAGCGCCTGTCCTGCTATTCATTGCGATTGTTGCCCTGGCGGTTATCAAGCCTTGATTTCTCTGGATGCTCAGAGCCCCATGCTTTCTCTTTTAGATTGTTAGCCTCATGAGATTTTTTGTTGTGTGTCCTGGTGGATTGGAAGCCTCGCTTACCCAAGAGTTAACCAACATTGCTCAGCGAGCGGATTCGCGAGCTTTGGGGAAGTGGGTCATCGATCCAGCGCCTACTAGCCCAACGGGTGGTGTTGGGCTAGCCGCGCCTTTGTCTGCAGCCATGGCTTTAAATCTCCATTCGCGTATTGCTAGCCGTGTTTTATTGCAAATGGCTGAGGCACCGTACCGCCAAGAAGAGGACTTGTATCGTTTAGCCAGCGGCTTAGCTTGGGAAGAGTGGTTTAGCTCAAAGCAAACACTTCGAGTCGATGTCACTGCACATCGCTCGCCATTAAAGAGCTTGAACTTTGCCACTTTAAAAATCAAAGATGCGATTGTGGATCGTTTGCGTGATGTCACTGGCGATCGACCTAGTATTGATACCGCTTTTCCGGATGTGCGTGTGCAGGCACATTTAACTGCTACGCAAGTCACTATTTATCTTGATACCTCGGGAGAGGCTTTGTTTAAGCGTGGTTGGCGTGATGAAAAGGGTGATGCTCCTCTTAAAGAAAATCTAGCTGCTGGTATTTTATCGATCACTGGCTGGAAGCCCTCACAGATGCTCTTTGATCCAATGTGTGGCAGCGGTACATTCTTGATTGAGGCAGCGCAAGTCCTGTTAGCGATTCCGTCGGGAGCGATTCGGTCGGGGATGTACGGTGATGATGCTAAACCCAGCAGATTGGCCTATCGACCACTTGTGACATCGGCACATGGTTTTGGTTTCCAAAGGCTTAAACCATTTCATGAGGCTGGTGAACAAAAACATTGGGCTGACCTAAAGGAATCTGCTTTAGCGGAGATTTTAGAAAAACGGAAACAGTATCCCAACGCTGAATCCCTATTCATTTCTGGTGGTGATATTAATGAAAAGTTAGTTGCGATGTTTAAAGGCAATTGGCAGCGTGCGCAATTACCTGGTTTGCCAGTAGTGCGACAGGTTGATGCATTGGCTGCTAAGCCTCCAGCAGGTCTAACGGGAGGGGTGATGCTCTTAAATCCGCCTTATGGTGAACGACTGGTCATCAAGGGTGGACGTGGGCAAGAGCGCACTGCAGAGCTTGAGGATGCCGACCGGGAGCCTGAGAATCGTTTTGAGTTGAATTTGGAAACAGGCCGTCAAAGTGCTAAGCGCTCCAGTCGAGAGTCTTTAAAGCGCCTACAGGCACAAGAAGAGCAAGATCCTAAGTTTGTTGAGTTTTTGAGGCAGTTTGGTCAGCATCTCAAGGATACTTTTGGCGGCTGGAATGTCTATGTTTTAACCGCCGATATGGCGCTCCCGGGCCAGTTGCGCATCAAAGAATCTAAGCGCACCCCCTTGTTTAATGGCCCATTGGAATGCCGTCTTTTTAAATTTGAGATGCATCAAAAGCGCGAGTCTTAAAATAGAAACATGAAGAGTCTTTAGCTTAACCAGGAAAGAGTTAACTTATGGAATTTAAAACGTATATGTGCCTGATTTGCGGATGGGTATATGACGAGGCTACTGGATTGCCTGAAGAGGGCATTGCTCCAGGAACGCTTTGGGCGGATGTTCCCATGAATTGGACATGTCCAGAGTGTGGCGCCCGTAAGGAAGACTTTGAAATGATGGCGATTTAGTCGCATAGTTTCGCCAATCAACTTCTATTCAAATAAGGAATTACCGTGGGACAAAACGAAATATTATTTGAGCGTGCACAGAAAACGATTCCTGGGGGGGTTAATTCTCCAGTAAGGGCTTTTCGACAAGTCGGTGGCATTCCCCGTTTTGTTGCAAAAGCAAAAGGCCCTTATTTTTGGGATGCCGAAGATAAGCGCTATATTGATCTCATCATGTCTTGGGGTCCAATGATTGTGGGCCATGCCAATCCCGAGGTAGTGGAGGCCGTCAAAAAGGCAGCCGAGACAAGTTTTAGTTATGGCGCTCCAACCGAAGGTGAAATCCAGTTAGCCGAACGCATTTGTGAGCTCATGCCTAGTATTGAGCAAGTACGGATGGTGTCTAGCGGTACTGAGGCAACAATGAGCGCGTTGCGTTTGGCGCGAGGCCATACCGGTCGCGATGTGATTATTAAATTTGAAGGTTGTTATCACGGCCACGCTGATAGTCTGCTGGTAAAAGCGGGATCTGGTTTATTAACGTTTGCTGACACTACCCAGAATGCCCCATCCTCTGGAGGGGTCCCTCAGGATCTGGTTAAACATACTTTAGTTTTGCCATACAACGATGTTGCTGCAATAGAGGCGGTATTTCAAAAGCAGGGCGACAAAATTGCTGCTGTCATTTTGGAGCCCATCGCCGGCAATATGAACTTGATCAAACCCTCGCAAGCTTTTTTAACAGCAATGCGTAATTTGACAAGTCAGTATGGCAGCGTGCTCATTTACGATGAAGTGATGACAGGTTTTCGGGTGGCGCTAGGTGGGGCACAATCTTTGCAAGGCATTGTTCCTGATCTCACTTGTCTAGGGAAGGTGATGGGTGGAGGTATGCCCATGGCTGCCTTTGGTGGTAAAAAAGAAATCATGTCTAAGCTTGCGCCTTTGGGGAACGTCTACCAGGCCGGCACCTTATCTGGCAATCCAGTGGCGGTAGCTGCCGGGCTAAAAACTTTAGAGATTATTTCTCGTGCGGGCTTTTATGAATGCTTGAGCACTCAAACTCAAAAGTTGATGACAGGATTAAAGCAGGCTGCTGATCAGGCAGGCATTCCTTTTGCGGTTGATAGTGTGGGTGGTATGTTTGGTTTTTACTTTGCAGATCAAGTGCCTACTTCATACGAAGCGGTTACCAAAACGGATATTGAGGCATTTAAGAAATTCTTTCACGCGATGCTGGATGCAGGAGTCTATCTTGCACCATCAGCCTATGAGGCAGGCTTTACTTCAATTGCCCATGATGATGATGTTCTTGCGCAAATTATTTCGGCTGCAAAGACCTCCTTCAAAAGCCTGTAACAAGAGTCTTACATTCTGAGTGGGTGGTCATAGCCATCCACTCTAATGATCTCTAGTTTTTTAGAGTTTTTTCCAGACTCGGGAATTTCCATGGCGGTGAGTTTCCCACCCCAGACACAGCCCGTATCTAAGCCAATCACATTATCTTGCTGTATTAAACCTAGAGTAGACCAGTGTCCAAAATAGACAAGGCTATTTTGGGTTTTGCGCTGAGGCACTTTAAACCAGGGGATATATCCTCTAGGCCTACTCTCCATTCCTTCTTTGCTCTCAAATTCCATTTGCCCTGCGGGAGTGCAAAAACGTAAACGGGTTAATGCATTGGTGATGACTCTGAGTCGTTCGATCCCTTTTAAAGAATTACTCCATTTATTCGGGGAATTGCCATACATACTGGCCAGAAAATCACGATACGTTTTTTTTCGAAGTGCTTTTTCTACTTCTTGAGCGCACTCAATGGTCTGTTGTAGATCCCACTGCGGCAAAATACCAGCATGAACAGTAATCACTTTCCCATTGCTTAGTGCCATAGGGCGATGGCGCAACCAATGCATTAAAGCGGCCCGATCAGGCGCTTTCAAAATGCTGTCTACCGTATCCAGACCTTTCGTTTTTCTAAGGCCGGCATCAATGGCCAAAAGGTGCAGATCATGGTTACCTAGTATGCATTCAGCACGACCTTGTTCTTGTAGGGATTTTAGCTGGCGCAGCGCCCCCAGTGAGTCTGGACCGCGATTAACTAGATCTCCCAAAAAAATCATCTTGGAGTCTTTTGGTAGTTTTTTAATCAGGCTTTTTAAAGATGGCATGCATCCTTGTACGTCGCCAATAGCATAAATCTTCTTCATACCCTATCTTAAAGCGTAAAGTGTGTTCGAAGTTATTCAGTGCTGATCTTTTTCACAACGCTATAGCGCACTAAGGTCTTTTTACGTGCTTCGTCGTGATCAATGATGGGTAGTGGGTAGTCGCGACCGAGCAATATCCCCGCTGCCTCAAGTTCAATATGACCCGAGCGCCAGGGCGCATGCACTGATTTCTTGGAAAGTTTACTCAGTTGAGGTAAGTATCGGCGAATAAATTTCCCTTCGGGGTCAAATTTTTCGGATTGAGTAATGGGATTAAAAATTCTGAAGTACGGTTGCGCATCACAACCCGATGAGGAGGCCCATTGCCAGCCACCATTGTTGGATGAGAGTTCAAAATCATTTAAGTGTTCCGCAAAATAAGCCTCACCCCAGCGCCAGTCAATACCAAGATCCTTACTTAAAAAACTGGCGACGACCATACGCAGTCGATTGTGCATATAGCCGCTTTGGTTGAGTTGGTGCATGGCTGCATCTACTAGTGGATAGCCGGTTTTGCCTTCGCACCAAGCTGTAAAGAGTTTTTTTGCTGTGGCACCACTTTCCCACTGAATGTTGTCATAGTCTGGTTTAAAAGAAGCGCCATTAGCTAGTCGGGGGTGATTAGCCAAAATCATGAAATAAAAATCACGCCAGATGAGTTCACTTAACCAAATGGTGGCACCCATACTGCCAGCAAGCATGCGCCGATGCGCTTCCCTCACTAAGCCACGAATCGATACCATGCCAAAGCGCAAGTGGGTAGATAGATAGCTGACCCCTTTGATCGCTGGAAAGTCTCGACCAATTTGGTACTGATCAATGCGCTGGAGAAAATCTTCTAAAAAGCTTTGACCATTTTCTGAGCCTGCAGGGAGATAGGCTTCAACCCCCGTTTTTGCAAAGCCCATAGATTGCAAGCTTGGTAAGGGCATATCTATTGTTTTTGGAATCGATGCTAATTGTTTGGCTTTTGGGGTGCAATCATAAGGGGCCAAATCTTTTTCTTGAAGAGTCTTTAGCCAATTATTTTTATAGGGTGTGAAGATCGAAAAGACGGTGCTGGAGTTCGTCAGGATTTCTTTTTTTTCAAAGATCACTTGATCCTTGAAATCTTCAAACGCAATGTTAAGTTTGGCGAGATTTTTTTGAACAACTTGGTCACGTGCAATTGCGGATGGCTCATAATCACGATTGGTATAAACCGTATTGACTGCCAGCTCACCGGCAATCTGAGGAATGCATATGATGGGGTCACCGTAACGCACGATGAGGCCGCCCCCTTGTTGACGAAGTTCTTCATCCATCTTTTTGAGACCTTGCCAAATGAAGTCCACCCTACGATCATGTTTGAGACCATCTGCATCTAATTCACCCTGTATAAGGGGTTTGAGGATGGTGGCATCAAAAATAAAGACCAGCCAAACCTGATCACTTTGAGTGAGGGCGTGATGAAGCGCGGCATTGTCATAAAGACGGAGATCACGACGAAACCAAACGAGTGCTTTTTTCATAGCCACTATCTTAGGACTTATTTGCTGAAAATGCTTGGGCTACAGAGTAATATCTTCCTTAGTCATGGATACCCTATTTTTTGTCACCTCAAAGATGGTGCAGTTCTGCATAGAGCCCCTAAACTGGGTGATTGTTTTTATTCTCCTGAGCCTATTATTTCTAGGCTTAAGAAAACCCCATCTTTGTAGACGTTTTTTGCTGCTCGCTTTGGTAGACCTGCTGCTGGTAGGGTGGTTACCTGCATCCCAGGTATTTTTGAGGGTCCTTGAGGATGCAATTCCAAAGGTCAATGTCTCTCAGATTCCAGTGCGGGATATCGGTGGCATCATCATCTTAGGCGGGGCAATCGAAGGCGGAGAAATCGCCGTCGATCGTGGCGAGATTTCCATTTATGCCTCGGCTGAGAGGGTCACCAAGGCTTTTGAACTTATCCGCAAATACCCAGAGCTACCCTTTATCTTTAGTGGGTTCTCTGGACGCTTATCCCCCAAGGGAATTTCGGAATCAGATGCTTTTAAGCAATTAATTGCAGAGCAGGGCTTGGCAGACAGCTTGGGTCATTATGAGAATCAATCTCGCAATACCTATGAGAATGTTCTGTACATGAAGCCGATCATTGAAGAGTTTGGAGAAAAACTCACTAATGGAACGTTTAAACCATGGCTTCTGATTACCTCTGCAAGCCATATGTATCGCTCAGAGAGGATTTTTCAAAAGCAAGGGATCGCGGTGATTCCAGTGCCAGTGGATTATCAAACGGGTTCTGCTCTGAGTTGGGGCAGTTTTGATCTGGAGGAGGGGCTTCAGAACTGGCACAAGCTCAATCATGAAGCTTTTGGCATATTGGCATATTGGATTAGCGGAAAGATCTAGTAATTCGGTAAAATAAACCTAAATGAGCTCGGCTAAGAAAGCCCCCGTGGGTGAACCTCTAAACCCCACCCAAACTCCCAGCATGGGGTCATTGATCTCCTATTCTGCTGATCACCTTGCCAATCAGTTCTTAATTGCCATGCCCGGCATGGTGGATGAGAATTTTGCTGGTTCGGTGATTTATCTGTTTGAGCATACCGAGAGGGGTGCCATGGGCTTGGTGGTGAATCGCCCAACAGAAGTGGATTTGGCGACATTATTCGACAAAATTGAACTCAATCTAGAAATTGCGCCTTTACTGAATCAGCCGGTGTATTTTGGTGGGCCCGTCCAAATTGAAAGAGGTTTTGTCTTACACGAGGCTGCTCCTGAATGCGCTTACTCATCTTCATTGGCGGTTCCAGGGGGCTTAACCATGACCACCTCTAAAGATGTTTTAGAGGCAGTTGCTGCTGGTCAAGGCCCCAAGCATTTCTTAATGACTTTGGGATATTCCGGGTGGAGTGCAGGGCAGCTTGAGGAGGAGATTGCTCTGAATGGCTGGATGAATGTTCCTTTGAGCTGCAAGGAGATGGCAGATATTATTTTTAACACTCCTTCTGGTCAGCGTTATGAGCGGACCATGAGCCATCTTGGATTTGATCCTTCTCATCTTTCTGGTGAGGCGGGGCATGCTTGAGGTAAGTAAAGCATTGACAGTGATGGCTTTTGACTATGGGGCCCGTAGGATTGGTGTAGCTGTCGGAAATACGGTACTCCGCGCTGGACAGCCGCTTCAGACGATTTCTGAGAATGGCGATGATGCCCGGTTTAAGCAGATCGAGAACTTAATTTTGGAGTGGCAACCCGATCAGCTGGTAGTAGGCTTGCCATGCCACCCAGATGGTGCTCCACATGAAATGACAGCCAAAGCTAAACGCTTTGGTAATCAGCTCAATGGACGCTTTCGTCTTCCAGTTGACTGGGTGGATGAGCGTTATACCTCGGTAGTTTTAGAAGGAAACCCAGAGATGCGGGACAATTTAGATTCGCAGTCAGCAGCCTTGATTTTGGAACAATACTTTCATGAGAAGAGTTAGGATCAGTTGAAATGAATGCAGAGCAGTCCTACCGGAAGTTGCTAGAAGCCCTAGGTCAACGGCTACGTGCCGGAGAGGTTTTTGAGTTAGCTGGTTTGGCAATTGGCGGCGCATGGATTGTTGAGCGTTTAGCAAGGGATCTGGGTTTGGCCCATTACGGCGTCATTAACGTAGCCTTCCATCGCGATGATTACGCTGAAAAAGGAATGACTGCAATGCGGACGGCTAAAACGATGCCCACTCAATTGCCTTACGAAGTAAATGGAGCGCATCTGATTTTGGTAGATGATGTATTGCTGACTGGTAGAACAGTACGTGCTGCATTGAATGAATTATTTGATTTTGGTCGGCCTGCCAAAGTTGAGTTGATGGTTTTGGCGGACCGAGAAAATCGCGAGCTACCTATCACTGCAGATTTCGTAGGAGAGCAAGTTCAAGCGCCCGATCACCAGGTACTTGTTTTGGAAAAAAATACGGATGGCACATTTACTTTTCAACTGGAGGATCGCGCCTGATGAGTGAGCTAGCCAAACCCTTTAATCAATTTAATGCCACGGGAGACTTAACGCACCTCGTCACGCTTGAGGGTTTACCGCGAGAGCAGATCATGCATATCTTAGATACTGCGCGGCAATTTGTGAGTGTCACTGATCCTGCTAGAGAGATTAAAAAAGTGCCTTTGCTACGGGGAAAAAGCGTCTTTAACCTCTTTTTTGAAAACTCTACCCGGACTCGTACCACTTTTGAGATTGCTGCCAAACGTTTATCAGCCGATGTGATTAATTTAGATATTCCAACATCGTCAACTGCCAAGGGTGAGAGCCTGCTAGATACAATTGATAACCTGGTGGCAATGCAAGCCGATATTTTTGTAGTTCGCCACGGCGTCTCAAGAGCCCCGATTGAAATCGCACAACATGTACCAGCACATGTTCATGTGGTGAATGCCGGTGATGGTAGTCATCAGCATCCGACCCAAGGCTTGTTGGATATGTACACCATGCGACATTTTAAGAAAGACTTTAGCGGTTTAAAGGTCGCCATTATTGGTGATATTGTTCATAGTCGGGTAGCCAAATCCAATATCTGTGCACTCAGCACTCTCGGTTGTACCGACATACGAGCAATTGGGCCAGAAAGTCTTTTGCCTAGTGATCTCGACATGCTAGGGGTTAAGGTCTTTCATAGCATGGAAGAAGGACTCAAGGGAGTTGATGTAGTGATGACCTTGCGCATTCAGAAGGAGCGGATGGAGGCTGGTCAAGTTCCCGAGGGTACGGCATTCTTTCGGCAATATGGGCTTACGCAAGAGCGCTTATCGTTGGCTAAATCAGATGCGATTGTGATGCATCCTGGCCCCATGAATCGTGGGGTAGAAATCGATTCTGCGGTAGCGGATGGTCCGCAATCCGTTATCTTGAATCAAGTGACTTTTGGGATTGCAGTGCGTATGGCTGTGATGTCGATTGTTGCCGGCAATTAATAAAGAACTTTAATGTCATTTAAATCAAAATTTAATAAATATGCACGCAAGATTGCATCTGTCATCACCCATTTTGATAATGAGGGGCATGGCAAGAATCCCTTGCTCGATATGGCGAGACGAGTTAAGCGTCGTGATGCCCTAATATTTGATGTGGGTGCCAATATTGGTCAATCCGTTGAAAGGTTTAAACAATATTTTCCTCAAGCCACGATCCATTCTTTTGAGCCGAGCGCCAAAGCTTTTTCCTTGCTTGAACAAAAAGCAAGTGCCTATGCAAATGTGACCCCTCATCAACTAGCCTTAGGGGCACAGAGTGGAGAGCTGGCTCTATTCGAGAACTCTAGCTCAGATATGAACTCTTTTTTGGAGATGGGCAGTGGTGGTAGTGGCGAGATTATTGGGCAGACTATAGTACCAGTGAAGACTATCGATCAATTTTGTGCCGAACAAAATATTGCGCAAATCGATATTTTAAAAATAGATGCCCAGGGCTTTGACTTTGAGGTCATTAAAGGCGCGAAAGAATCTATTCTCGCCAATAAAGTAAAGCTCATTTACTTTGAAATTATTTTTTCTGAGATGTATAAGAATGTACCGAGATTCTCGGTGGTATACGACTTCTTGATAGATCATGGTTTTGTTTTGGTCTCGCTTTACGATTTTCACTACCAAGAAGGTTTAGCTGGGTGGACTGACGGCCTATTTATTCATCGGTCAGCACTTCAATAAGCTAATTGTGGCTGAGTAGCTTGATGATTGCAGACTGAATGTTTTCATCGAAGTAGACATGACTGTCTAAGACCTTATCCCCTTGGGCTGGTTGCTCACTTGCCTGCACATTATCACTGACCAGCACGCTCAACCTGCATAACTGATCCATGCCGAACATCTGCGCCCATGAATTATTTCTGATAGGGTTGATTTCAAGAACTTGCACATTCTTATCTAGGAACAGTAAATAGAAAACCCCAGCTCCAACCATATAGATAAGGGACTTGGCAGTTGACAACAGCGCGACCACTTCCTTGAAAGAGAGTTTGGACAGCGCAACAGATTTAATGTCATGCTCTTGTAGAAACTGAGGGTCAATATTGAGTAGATTTTTTCTGGCCAATTCATTGCGACCATACAGATAATTGTTGTTTCTAAGCTCCACTATGCCAAGACTAGAAAGGCATCGCTGCTTAATCTCATTGCAAATATTGAGGTAGTCAGGAAAGTCTTTTAAGTCGCGGCCTTCCGGTGTGGGGGTAATGTTGAGAAATCCATAAGGTATTTTGGGATCTGCAAAATAGATATTCTCTTGCCCAAAAACTGCAATAAGAAAATCTTTTGTAAAGGAATTGTCGCTAATTGATGCGAATATTTTTTTGGGTTGTGTACGCCACATCACGTAAAGTGGAAAAAAGATATCGTGAAAGAAGTGAGCCAGATTATCAACATGAAGCAATAGGAGGTAATGATCCTCATTAATCAGCACCCGGTCATCATGCGGTATTTTCGTACTATATTTTTTTCGAACGATGTGGATGCGAGAATTCTTTACCAGGATAGCTTCTTTCGTATAGAGCTGTTCTCCAATGAGCGTGAACTTGTAAGGATCATTGTCGGGGGCTAAAAAGACGCTAGTGAGTCTGAGAATTTGAGCCTTAATATGCTTCATTGTTTATATCGCTTAGAATATGAACTCAGGTTTTTCATTTGATAACGTATATTCTCTCACTTTAGGAATATAAGATTGACGGCTCCTAAAAATGCTAGTCTGAAATTCGGTAAACATTGGCTGCTGTTGTCTCATGCATTTAACATGGACGGCCGCGCAGCAAGTTTGACGATTACAGATAAGATCCCTTACTTTCTAGATGCCGGTATTCAACCCACGGTTTTGAGTGCAATTACTGGGTTAAAAGACAAGCGCTTTCCACATCAGCAGTTTTTAGCCTGGGGGCCGGCAGCATTCCGCTTTGATTTCCGCCATTGGATTGCCAATAAATATGGGCGTGGCTTTATTTATAAAGTATTGACCCGCACAGTTTCCGTATTGCTAGCCCCGTTGATTGCTATTGAAAAACTATGCTTAGGCTACTCGAGCCAGTGGTCCTGGGCGATTCCTGCATTTGTGCGGGGATATTTTTTGATTCGTACTGGCAAGATTGACGTGATCTATTCCATTGGCAGCGCTTGGTCTGCTCATTTAGCCGGAGTCTGGCTGAAGCGGGCTACCGGACTCCCCTTGATTTCTGAGGTTCATGATCCCTTGGTCATTCGTGAAAATCCAAACGACCAAGGCCTAAAAAAGCCTAAAAACCGAGATGCTCGCTTTCGTCATTATTTAGAAGCTCAGCTTTGCAAATATGCGGATTACGTATGGTGGTTTACGGATGGTGCATTGCATTACGCCAAAGTTCGCAATCCCAATTTAAATACTCCAGGAAATGCTCACGGCTTTGTAGTGATGCCAGGCGCCAATCCTCCAGGTGATGCCAGCCCTAAAAAATCGCATGAATATGGCAATCATCTTAATCTTTGCCATTTCGGTTCATTGGCCAATGATCGCTCGCTCTCCATTATTTTGAAGGCAGCCCATACGCTATTTGAGAAGCATCCAGAAGCAAGACAACACCTTCGGATTCATGAATATGGAGCCGCCTTAGACTCTTTATCTAATGAGGCTATCAAACGCTACGATTATGGGGAGGTTCTGCTGGCCCATGGACGCCTTGAAAGAGACCCTATCACTGGCAAATCTGGCCGCGAACAGGTTGCTGAAAAAATGCAAGCGGCTGATGTCTTAATTTTGCTGCATGGTAATGATGAGTGGTGTGCTGAATATATCCCATCCAAGTTCTATGACTATCTTTGGTCTGGGCGCCCAATTTGGGGTATCACGCATCGCAATCCCCAATTGGATCAAATGCTTTTGGATAGAAGGTCTTATTTGAGTGCTGCCCAAGCGGATGTAGAAATCGCCATAGCGCTAGAAAGAATTTGGTTGGATTGGCAACAAAAGCAGTTACTTGAGCCAGTCTGGAACCCAATTGGCGTAGACCAAGCTGTTGCCAGTATTCTTTCTCATGTGAAAACTGAAGGATAGCGATCCGTGAATGATTTAGTCTTGTACTGCAAGTCTTACCGCAAAGATTTTTTGCGCTTAAAGCAATTGCTAGCTTCGGTAATGACTCACAATGCAGATCAAATTCCTTTTTACATCTCTACACCCCAAAATCAATATGACGAGCTGATTCAGATTGTGGGCGCGGCAGGCTATCAGTGGATTTCTGACGAGTCCATTATTGCTGCCAATCCAGATGTTCCCCCTGGAATTGCCGATACAAAGTCTGGAGGTCTGGCTCAGCAAGTGATTAAGTCAGAATTTTGGCGTTTGGGTCTCTGTTTGAACTATGTTTGTTTGGACTCGGATTGTATTTTTATCAAAGACTTTAAAAGCTCTGATTTTATGGCGAGTGATGGCCATCCATATACGGTCATCTATCAAAATAAAGAGTATTTCCAATTGGCATCCAATCGCGGTCATGCTAGGGCGCCGGCAAATCTGCGTGCTGAGGGCGATAGGGTTAAAGCTTTATTTAATCGAGTGGGACCAAATTATTATTGTCCTTGCCCACCATTTATATGGTCTGCCAAAGTTTGGGAATCTCTGGATCAGCATTATTTGAAGCCGCGTCATA
>CANFLR010000013.1 GCA_947447945.1 Burkholderiaceae bacterium
AGTGAAGCCGACCAATATATTGCTTCAGCAATATTGTCTGCGCTCATAGCTTGGATTCCTTCGTATACCTGACTTGCCTTAGCGTCGTCCCCTAGCCTGACATTGGAGAATTCGGTTCCGCCAACCATTCCGGGCTCAATTGTGCTTACGCGAAGTCCGGTTCCAAATAGCGAACGGCGCAAGTCGGCACTGTACTCTTTCACAAATGCTTTAGTGGCGCCGTAAACATTTCCCCCGGGGTATGGATAGGTTCCCGCTACAGAGCCAACATTAAAAATATGACCCCTCGAGCGCTGCATCATTCCCGGGAGAATGAAATTGGTCATATTGACCAAACCCTTAATATTGGTTGCAATCATGCGATCCCATTCAGATAATTCAGCCTTATAGGCAGGATCTAAACCCAGAGCAAGCCCGGCATTATTTACTAGCACATCAATCTCTTTAAATCCCTCAGGAATTTCTTCAACAAAAATCTGGGTTGCAGCGCTATCTGATATGTCAACACTGGCAATTAGCAAATGCTCTTGCATTGCTAAGGAAAGTGATTCTTTAAAGGCCTGCATACGCTGACCACGACGTCCAGTCATGATCACTTTATGCCCTTCATTCAGAAAGCGAGCAGCTGTTGCAGCACCAATACCAGAGCTTGCACCAGTAACCAAGGCAATATGTTTCATCAGAGAGACTTTCTAAAAAAGTTCAGCTTTTAGGGTCAAGCATAAGGCTGAAATTTTAATATAACAGCTTGTTAATCTCACTGATTAAAATCGTAAAAAGTAGTAGAGGCATTTCTAGTGGGGCACTTGGTCAAAACAATACTAAATACCAGTATGCTGGTAAAGTAAGCTCAAATAGCCACCTCAAGTCACCGTTTACTAATGAGCACCTCACTATGATAAGCATGATAATTCTGAGCTCAAGAATGCTTTAGCGAGTATGCAAAATAACTCATTTGACTTCATTATTGTTGGCGGTGGCTCATCTGGCTGTGTATTGGCAAACCGACTCTCGGAAAATTCTCAGTATTCCGTTTGTCTTATCGAGGCAAGACCCAAAGATAGATCCCCATGGATTCACTTACCGATTGGTTATGCAAAAACCATGTGGGACCCTAAACTCAATTGGAAATTTCAAACAGAGCCACTGCGTTCTTTCATTGTGCGTGAAGTGAAGCCCGATAATCCTCAATCAAATGAAGAAATTTTAGAGTTCTGTCGCAATCATGGTGCAACGATTTTTCATCCTACTGGTACATGTCAAATGGGCTCGGATCATGATCCCATGGCTGTTTTGGACAGCTCCTTACGAGTAAGAGGTGTAAGCGGTCTTAGAGTGGTAGATTGCTCGGCTATGCCAACCCTACCATCAAGTAACACGAACTGGTCCGCTGTGATGCTTGCAGAAAGAGCGGCGGATTTAATTTTAGGAAAAATAAAAGGCCCGTAATGTACTACTTCTTTTTTGCGCTCATCGGCATGATGACTGGTTTACTAATGGCCCTATTTGGCATTGGCGGTGGAGCTTTTATTGTGCCGGCTCTAGATGCCGCCTTTTTGACTGTTCCCAACTCCACCCCTCCACCGTTTCAGTTAATTGTGATTGGTAGTTTATGTACCATTGTCATTGGCGCACTTCCCAGAGCGATTAAAGTTTTAAGAAACCAAGCGGAGCGTCATATTGCTAATGCTCTCATTTTGAGCGCACTACCGTTTATTGCTTTGGCTAGTATTGCAGCAACTCAATTGACTGGTGACGTACTGCGCCTTGGATTTTCTGCCACGATTGTTCTGATTGGCTTATGGACACTCTTTGGAAAATCCCCCTCCTCCACTTCTCAGCAGGAAATTCAAAAGCCTGATTTAAAGAAACTGATCGCCATCGGGGGAATTTCAGGCATTTCTTCAGCACTTTTTGGACTAGGCGGAGCTACCCTGCTCATGCCACTCCTCACGATGTGGGTAGGCTTGCCAGTGACAATCTGCATTGATATCTCCATTCTCTTCGTTTCGGCCACATCTATCGTGAGTCTCTTATCCCTCATGACAGCCTGGGTTGGAGTGCATGGCACTGAAGGCCTTGATTACTCGATGCTTGTCTTAATACTTATTCTTGGTATTAGTGCAGCGCTAACCCAAGGATTAGCAGCAGGAAAATTAGTCAAAATGAAAGATGAGCTGAGACAAAAACTCTTGGGCGCTTATTTAATCACTCTGGGTATTTGGGTGATTGCCCGGACACTAAGTTAAACGCCTTGAGGGAGCAGATCCAAGAGTTTAAGGCGCTGTACTTTACCAGATGGTCCTCGTGGTAAATCGTCCAAAAAGAGAATGCATTTGGGCGTTCTGTACTTTCCAAGCTCCTTTAAACAAAATGCACGCATCTCCTCTTCAGTGCAAATCATTCCTGGCTTTAAAACAATACACACCATAATTTCTTGGCCATAGTTACTGTCTGGAATGCCAACTGCTGCGGCATCTAGAACCGCCGGATGCTTTAAGATCGCTTCATCAATCTCGCGTGGGGCAATATTTTCACCACCCTTAATAATCAGCTCTTTCAATCGGCCCGTAATGAAATAAAAGCCATCATCATCACGCATTCCGAGATCGCCGGTCTTTAACCAACCGTCAGCATCAAACGCTTTAGCAGTTTCAGACTCAGCTTTGTAATAAGCACTTAAGACGTTGCCACCCCGCAGACAAATTTCACCAACAATATGATTGCCAGTTGTTACGCCTGCTGCATCCACTATCTTTGTTTCAACACCACAAGGCAGCCCTGGGCTACCATAACGCCTTCTCTCATCATGAGGGTTACAGAACACCATTGAAGCAGACTCGGTCATTCCCATGCCTTCAATCACGGTAATGCCAAATAAATTTTCGAATTCACGATGATGTTCAGGTGGCAATGGTGCGGAAGCTGAACGTCCAAATCGTATAGACCTCAACTCTTCACGACTTGGCACCGTGCCACCACTTTTAGCGGCATTAATCAAGTAAGCGATGATGGTTGGCACCATATTGATCCAAGTACACTGGTATTGAATCGCTAAATTCCACCAACTAGATACCGAGAAAGAATGTGGGGCAACTACTGAGCCACCAGATACAAATGGCGTAATGGTTGATATTACTTGACCATTGATGTGATAAATCGGCAATGAACTCAGCACTACATCTGCTTGAGTCAAAGAATGCCATGCAGCCATTGATCTCGCAGCGTGCAATAAATTTGCGTGGGTCAGTAAAACACCCTTAGGAGTTCCGGTGGTGCCGGAGGTATACATCAAGAGCGCTGGACAATGAGCGCGGACATTAGGAAGCTTCCCTAAAGGGCTGGACATAAAAGGACCTTCTGCAGCATCTGGGTCCAACTCTACCAATGCAAACTGACGTTTGGTTTTTTCTAAAGCGGCAAAAAGAGTCTGCTTATTATCTGGGGAGTAAAAAAGGATTTCAATATCGCTGTGATCTAAGACCCAAGCCAATTGGTCAATAGGGGCTAGTAAATTAAGAGGGGTAATCACTCGACCACAGGCCATCGTCGCCAAAAATACCGTACTGGTTTGGCGGCCATTTTGCATATAAAGCCCAACATGTCCACTGCTGCTGATGCCCTGCTCCTCGAGCCATGTAGAAAAGTGCTTTGCTTCTTTGGTTATTTGCCCATAAGTCAATATGGCGCTAGTCTCTGGTGCGAATAGAAATGGCTTTTCAGCTTGGAGCTTATCCCAATACAGCAATACTTCACCTAAACTATTGCAAGATGCAGTCATGTCAATATTTCTGTGAAGATCAGTGGGAGAGGTGTGGCATTACTTTAATCAGGCCTGTGGAAACTGACTGAAATAGTCTTTCAATAAATCTTCCACCTTAGGCACCTTCTCAGCAATCGGTCTTACGACTCGCGTGATATTGAGGTAGTGACGATAATTCATATTGTCGGAAAAATTATTTTTTCCCCAGGTGCCACACCCCATAGACAGGGAAAATGGTAGACCATTATCAAAGCTACCGCCAGTGGCGATCGCATGAGCTTGATTGACAATGATGCGGGCAACTTTCAAAGTTTGAGCAAGTGCGGCAGCACGACTTTCCATGACCTGACCGCTTGCTGCAGTGTGCAATCCCACTGAGTGACCAGCACCTTGATGGGCATAAATTTTTGCCACAATTACTTGGGCATCATTGAAATTAGCAGCCTTCCACACCGTTAAAATTGGACTTAATTTCTCACCAGAAAAAGGCGCAGAAGGCCCAAAGCCCTGCTCTTCCACCATAAAAAATTTGGCGGATTTTGCTTTTGGATTTTGCAATTGAGCGCGCTCGGCGATTACCGCTGGATATTGAGCCGTCAAGGTTGAGGTTAACTTTCCGCCGCTAAACATGACCATTTCAAGGCGTGCCTTATCAGCCAAGTCCAACATCAAACCACCAGCAGCCTCCAGCTCTGCGATAGCTTTTTCATAAACATCAGCACAGATGACCACTCCGTTTTCACTGGAGCAACTGGTTGCATTGTCAAAGGTCTTTGATTGTGTAATTTTTGCTGCGGCGCTAGCCAAGTCAGCATACTCATCAATGATCACCGATACGTTTCCGGCGCCCACCCCAAACGCAGGAGTGCCACAAGTATAGGCAGCGCGGATATTGGATTGGGATCCCGTTGCGACAACAAGATCGGCTAAACGCATTAATTCATTCGTGGAGTCTTTGGTAACCGGGGCAGGCAGCATTTGCACGAGATCACGCGGCGCTTTTACCTGATCCAACTGCTGGTGAACAAATTCAAGCAAACGTGCGCAAGTGGTTTGACCTTTGGGCGACGGAGCAATGACAACAGCATTACGACATTTCAAGGCATTAAGAATTTTATTCATGGGCGTAGCGCCAGGATTGGTAGAGGGCGTGATAGCCGCAACCACTCCCACCGGGCGACCGTACTCTGTTAAACCCGTCTTGTGATCTTCAAAAATAATGCCAACCGTTTTTGCCTGACTTAAGTCACGCACTAAGCCCAAGGTTTTTCTAAAGTTTTTCTTGAATTTATCTGCAACGTCGCCAAGACCGGTATCCCTCACCGCCAATTCAGCCAATTCTTGATTGCGCTTAGGTTCCAAAATAGCCCAGGCTGCGGCCTCTACTACTAGATTTACTTGGGCTTGGGTGTATTGCTCATAAATCTTTTGAGCTGCACGACCACGTTCAATAATAGCTTCTACTGGCGTCATCATTTTTATCTTATCAACACTAATTCAACATTCATCTTTATTGTAAATACAGCTTATTCCGCTTTAATACTTGCCTGCTTAGCGACTTTCTTCCACTTCACAAGCTCTGCCTTCACAATAGCACCTAATTGAGCAGGTGAGCTACCCACTGCTTCAGCGCCCTGGCCAAGTAACTTCTCTTTCACTGCAGGATCAGCCAACACTTGCACGGTTGCTTTATAGAGTGTATCCACCGTAGCCTGTGGTGTACCGGCAGGGACAAACATCGCATACCAAGAATCTACCTCATAGTCTTTAAAACCTAACTCAACCATTGTGGGGGCATCAGGAAAGATTGGTGAACGCTTAACAGTAGAAACTGCTAAGGCATTTAGTTTTCCAGTCTTTACATAGTTCGCAGCAGCTGGAATCGATACCCATAGCAATGGGACTTGACCAGCAATGACATCAGTAATTGCAGGGCCCCCTCCGCGGTAAGGAATATGCATCATTGCGACGCCCGCAGAGCTTGCCATCATGGCGCCCGCTAAATGACCTGGAGACCCATTGCCCACAGAGGCGTAGGAAACCGCATCGGGTTTAGATTTAGCCATTTCAATGACTTCTTTAACAGTCTTTGCAGGAAAATTAGGATTTGCAACCAGGATCTGAGGCAAAGATGCCACTAATGAAACTGGTAAAAAATCTTTTTCAGTATCGAATGCCAGTTTGGGGTAAATCGCTGGATTAATGGTGTGTGAAGAAAGTGTAAATAGCACGCTATAACCATCCGGCGTTGACTTCGCAACAATATCCGTCCCAATTGAGCCGCCTGCTCCACCCCGATTATCAATAATGATTTGCTGACCAAGTACCTGACTTAATGGTTCTTGCATAATGCGGGCAATGATGTCAGTGCCACCGCCTGGTGGATAAGGCACAATGAATTTAATCGGCTTAGTAGGCCATGCTTGAGCCTGGGCAATCTCCATCACTCCCAGTGAAGCTAGCAAGATACTGAATACCGAAATAAGTGTGACTAATGGGTTGCCTTTACGCATTCCTAATCCCCCTTTTATAAAACTGAATTATGACCTTAGCTTAGGTATCACGGATTTTCCTAAAAGCATAATTGATCCTACGTAACTGAACAAGTTGTTTCGCATAGGCAAAAATACCTATCTTTTTCCTATAAATTATCACTTTGTTCTATTAAAATGAACGAAATAGCACATTTCATGAGATTTGATACGTATGATTGAATTAGATAGCAGCGACCAACTTTACAACGCCAAAAAGGATCATTCCAGCGATAACTCCTCAATGTTGAAGGGCGTTGTCATTCTAGAGGCGCTAGCAACCTTACAACAACCTGCGACCTTGTCCCAATTAATGCAAATTACTGGGATGCCAAAAGCATCCCTCCACCGAACCTTAGCAATTTTTGAAGAAGCTGGTTTGGTGACAAGAGAGCCCGGCGGGCGCACTTATGCACCGGGACAGCGCTTGGCCACACTTGCAATGTCAACACTGACGCACGATACCGTTTCTGCAGTGCGACACACCATCCTTCGAAAGCTCGTTGCAGATCTTGGGGAAACCTGTAACCTCGCCGTTTTAAGACGCGGCGAGCTTTTTTATCTTGATAGAGTGGAAGCAAATTGGGCCCTACGTCTGCACCTGCCTCCAGGAACCGTTTTGCCGCCTCACTGTAGCGCCAGCGGGAAACTCCTCCTTGCTTTTAAGTCGGCAGATGAGCGGAGCAAAATATTAGAAAACCTTCCTCTCGAGAAGTTCACACATAGAACGATTACAGATCATGATCTATTGGCATCCGAGCTTGAGAGAATTGTCTCTACAGGCTATGCCGTAGATAACGAAGAATATGTTTTGGGCGTTTCTTGTGTCGCGGTTCCCGTGAGGGACTCAATGGGTGAAGTAGTAGCAGCGATTGCTGTGCATGCAGCAACTGCTCGATTGCCTTTAAACCAGGCTATGGAACACATCCCTAAACTCAAGGAAGTAGCTGAGAAAATTTCTCAAACCTTGTCTTAAGCAATAATTCATTACGCAAGCCTTCAAGGACTTACATCAACGTGAAATATCCGCTCTTAGAAAAAATGATTGAGGAAGCTAAAAGCAACCTCCCCCTAGGAGTTGTCTACCCACTGAGCGCGCCAGCGCTAGAGACCGTGATTGATCTAGTCAATAAACAGTTGTGTACCCCAATATTGATTGGCCCCGAAGATCAAATTAGGGAACTTGCCGGCGCCAACGGATTTTTATTGGATGGCATTCAAATAGTGGATACACCTCAAGACCCAATCTTGGCCACCCAAAAAGCAGTTGAAATGGTGAAAGAGGGAAAGCTCGCAGTCCTAATGAAAGGCTCTTTACATACTGAAGATCTGATGGGTCCCATAGTGAGTCGCACTGGCTTACGAACTGAGCGCAGAACGAGCCACTTATTTTTATTCGAACTAGATCGCTACCCTAAATTACTAGGTGTCAGTGACTGCGTAGTGAATATCGCTCCTAATGCGGATCAAAAAATACAAATTCTGAAAAGCAGTCTTGAGGCACTAAATAAATTGGGGATCCACAACACCAAGGTTGCCATCATTACGGCAACCGAGGTAGTGAATCCGACAATGCCGGCAACAATGGATGCCAAACAGATTGTCGATACGCACACTACAAACGCGATTCACCCTCAAACAATTATCGAAGGTCCATTTGGGTTTGATAATGCCATCTCTATGGAGTCTGCCAAAACCAAAGGCATTGACTCGAGGGTTGCTGGCGACCCCGATCTTCTCTTAGTGCCTGACTTACAAGTGGGTAATATTCTTTATAAATCCCTTGTGTATATGGCTGGGGCGGAATGCGCTGGAACGATTCTAGGTGCCACAGTACCCATCATTCTCACCTCGAGATCGGACTCTGTTTTCTCCAGAGTTGCCTCCACTGCAATGGCTATTCTTCTCGCTAAAAATTCTCATCATTGAGTACATCTATGTTCAAAATATTTTCAACAGATCCCGTTCACGATCCCGTTAACAAACAAGCTCCTGCAACGGAAATCAAAAAAACGACTTGCTATATGTGCGCTTGCCGTTGCGGCATCAGAGCGCATCTGCGCGATGGCGAGCTGGTATATATAGACGGCAATCCTGAGCACCCCCTAAATCAAGGGGTCATCTGCGCTAAAGGGTCCTCAGGGATCATGAAACAAAAATCCCCAGCAAGAATTACGCAACCATTATTGAGAAAAGCTGGCAGCGCAAGGGGTGATGGAGAATTTGAAGCCATCAGTTGGGATAAAGCATTTGAAATATTGACAGACCGTCTGGCTAAAATTCGCGCAACGGATCCAAAGAAATTTGCCCTCTTTACCGGCCGCGATCAAATGCAGGCATTGACTGGTTTATTTGCTAGACAATTTGGCACTCCAAACTATGCAGCACATGGGGGGTTTTGCTCCGTCAATATGGCTGCCGGCATGATTTACACCATCGGTGGTAGCTTTTGGGAATTCGGCGGCCCAGATTTAGACCGGGCAAAATTATTTGTCATGATTGGGACCGCTGAGGACCATCACAGCAATCCGATGAAAATTGCTTTATCGAAATTCAAAAGGGCTGGAGGTCGCTTTATCTCCATTAACCCCGTTAGGACTGGATACTCAGCGATTGCCGATGAATGGATTCCGATTAAACCCGGAACTGATGGCGCTCTATTCATGGCTTTAATGCACGAACTCATTCGCCTTGAAAAATATGACGCCCCCTTCTTAAAGCGCTTCAGTAACTCGGCACAATTAGTCTGCATGGACTCAGGGCCTGAGGAAGGCTTGTTCTTATATGACCCAGACTCGGATCCCATTAATTTAGACTTACCCCACAATAAATATATTTGGGATGAAAAATCCCAAAGTGCTCAGCCTTGCTTTGCTCAAGGAAGCTCGCCAGCACTGTCGGGTGAATATGTCATGGGCCCAGGGCCGCATCAAGGCAAAAAAGTGGTTCCTGCATTTGAGCTACTCAAACGACAAGTAAGTGAAACCACCCCTGAATGGGCCGCAGCTATTACCAGCATTCCGGCAGACAGAATTCGCAAGCTTGCCTTAGAGATGGCTGATACTGCTTTTGGGCAAGAATTTGAGTTACCCATCAGTTGGACGGATTCGTGGGGAGAAAAACATGACTCTGTTACAGGAAGACCAGTAGCATTTCATGCAATGCGGGGATTATCAGCGCATTCAAATGGCTTTCAAACCACCCGAGGTTTAGCGGTGCTGATGTCATTGCTGGGGACGATTGATCGTCCTGGTGGCTTTAGACATAAAGCCCCCTACCCAAGACAGGTGCCCCCAAATGTCAAACCCGCCTCCTCTGAAAATGACATCAATCCCAATACGCCCCTAGCAAAATCTCCACTGGGCTGGCCAACACAACCTGAAGATTTAGCGCTAGATTCACAAGGCAAGCCCTTGCGCATCGATAAAGCCTATTCCTGGGAGCATCCCTTAGCAGGCCATGGATTAATGCACAACGTCATTACTAACGCCGTTAAAGGTGATCCCTACTCTATTGATACGCTAATGATCTTCATGGCAAATATGTCATGGAACTCCACTATGAATACGATGGAGGTACGCGAACATCTGAATGCGAAAAATGATAATGGCGAGTTTAAGATTCCATTTTTAGTTGTTTGTGACGCCTTCCAATCCGAGATGGTCGATTTTGCGGATTTGGTTTTACCGGACACAACCTATCTTGAACGTCACGATGTTATGAGCATATTGGATAGGCCAATTTCTGAATTTGATGGTCCAGTTGACTCTGTCCGTATTCCAGTTTTAGAGCCTCTTGGAGAATGTAAGCCATTTCAGGAGGTGTTAATCGAATTAGCTTCACGTCTAAAGTTTCCTGCATTCACAAACCCAGAGGGAGATCGCAAATTCAAGGACTACCCTGACTTCATTACACGCTTTCAAACCGGTCCCGATTCTGGCATTGGATTTCTAAGTGGCTGGAGAGGCAAGGATGGTGAAAAATCACTGAGAGGTGAACCAAACCCAAATCAGTGGCAAAAATACGCTGAAAATAATTGCGTTCATCAATACCACATGCCCCCAGAACATCAGTACATGCGCAATTGGAACAAGGGATACCTCGATTTTTCAAAAGAGAATGCCTTAAGACAAAAAAATGATCCAATCATGATCGCCATCTATTCAGATATTTTGCAGCGATTTAGATTGGCTGCCACCGGCAAACGGCCAGGGGCACAACCGCCAGAGCATCTTAAAGGGCGCATCTATAAATACTTTGATCCACTACCCTTCTGGTATCCCCCTCTTGAAGATGAGGCGACAGACCTCAATAAATTTAGCTTGAATGCGATTACCCAGCGGCCAATGGCAATGTATCACTCATGGGATTCTCAAAACGCATGGTTAAGACAAATTCATAGTCACAACTATTTATATGTGAATACTGCAACCGCATTAAAAAATGGCATTGCAGATGGCGCATGGATGTGGATTGAATCTCAATGGGGCAAAGTCAGGTGCATGGCAAGACACTCCGAAGCAGTTGATCCAGGCACTGTATGGACTTGGAATGCCATTGGTAAAGCAGAGTCTGCTTGGGGTCTTAGCGACCACGCCGACGAATCCAAAAAAGGGTTCTTGCTAAATCACTTAATCTCTGAAGAGCTGCCTTTGGGCGAATTTACTGTAAGTAATTCTGACCCCATTACTGGGCAAGCTGGTTGGTATGACGTCAGAGTGAGGCTGGCACCTGCTGATGAAAATGAACCCCAAGAAACTTGGCCACAAGTCAAAGCTTTTGATGTTCCAGGCATGCCCCTCAAAAGAACGGAGGAAAATAAGTGAGCACGAATAAACAACTTGCCCTCGTCATTGATCTCAATGTCTGCGTGGGCTGTCATGCTTGCGTGACCTCCTGCAAAGAGTGGAACACCTCTGGATCAGCTGGACCGCTAACTGACCTCAATGCCTACGGAGCAAATCCAAGTGGCACGTTTTTTAATCGTGTGCAGACATTTGAGGCGGGCAGCTTCCCCAATACCCAAACCGTGCATTTTCCAAAATCCTGCTTGCATTGCGAAGAACCGCCTTGCGTCCCGGTCTGCCCTACTGGAGCAAGCTATAAGCGTAAAGAAGATGGCATTGTGCTGGTGGACTACGATAAGTGCATTGGTTGCAGTTATTGCTCTTGGGCTTGCCCATATGGCGCTCGAGAGCTAGATCAAGAGCGTCAAGTGATGACAAAATGCACGCTCTGCGTTGACAGGATATATAGCGAAACCTTGCCAGAAGCCGAAAGAAAGCCAGCATGTGTCCTAGCTTGTCCAACGAGCGCCCGTATTTTCGGCGACGTTCACGATCCAGAATCAGCAGCTAGTAAAGCGATCGAAGAGCGTTCAGGATATGCCTTGATGCCAGAGTGGGAAACCCAACCTGCTAATCACTATTTACCGCGTTCCATCATGGAAACCATTGAAGCAGCAAGGAATGACAAATAATGCGCCCGCAATTTTCAATTATCTTTTTCACGACGCTAGCAGGAATGGCTCAAGGCCTCTTATTTTTCTTGGCTGCACTAGACTTTCGCACTCAAGTCATCCCAACTGCGTTTCTAACAAGTCTTGCATTTCCTATTAGCCTTTTACTGCTAATGCTTGGGTTGATTGCTTCATTCTTTCACTTAGGCCATCCAGAGCGGGCTTGGCGTGCTGCGATGATGTGGCGAACCTCCTGGCTCTCTAGGGAGGTTATTGCTCTTCCAGCCCTAATGGTTGTTACTAGTCTCGGCTATTTTTATGCTTACACCTCTCAAGTCCCCCAGTGGCTTTGGATCGCCTTATTAATCACCACCGTAACACTTTGGATTTGTACAGCAAAGATTTATCAGTGCATCCGTTTTATCCAAGAGTGGTCACACTCCTCTACCACTACCAACTTCATTCTGCTGGGATTAAGTTCCGGCTGGCTACTCCTCGAACTACTGCTCTCGCTTTGGAACCCATCCTTTGAAATAGAAAACAATCTCTTCTTCTCTGGTATCGCCGTCTTGCTGCTATTTCTCTCATTTAATCTCAAGCTTTGGATATGGCGTCGCAATAAAAGCCTAAAACCTAAGTCAAATCTTGCCAGCGCTACAGGTATCAGGGGGTCTAATATTCGCCAAACCTCGATGGGATTCATGGGCGGAAGTTTTAATACCCGTGAATTCTTTCACCACCAAACTGATCGAGTTATTCACAACCTTCGTAAGATCATTCTCCTCTGTGCTTATATCCTACCTTTAATACTCATGGCCAATGCGCTTAATACCCCAAGTGTCGCGATCTTTGCCATGGCATTAGCTATCCATTATGTTGGCCAACTAGCTGAGAGATGGATGTTTTTTGCCGAAGCCAATCACCCACAAAATCTTTATTACCAGCGGGTTTCCTAAGGCGCCCTTCCTATGGATGACTTTGCTGAAAAATTAATCCATGGAAGAACGCATATTTCTCCAAAGCGATTAGGTAGCCCCGGCCCGAGTAAGTCACAAAAGGACAAAATCTTATTAGCAGCTAATGCAGCACCAGATCATGGTAGAACGCTTCCCTGGCGCTTTATTGAAATACAAGAAAGTAGTAGATCGGAATTAGGCGAAGTTTTCTATCAATGTTTATTAGACCGAGATCAAAACGCCACACCAATACAACTGCAAGAGGCAAGAGAAAAGGCCTTGCGTGGGCCATTGCTCTTCTTGGCGATTGTGAGCTATGAAGATAGCAATGCAGAAATTAGCAAACAAGAAAAACTGATTTCACTAGGGTGCGCCATCCAAAATATTCTTCTCAGCTCCTACTCGCTAGGGTTTGGCTCTGGACTATCTAGTGGTAGAGCTTTGCAAAGTGCCAGAATAAGGGAGTTATTTCAGCTCTCTAAACAGGAGGAGCCAATCTGTTTTATTACGATTGGAACCGTGCTTAAAACGAAACCTGATCGGATCAGGCCAGAGATTTCTGAATATCATTCTCTTTTCTAGCGTAGAAATAAAAAAGCCCAGCAATGCTGGGCTTTTAACACCAAACCAAACGACTAGAAGGTAGTCAATTTAAACGTAATCTTTATATTTATCCAAGAAACGCACTGGCTTAGATAAGGCATCGCGGCGGAATGGATCACCCAATTCACGAGTACACATAATTTCAACCACGCAAGTCTTGCCTTCTTTCATTTGCATATCAATCGCCTTCTGCAGTGCTGGGCCGACTTGATCAAGCTGGTCAACCACAATTCCCTCAGCACCCATTGATTGGGCAATACCTGCAAAACTCGGACTCTCTAATTCACCAGCAACAAAGCGGCGGTTATAGAAATCCACTTGATTCTTCTTCTCAGCACCCCACTGACGGTTATGGAATACCACCGCGGTAACTGGAATATCGTGACGAACTGCAGTCAAAATTTCTACCATACTCATTGCCCAAGCACCATCACCAGCATAAGCAATTGCAGGACGATTTGGAGCGGCTGCTTTGGCGCCGATGATGGTTGGCAGTGCATAACCGCAGTTACCATAACTCATAGGAGCAAAAAAGCTTCTGGGTTTTTCAAAACGCAAGTAGCTGTTAGCTACGGAATTAATATTCCCAATATCCGTAGACACCATGACATCAGCAGGCATTGCCTTTTCTAACTCACGCAGAACTTGACGTGGATGCAAATAATGACCACCAGTTGGTGTTGTTTCTTGCTTCTGCTCTTCAATCATATCCAAGCTAAATGGATCTTTTTCATGCGTCCAATCATCTAGCTCTTTTTCCCATGCAGCTTTTTCAGCCGCAATTGTTTTAGCGCGCTCAGCTTTATTGGCATCGCATGCCAAGGTCTTACCCTCCAAACGCTTTGTTAAGGCAACTGCTGCAGCCTTTGCGTCTCCACATATTCCTACAGAAATTTTCTTCACTAAGCCCAGCATCTTATTGTCTGCATCAATTTGAATAATCTTTGCATTTTTAGGCCAGTAATCCATACCATGCTGAGGCAAAGTGCCAAAGGGTCCGAGACGCGAACCTAAAGCCACCACTACGTCAGCCTGAGCAATCAATTTCATGGCAGCTTTTGAGCCTTGATAGCCCAGAGGACCGCACCATAATGGGTGGCTGGCAGGGAAGGAATCATTATGCAAGTAGCTATTTACTACTGGGGCTCCCAAACGCTCCGCAAACGCCTTGCACTCCTCTACCGCATCAGCCATCACTACGCCACCGCCAGAAATAATGACTGGAAACTTGGCATTTGCCAAGAGTGCCGCTGCTTCATCCAAGCTCTTTTCACCGCCAGGTCCACGATCAAGTCGATTTGGCTGAGGAATTTCAACTTCAATTTCGCCATAAAAATAATCGCGTGGAATATTTAATTGGGTTGGTCCCATCTCAGACATCGCGCGATCGAAACAACGGCCAGTAAATTCTGCCATCCGCTTTGGATTATTGACATGCCCTTGATATTTAGTGAACTCTTCAAACATCGGCAATTGATTGGCTTCTTGAAAGCCGCCCAAGCCCATACCCATGGTTCCGGTCTCTGGGGTAATAATGACTACTGGACTGTGAGCCCAAAATGCAGCTGCAATTGCAGTGACACAGTTACTAATTCCAGGGCCATTCTGCCCAATCACAACGCCATGATTACCGCTTACTCGGGCATATCCATCAGCCATATGCGCAGCACCTTGCTCATGGACTACTGGAATTAAGCGAATTCCTGCGGGAGCAAAAATATCCATTGCATCCATAAAGGCAGATCCCATAATTCCAAAAATATCCTTCACCTTGTTTGCGGCCATCGTCTCAACAAAGGCCTCAGAAGGTGTCATTTTTTGGGGGCCGGTGGGTAAATTAGTGCCAGACTTTGACATAAAGCTCTCCTAGGTATTCAATTAAACGGAACATTTTGTTCTATAATCTGAATGATAATCGTGTATTTTCACCAAAGTCAAGCATATAAACCCCCATATGGAATATATTTGACAAGATATTAAGACTTAAAAGGCAAAGAAAATGACTGGAATAAGCTCACCCGTCAATTTAGCGGATTTTCAACCAGGAAAGATGGTTTCTCTCCATACCATCTTCCCCGAATGCAAAGGGTTTGCTGACTTTCAAATTCCTGCTTTTAGCCAATCTTCAGACCTCGTTCCAGCGATTGATCCAAGCTATCAACTCAATCCAGAAGCAAGCTTAGCAATCTTGGCTGGGTTTGCCTTTAACCGCAGAGTGATGTTGCAAGGTATGCATGGCACTGGAAAATCAACTCACATAGAGCAGGTCGCCGCACGCTTAAATTGGCCCTGCTTACGCATTAATCTTGACGGCCAAATTACCCGGATGGATCTCATTGGTAAAGATATGATTTCTTTGGAAGATGGCAAGCAAGTTACACGCTTTCAAGAAGGACTCATTCCTTGGAGCCTGCAACGTTCAATCGCACTCATTTTGGATGAATATGATGCAGGGCAAGCAGATGTAATGTTTGTCATTCAACGCATGCTCGAGCGCGAAGGTCGCCTTACGCTACTAGATCAAAATAGAGTTATTGAACCAAATGCATCATTTAGAATCTTTGCCACCAGCAATACTGTCGGCCTAGGGAACTGGAATGGTTTATACCAAGGAACTCAATTACTCAACCATGGGCAAATGGATCGCTGGGACATTGTTGCTGCTTTGAACTATCTCGAGCCCGCTGAAGAAGAAAATATCGTATTGGCTAAGGTTCCCGAACTTTCATGCGCACATGCAAAGCAAATGATTGCCCTAGCGAACCTTACCCGAAAAGGTTTCGAGGCTGGCGATATCTCCACTCTGATGTCCACCAGGACTTTGATTACCTGGGGAGAAAATTGGCGCATCTTTAAAGATCTCAAGCTCGCATTTACTTTGGCTTTTTTAAACAAGTGTGAGGTAGAAGAAAAGTCTCTAGTTGCAGAGTACTACCAGCGCTGCTTTGCCGAAGAGCTTCATTTAAGCAAGCCCTAAGACCACTAATCCCTAAGCTGATCTTGCAAACAGAAACCCACAACGATTTTGAGCAACAGCATCAGTATGGCGCAGTAATTCGATCGCTATCGGGAGAGATAAGTGCCGAAATTAGAGATTGGCAACTTTTTTATCAATCGAATCCATTTGGAACAATAGCACCCCATCTTCAACTGGAGAGCCTAAAAGAAGCCTGGTCTGAGCCACGGGGTGTACTTGATGGCATTGCCCTACGTCTTCGTTACTCAAATGCTGACATCTACCAATCCTCATCCCCTAAGGGCATGATTGAATCACTAGTCTTTGAAGTGCTAGAGCAAATTCGGGTTGAAAGTATTTGCCCCGACGAATTGAAAGGTAGCAAACAAAATACTCGAAACCAATTTATTGCATGGATGCAGCAATTTATTGCTAGTGGTGGGGTAGAAGGAAGCATAGGCCTCTTGTTAATTACCGTATTTTCGACGGTCTGGATGAGACTCACTAAGCAGTCAATCCCACAGCTCATGCAAGATATTGTGGAGGCGACTAGAGCAGGGCTGGCAATCGCTTTAGGGCCGCTTTTGATAAAACTTCAGTCAACGCGCTATGATCAGATCGCCTATGCCAAAACTTCCCTGAAGTTGGTTGAGATGGTTTCCAACTTAATCGATGAAGAATATCGCAACAATCCCAGCATTCGAATTAAGCGAAAAAATCAAAGTGGCTCATTACTGCAAATTGAATGGGTTCCACCACAGATTGCAAGATCAGCAGCCTCTATACCAGCACCACAGCTCTCATTAAGCAAAAAAAGGGAATTACTCAAGCAATCTCTGAATACTTATCATGTATTTAATCGGGTCTACGATACCGAAACTCACGCTAAGAAAAAAATTAGGCCTGCACAGTTAGCGACATATCAAGATCTAATGAATCAAGAAATAGCAAAGCAAAACATCCCTTGGGCTAAATTGACTCGTCAATACCAGCAAATCTTCTCCACTAGCACGCTCAAACAATGGCAGACTATAGAGACAGAGGGTTTAATTGATCGGCGCTATTTAATACGTGCAGCCACCTCTCCTCTTGAGCCAATACTCTACAAGCACCGCTCCTATAACCCTGAGGTGCAAACAAAAATTACGCTTTTAATTGATTGTTCAGGATCGATGAAGGAGCAGAGATTCAAAATTGCCGCTTGTGTTGATTCCCTCGCGAGAATTTTTGATCAAGCTGGTATTCAGAATGAAATATTAGGATATAGCACTAACCAGTGGCAAGGAGGTAGGCCATTTAAAGAGTGGCGCAAAAATGGTCAGTCACCAAACCCAGGGCGCCTGAATGAGCGAGCTCATTGGATCTTTAAAGACTTTCATACCAGCTGGCGCAGATCAAGAATGGGAATTGCAGCCCTACTAAGACCCGAAATCTATGCGGAGAGTATTGATGGCGAAGCGGTTCTTTGGGCGGCCCAACGATTACAAAAAAATAATGGCAGCCAATCCTCCAAAACTAAGCTTATTTTGTTTTCAGATGGATGCCCAATGGACCGGGCCACAATTGAAGCAAACGGTGAAGAGTATTTAAAGAATCATCTATTACAAGCAGTGACCTGGTGTGAGCATCAATCCCATCTTGAGTTGTGGGGATGTGGAATTGGTGCGGAATTAAGAGGGGCTTTTAAAAATAGGCTAAGCTGGGATATGGAGCCTAACAACGTGGCCAGCACCTTACTCAATTGGGCCACCGAATTTAAACTAAGCAATCAGCATAATCAATAACGCTCATGACAAAAGAATCGGGGACTACGCAGATGATATTTTTTAAAATCATTTCCACTAAGCTTGGAAATATCTTTTTCTTGACCTCTATTGTTATTGGTCTAATGAATACCAACAATGTGATGGCACAAGCATGGCCAGATCGGCCAATGAAAATGATTGTGCCTTTTGCTGCCGGTGGAAGTGCAGACATCTTGGGCAGAATTCTGTCTCAAACATTGGGGAAAAACTTGGGTCAAAATGTGATTATAGAAAACCGCGGCGGTGCTGGCGGCAATCTGGGTGCCGAAGTTGTGGCTAAATCACCTGCAGATGGCTACACCATATTGCTAGCATCTGGGAGCATGATGACAGTTAACCCTTTTATCTATAAAAAATCTGGGATCAATTACTCCAAAGACTTAACGTATATCACCACCGTTGCTACTGTGCCAATGGTAATTGCTGTCAGCCCAAAACTGCCTGTTAATAATCTTGCAGATCTAATCGCCCTGGCCAAAACCAAAGAATTGTATTTTGGTTCGGCCGGTATTGGCAGTCAAATTCATATGGCTAATGAAAACTTTCTTTATGCAGCCGGCATACATGCCACACATGTTCCATATAAAGGTGAAAATCCCGCCTTGAATGATTTAATCGCAGGACAGATTGATTTCATGGCGGGAAATTTCCCGGCTACCGGCGGCTTCTCAAAATCAGGCCAAGTTAAAGCACTGGCAGTCACAAGTAACAAAAGATTAAAACAGCTCCCTGATGTACCAACGGTATCTGAAGCCGCTATTCCTGGATTTGAAAATACCGGCTGGTATGCCCTAGCCGTCCCAACCGGAACACCCCAAGCAATTATTGATAAGATTTATATTGCTACCGAGAAATCGTTTAAATCTCCGGCATTACTAGCGACTCTTGAGGAGAATGGCTTAACACCGGTAATGATGAAAGGCAAAGATGTCGATAGCAAAATTCAAGCTGAGTCGGCCATCTGGGAAAAGGTTATTAAGGCACGAAATATTCAGACGCAATAGGCTATGCTGATAGGCCCTTCAGGGTGCTCCAAATAAAAATCCCTCGATGATCGAGGGATTTTTGGTTTAATCGCCTTTAATTTTATTATCTGATATGAGCTTGGCGTATTTTGCCGTTTCAACAGCTAGGAAGGCTTTAAATTCATCTTGTGTATTTGTAGCAGCCTCAACACTCAGGTTCGTAAAAGTCTCTCTTACCTCAGGATCTTTCATGATGGCAATAATAGCTTTCGAATATTTTTCTTGAATTGCAGGTGGCGTTTTAGCGGGTAAGAAAATACCCCACCAAGTGAGAGCAACTACGCCAGGGTATCCCTGCTCTGAAAATGTAGGGATATTGGGCAAGAATTTGGATCTCGATTGACTCGTAATTGCGAGTGCCCCTAATTTGCCCGATTTAATAAATTGAGCCACGGGATATACATCAGAGATCATCAAATCCACCTGCCCCCCAAGTAAATCGTTAATGGCTTGCGGCGTTCCTTTATAAGGAACTTTTACCATCTTGATATTCGCCTCTCTCATGAGTAGCTCAGTCGCAATATCAGAGATACTGCCAGGACCGCTAGTAGCGAAATTCAAAGTCATAGGCTTACTCTTAGCTGCAGCAATTAATTCTGCCAGCGTTTTATAAGGAGAATTTTCTGGGACAACCAAGACACTAGGTCCCACTGTCGTCAATGAGACGGGAATAAAGTCCCTCTCCATATTGAAGTTCACTTTATTGATGAGCGGATTCACCATCGAGGGTCCAAAATTTCCCAGTACGATGGTGTAGCCATCACCAGCTTGCTGTGCGGTGTACTCCATCCCAATAGCACCGCCAGCGCCAGGCTTGTATTCAGGAATAATAGGCTGGCCCCACAACTTGCTTAACTTTGTAGAAATTGTTCTAGCGATAAGATCGGAGCTACCTCCTGGTGCGTAGGTAATCACGAATTTTATTGGTTTAGTTGGGAAGCTCTGAGAAAAAACTGTCCCAGAAAATAACAAAGCAACTCCCAGTAATAGATTTCGGAGACATTTCAAATAATTGGTATTTTTCATTTCTTCGCCCTATTAAATAGATAAAATAATTACTAGTAGACCTACGATTTAAGATCACTCAGAATCGCAGCGGCACTTTTTTTGATAAAAGCCTGATCTGAGCCAACGCCAATAAACTGAATTCCCCAGTCCCGATATACCTTAGCATCAGCCTGACTAGCCGCCAAAATGCCGACAGGCTTACCAAGCCCCATAATTTTCTTTGCAAGGTCATGCATGACACTTTGCACCTCTTTTGCTGCTGGGTTGGCTATATAACCCAGTGATGCCGCGATATCTTGGGGTCCGATAAACAAACAGTCAACGCCAGGAGTCTGCGCGATTGCTGCTACATTCTCTATACCCAAGAGTGATTCAATTTGCAGTATCAAGCAAATAGATTGATTGATTTTTTGAAAGTAGTCAAGCTGCAAACCAAATCGGTTACTCCGCGATGAAACTGAGACCCCACGAATACCGTCAGGAGGGTATCTTGTCGCCTTCACTGCCGATGCAGCTTGCTCTGCGGTCTCAATCATTGGAATTAAATAATTGTAGAAACCAAAATCTAAAAATCGCTTCAGGATTACAGGATCATTATGTTCTGGCCTGATGAATGCTGCAGCCTGAGTTCCATTCAGAGCGAGCAGTTGATCCACACAACTTCGATAGTCGTTAGCCCCATGCTCACCATCAATTAAAACCCAATCAAAGCCACTATGCCCCAATAGCTCGGTAGCAACAGTAGAGCCCATGCTGGCCCAACCGCCATACACAGTTTCGCCGTTTAAAAGTCGTGATTTAAAAAGATTTTCTGTAACAAAGGAGGTATTAGGCGTTGTCATTGATAATTTCATTTCCGTGAAAGAAAGTGTTTGAGATGAATCTTAGAAGAGTTCTGCATGGCAGACTCTCTACTGGCCTCTACCATACCTAGAATTTCAATCCCATAATTAGCATCAAAAAGTTCTTGCTTGTCGCCCTCAATCGCGCGGGCGAATAATTCCAACTCACTTTGAAACATATTATCTTGAGGTAGCGTGTATTGAACGACCTCAACAAGAGATGAATTAGTGCCCTGGAATGTTAAGCTCGCGTTTTCATGCAACAACTCTGGCTCACCCCATTTTGTTTGATCTAATCGATAGTGCATCAAGCCTTTTGTACCGGTAATTCTCACCTCGAAAACACCGGGCGAAGTCCAAGAACTCACAATAGACCCCAATGCTCCATTGCTGAATCCTAAATTGATGGTCCATTGATCCTCAACCTCTGCTCCTGCGGGTGATTTTTTTGAAGCCATGGCACTGATTTCTTCAACTGGGCCTCCTAAAAAACGGAGCACGTCGAACTGGTGGATAGCAATTTGACTTAATGGACCCCCCGGTGCTTTAGCTTGATACCAGCGCCAATCGTTGGGCGTTAAAAATAGCGCCCTATTGTTAGAGAAATGCCCCTGGATTAAGCAAACTTCCCCTAATTTTCCGCTCTGAATTTCTTGATGCATCAGTTGCACACCAGACAGCAACTTAGCAACATGGCCTATAAATACTGTTACACCTGCTCGTACGCAAATATCTCTCAATTGAATCGCTTCAGCCAAGTCATTGGTAATGGGCTTTTCAATATAAATATGCTTCCCATGATCTGCGCACAGTTTTGCGTACTCGAAATGCAGTTCATTCGGCACGGTCAGTATGACACCTTGAATATCTTTATTATTCAGCAAATCTTGAACGCTATTCACATGAGGAATTTGGTGCTGAGTTGTAAATTTTTCTCTAGACTCCTGCGATCTAGAGTATGCGGAGATAATCTTCATTTGCGAAGATTTTTGAGCTGCTTTTGTTAAAACTGTTGCCCATTTCCCCAGACCAATGATTCCTAAATTCATCACTATCAAAGTCCCCCGGATCCGCTAACACTCACACCACCACAGACATATAGCAATTGACCAGTAATAAAACCACTATCAGGAGAAAGAAAAAAACTAATACTTCTAGCAATATCTTCAGGGCTACCTAAGCGCTTCATCGGCACGCTATTAATAACAAATGCCCGTCTTTCACTCCCAATCGGATGCCCCCGCTTAAATAGCTCAGTCTCTACGGGACCTGGTGCGACCACATTCACGGTAATGCCAAACGGGGCCAGTTCTAAGCAAAGACTCAAAGTGAGGCCAACCGTTCCCATTTTTGAAGATGCATAAGCAATTCGTTCTGTTTTACCCAAAATAGCCCTAGAGGAAATGTTCACGATCCTCCCAAAATGATTGGCTTTCATCTGAGGTAAAAATGCCTTTATTAGCTGAATTGGCGCTTTAATATTCAACTGCCATACCGCATCTAAATCGTCCTCAGTAACAGCCTCGATACTTCCAGGACGATTTACTCCAGCATTATTAACAAGATAACCAACTTGATATTTTTGTGTAATTTCTGCAGTTACCTGATCGATTGCCTTGTGATCATATAAATCTACTTCCCTGAATTCAATGGGGTACTTGTAATCCTGATGCGCTACATTTGGAGGTGGGTGTCTTTGCAGAGTCAAGACCCGTCGACCCTCAAGGGCTAATTTATGTGCAGTCGCAGCGCCCAGGCCAGAGCTGGCGCCAGTAACTATTGTCAACAAATCATCGGGATTTACAGGCATCATAAGTAATCAATTTTCTTCCATTCTCCTGGATTCACTGAAACCACATTCTTACTCATTCCGGCGCGACGATCAGCATAAATTCTGCCTTCTTTCATGACCATTTGAATATTTTTCTTCTCTTGGAGGCATTTAATATCTTTTGTAGGATCCCCATCAATCGCTAAGATATCGGCATACTTGCCAACCTCAATACTGCCCAAGTCTTTTGAAGCCTTAATAGCATTGGCTCCATTAATCGTAGCCGTCTGTAGCGCCTCCATTGGAGACATTCCCAAATCCACATAAATAGAAAGCTCCTTAGCATTCGTTCCCATTTCAGGATCAAATCCCATATCAGTTCCCATAGCAATTTTGACGCCAGTTTTGTGCATTCTCTGGAAAGTATCAAAACAACTGGATTGGATCGACTTCATTTTATTGATGACGAACATGGATGTGCCCTGCATGCGCCTCATCTCAATCGCATGATCAGTGCGGTGTAACAAGGTTGGAGTCATATAGACATTTGAACCCGCAATCCGATCGGCCGTTTCTTGATCAGAAAACACCATGTGCTCAATAGTGTCAGCGCCAGCACTCAAGGCCATTTTTTGACCAGCCGGCGTAAAGCAATGTACCGCAGCTATCTTGTGAAATGCGTGAGCCTCATCAACAATTGCATCGATTTCTTCTTGCGTCATATTACGAATATCTGGTTCTTCTTTGTCAGTGCCGCCGCCGCCTGTTGCACAAGTCTTAACCACGTCACATCCAACCAACATATTCTGGCGTGCTAGCTTACGCAATTCCCATGGGCCATCAGCCGTTTGGAAACCATAACGCTGCATTGCACGGGGATTAATTAAATCTAAATGGGAGCCAGTAATCGACGTAAATCCACCAATAAACATGCGAGGACCTTCTAAAACCCCTGCATTAATTGAGTCCCTTACAGCGCAAAGGTGAGCTGTCATTAGCCCACGACTTGATGCCAAGCCAAGATCGCGCAGTGTTGTAAATCCCATATCAAAACACAGTTGCGCATGAAACAGTCCATACATTTGCTGCAACTCAGGGGTAATTTCCCATTGAGCAACCCGATAATTATGGAAGCTTAGGCAGTTGAACATCATCGTATGCAGGTGACTATCAATCATGCCCGGCATGAGTGTCAGTCCTGCGCAATCCGTAATTTGCGCACCCTCAGGTATATGAATCTCTTTGTCAGTACCAACCTGAACAATGCGCTTGCCTTGAATTGCAATGACAGGAGACTCAATCACTTTACCCTTCACAACATCTATTAGGCGAGCACCCTTTATATAAACAACGGGGCCATCCTGCTCTGGTGGAATGTATTTTTTATATAGTTCACTCACGTTAAGGTCTCCAATAAATGTGAATATTAAATATGACTAAATGATTCGGCTAGTTTCAAAAATTTCTGATAAGACTCAGGATCAATTAACTCAACTTTTTCATGATGCTGCACATTAAAGTCGAGTAATTCCAGAGATCGTTCAAATTGTTTTTGTAACGGCCCGTTTGTAATAACAACAAATCGTGATGCATGATCGGCACTAGGCCATTTGGTAATTTCAATGGGCTCATGAATAATAGTGTGGGTACCATGTAGAGCAATGGGCTTACCTTCAATATTTAAAATTGCCTTGAGTCGCAAAATGTTTTCACCCTTCATGGTTGCCAACAAATTCAGCCAAATCACAAAACTATTTCCAGTGATAGCCCCTTCTCGCCGCAAAGAAAAAGTATGTACCCGTTTACTCTCGGAGAATAAAGAAATCCCGTGACTCTTGATGGGGTGAAGGGCCACACGCTCACTAGTATCTTGCAAGGATGCATTCTGGTTGGCAAGAATAAAATCCTCGCCTTTATCTAGCCAGCGCATAAAAGCTTCATTTTCGGCACGCGCACCCGCATGAAGAAAATCACTCATACTCAATTGATTGGAATTATCTTGAAGGTCAATCATCGGCGAGCCGGGATTGATCGGACGCAAGATCGCTTCTAGGTTTTCCATGGACGAGTGATCTGGAATATCCATCTTACTGACCAACAATACGTCAGCCACAGCCACTTGCTGTATTGCCTCGACGTATTTTTCAACTTGGGATTCAATTTCCCTCGAATCTACAATCGTGATCACCTTACCAAACTCATAATGAGGCGTTAAATTGATATCGCACAAAATAGATTGGATGATAGGGACTGGGTTTGATAACCCCGTGGTCTCCACAATGATGCGGTCAAACTCAGCTAAGCTACCGCCACTCCGGCGCTCATGAATATCTGATAAGGTCTGCACAAGGTCGCCCCTCACTTCGCAGCACAAGCAACCCCCTTCCAGCAAGACGATATTTTCCTCTGGTCTCTCAATGAGGAGATGGTCTAAGCCAATCTCACCAAACTCATTAACGATGACCAGTATCTTCTGAAAATTTGGGTCTTTAAATAAGGAATTTAGAAACGTAGATTTTCCACTGCCTAAGAATCCCGTAAGGATGGTTACAGGCAGTCGTGACCTGATAAGGGGAGCGGATGGGTCTTGGAAATCAAGCTGATCGTACATAGGATCTCAATTTATACCCAAAATCGATATAGATCAAATGATCGTTTTTTATATATTTAATTGATATCATCTATACATTTTTTATGTCTATGGATAGACCATATCTATAGATGAAATGCAAAAATAGCATTTGCTATAAAAAGTGGGGAGAGGTAAATTTCCTAGGAAAAGGGGACATGTATGTTGAGAAAAATCAGCCAATATTTATTTCTATTTGCAGCAATGATGGCGCAAATACAAACAGCCAACTCTCAAGAATCATACCCGTCAAGTCCTGTAAAAGTGATCGTCACCTTTACAGCTGGAGGTGGAGCCGACTTTATGGGAAGAGTCATTTCTCAAAAATTATCCGAAAGTCTTAAACAGCCCTTCATTGTAGAAAACAAGCTCGGCGCTTCTGGTGTGATTGGATCTCAGTATGTAGTGCAGAGCAAACCGGATGGATACACACTACTGCTTGGCACTACAGGAACCCATTCGACGAATTTTGCAACAATCCCCAATATTCCATATAACCCTAGCCAAGATTTCACTACTATCTCAATCTTTAGTGATGCGCCTTATTTACTCTGCGTTAATCCACAGTTAGGCATCAACTCCATCGCAGAATTAGTTAGATACTCTAAAGCCAATCCAGGCAAACTCACATATGGGTCTTCGGGGATAGGCAGCTCACCGCACTTAGGTTTTGAAGCCCTGAAAAAAAGTATTGGTCTTGACGCAACGCATATCCCCTATAAGGGACTGCCATCTGCAATGGTCGATGTCATGGGTGGTCAAATTTCAATGACCTTTGATTCAATTCCAAGCGCAGTGCCTCATATGAAAGCCGGTAAGGTGAAATGCATTGGCATTGGCAGCAAAGAACGCTCGCCCTCTCTGCCGGATATGCCCACAATTGCCGAGGCAAGTGGCACGAATTTTGCGATGGGGTCTTGGTATGGGTTATTTGGCCCTAAAGATATGCCAGAGAGTGTGGTCAACAAGTTATCAAACGGTATATTGAGGGCACTGAAAGATCCTGATTTTCAAGCTACCCTTCAACGAGTAGGCGCCACAGGCATGCCCATGACGCCCAGTCAATCGAAGGCATATCTTGATAGTGACATTACTCGGTGGGTAAATATAGCCAAAGAATTGCAAATTTCTGCTCAACCATAGGCCACTGCAACTCCAATATGTCTAACTCCCCATCCTTAATCATCAAATCAGTAGAGGCTATTCCAGTTGCTCTACCGCTAAAAAAATCAATGCATATGGCAGGTGTTGTAATAAGCAATGCTTATAACTTAATTGTCCGCATTGAAACGCAAAATGGCATGATTGGCTGGGGTGAGTCTGCATCTGCCCCAACGATGACTGGTGATCTTTTGCCTGGGATGGTTGCTGCGGTTAGAGACCATCTTGCCCCCTTGTTGATTGGGCAAGATGCTCTCCATCATGCCGCCCTCATGGATAAAGTATCCAAGGAAATCTACCGCAACACGGGAGCAAAGTGTGCAATTGAATGTGCGCTACTAGACCTGTGCGGAAAAGCTCTTGGAATCCCTGTATACGATCTGATTGGTGGTGCTCGACGGCTTTGTTTTAACCCAATGGTTCTCTTAGGAAGTGGTAGTAGCGATGAAGATCTGCATGATGCGCTCTCAAAACAAAAAATGGGGATTGAATTTTTCAAAATTAAAGTGGGTGCAAGGCCCATTCAGGAAGATATTGCACATACCCTCCGCTTAAGAAAAGAGCTAGGCCCAAATACCACCTTGTGTGCCGATGCGAATATGGGCCTCACTTCAAGTGAAACTGTAGCTTATTGCAAGACAACTGAAAGTGTGAACTTACTATTTTTTGAACAACCTCTACGCAGCGGAAATCTCAATGGAATGGCGCAACTAGCGAGTAGTATTTCCGTTCCACTCTGCGGCGATGAATCGATCACCGCAATCGAAGACATCATCTCCTTGAGTCAAGCCAAAGCGATTCAAGGCGTCAATCTGAAAATCATTAAATTAGGCGGAATCAGTCCCGTAATTAATGCCGCATATATTTGTGAAAGCCTGGGCTTATCCGTTAATCTCGCCTGTAAAGTTGCCGAATCCAGCATTGCAGCAGCGGCACTATTTCATACTGGGGCAGTATTGCCAAATCTGGACTGGGGTATCAGTGTGACCAATCAGTACTTAGCAGAGGATATCGTTCTTGATCCTATTAGAGCTATTGATGGGGTTGTGACTCTCGGACGAAAACCAGGATTAGGCATCGAAGTCGATGAGGAAAAAATGAGACGATTCACCATTGATGCTAAATAAAAAATGAAGATTACACCCTTAGCCTTCTGCTTGGGCGCCGAAGTTTCCGATCTCAACCTTGGTGAGCCAATCTCAGCCCATGATGCCCTCTTGCTTAAAAAGGCGTATTTAGATCATTTGCTACTCCTTTTTCCTAACCAAGATATCGCCGATCAAGATTTAATTCGGGTATCTTCGATTTTTGGCGAAATGATGCTTCCGCCTGCTGCACATGAGCGCTCAAGCGTGCAAAAAAGTGATGCCCCTCCAGAAATCACCGTTGTATCCAATGTCAAGGTAAACGGGGTGCCCATTGGTGAACTTGGCGATGGCGAAGTCATTTGGCACAGCGATTACTCGTTCAAAGAAGTGATTGGCGGCATGCGCATTTTGCATGGGATTCTGATACCACCGCTTGAAGCGGGAGGCAGCACTGAATTTGCCAATATGTATGCAGCGTTTGATGATTTACCGCCTGATTTGAAAAAGTATGCATTAAATCACTCAATCAAACATGACATTGCTTACGACACCAATCGCGCATTAAGAATGGGCGCCACGCCAGTGACTGATCCTAGTAAAGGGGTTGGACCAATTCACCCCATGGTCTCAACACATCCAGAATCGAACTGTAATTCACTATTTTTAGGCAGGAGATTGGCTCACTACATCATGGGTGAAACACTTGAACAGTCAGAGAGGATACTAGATGCACTCTGGGAGCATGCTACGCAAGAAAAATACATCTATCGTCATGCATGGAAAAAAAATGATGTTGTGCTCTGGGATAATCGCTGCGTAATACACCGCCGTGGGTCTTTTGACTCGCAGCACGATCGTATTCTGCATGCCGCTCAAGTACAAGGTCACAAGCCTTTTCAGGCAGAAAATGCAGCAATATTTAAACCACATCATCGAGGTGCATCATTCTTTCAAAATTAATAATTTGGGGTAGACCCGCCGCCTTAAATGTGCAAAAAGTTTTATGGTGTGCGCAAGAACTTGATCTTAGCTATGACAATATTGTGGCTGGCCAACACTATGGCCTAACAAAAGAGGTGAGTTTTTTAGCAATGAACCCTAATGGCCGGGTTCCGGTCATGAGTGACGATGGATTTATTCTCTACGAATCGAATGCCATTATTCGCTACCTTTGGGCAAAAACATTACCAACGGAACCTAGCCTCCAGCATCTTCAATCATGGGCTAGTCAAGATCGCTGGATGGAATGGACTTCAGCAACGCTGTATTACCCGCTATTTCGTGAATTCTATATTTATTTTGCGCGCACCCCTGCTGCTGAATTAAATACCAGTAAGGCAGATCAATTACATCGTTCAGTCTATCCATTATTAAAGATAGTGGATGATCAACTAGCTCAAACGCCTTATATTGCAGGCAATACATTCTCCATGGCGGATATCCCGCTAGGCGTCCTGGTTGATAAATGGGAAAGAATCGATCAGCAAAAATCTCGTTTACTCAATGTGAGTCTTTACTATGAGCGCTTACTGAAACGTGAGCACTATCGCAACCATGTTACGCAATACGCATTAAATGCAATTTAGCCCTTTCAAGAAAAGCCCATGTTAAAACACATCAAATTCATAGCCCTCCTCGCCGGCCTTGCGCTATTTTTCTGTGCCAATGGCCATGCTGCAGATAAGTATCCAAGCAAACCCATTAGAATCGTCATCCCCTTCCCGGCTGCTGGTGCACTTGATTCCGCTGTCAGAGCGATCGGAGATCCTCTGGGCGAAAAACTGAAACAAACCATTATTTTAGATAACAAGCCTGGTGCCGGATCTCGCTTAGGCGCTGAAATTGTTGCCAACTCACCAGGTGATGGATACACCCTTTTAATCGCCACGCCAGCCTCAACGACAATGGCTCCTTTATTGGTTAGCAGCCTAAATTACTCGCCTGATAAAGACTTGCTGCCCCTCATGCGCGTTGCCGAAATTGTCAATGTAATGGTGGTCCCAACAAATCGCGGCATTAACTCGGTAAGCGAATTTCTAACTTGGGCAAAGAACCGCAAAGAGCCTATTAAATATGGGAGCTCTGGCATTGGCTCTGCTGACCACTTAGTTGCTGAATTTTTTAAACAAACAACCGGCCTCGATCTTATCCATGTCCCTTATAAAGGTGGCGGCCTCGCGATGATCGATTTAGCCTCAGGTGATATAGACGTTAGCTTTACCACTTATGCTGCAGCAAGTGCAGTATTGAGCTCTGGCAAGATAAAAGCATTAGCGGTTCTGACAAGCACGCGTCAGAAATTCTTGCCAAATTTACCAGCGATCAACGAGACCATCCCAGGTTTGTCGATTAGTAATTGGGCTGGATTTTTCACTCCCAAAAATACACCGCTTAGCATTCGTGAAAAATTATTTAAAGATATTACAGAGGTATCTAAAAATCCCGATGTGCGTGCCAAAGAAAATCAAGCAGGCCTTGAGGTCAATCTCAGTACCTCTATAGCAGAGTTTGAAAAGGATCTCGCCGATGAAAAGCGTCGCTGGTCAAAAATCATCAAAGAAGCAAATATTACAGCTGAATAAAAGGATAGAGATATGAATAGCTTTCAAGACCAATGCGTCATTGTTACCGGCGCAGCCACTGGTATAGGTGAAGCTTGTGCAATTCAGCTTGCCCATAAAGGGGCAACAGTAGTCATTATGGATTTCAATCGGCAAGGTGCGGAAGACGTTGCAAAAAAAATCCAGGCATTTGGCGGAAAGGCTCTTGTAGCAGTAACTGATTTAAATTCCTGGGAAGCCACCAAATCAAAGATTGATGAAATTGCAGATTCTGAAACTGGTATTCATGCATTGATTCACAGTGCGGGAGGTTTTCCTAATTATGTAAACCTACTTGACTGCTCAATCGAGGCATGGGATGCGGTAGTCAATTCAAATCTACGCTCAATGTTCTATCTTTTAAAAGCAGTTGCACCCCATATGATGAAAAATCAGTACGGGAGGTTCGTATCGGTTTCGAGTATGGCTGCTCGTAGCGGCACCAACCCTAATCCGCCTCATTACACTGCCGCAAAAGGAGGCATGCTTGCATTAACACGTCAAGCGGCCAAAGATCTTGGCCCTTATGGCATAACCGTCAATGCAGTTGCTCCTGCCAATGTCACCACACCAAGAACAAATGCTATTAGAACCGCAGAAAGAGTAGCGCACATACAAAAAACAACTCCTCTTGGCAGGCTCGCCGAGGCCGATGAAATTGCACATGCAATTGTCTTTCTTGCCAGCCTTGAAGCCAGCTACATCACGGGAATTACGATGGATGTAAACGGTGGCGCAACGATGATTTAGGTTGCGCCCTGAGGAGCCCTTCTAGTCCTTCAGGTTTTTTCTATATTTCGCTATCAGCATATCTATTAAGATCTGCGTTGCTGGCGATAAATTAGCATTTTCACGTGTAAATATCGCAGCAGATCTTGAGATTTCCGGGCGAATTGGTATGGCGACTAATTTTTTGTAATTTAACATCATTCTTTTGGTCATAATGGTGGCCAATTGAGAATCTCCAATCGTTTCCAAGATTGCGTCAATTGAATTCATTTCCATCACGATATCGGGCTTGGTCAAGATTTCTACAAACGCCATGTCGATCAATCTTCTAGCCATATATTCAGCCGATAACAGCGCTAACTTTGTATGGGTAATATCCTCAACTGAGACGTGAGTACGATCTGATAGTAGATGTCGTTTAGAAACAATCAACATCAAATCTTCACGAAATAGCTCCTCTGCACAGATCAGTTCTGTTGCCTCAGGACCATAACCCAAACCAAAGGCTAATTCACCATCGCGAATTTGCCTTTGCATTTCCCCTGTAGGTAACTCCACCACCTTCACCTTGATGCCCGGATACGATTGCGAAAATTCCGAAAGAATGGGTGGCAGTAAGTTATTAGTGAAGGCTGAGATTGCACCAATCACCACGCTTCCAACCTGCAAGCCTTGATACCCCTGAATTGCAGCCTTACCATCCTCAATTTCTTTGATTGCCTGATTGGCATAGCGGGCAAATATTTCACCCGCTCCAGTTAGTCTGATAGATCTTGATGACCGATCCAATAAATCACAATTTAATTCTGTTTCCAACTGTCGCATTTGATGGGACAAAGTTGGCTGCGTGACATAAAGCTCTTCTGATGCCTTTGTGAAGCTTCCAAGGCGCGATATGGCTAAAAAATATTTTAGATGTCGTAATTCCATGTTTTTTATTATAGATGAAACCTATGAAAACTATTAAAATATAGGTATTGATCTATTTAATGTTACAAGTTATTTTCATACCAATCAAACTATAGAGAGTCATATTTTGCATAACGATTTCATTCAAGAGCTCAGCAATTTAATCGGCACAAAGAATGTCTTACTTGACATTGATAGTCAAAAAAAATATGTCAGCGATTGGTTTGGGCGGGCAACTGGAGTGGCACTGGCGGTAGCAAGGCCGGCCAATACAGAAGAAGTAGCTTCAATTGTCAAGCTATCAGCAAAATATCAAGTATCGATTGTTCCGCAGGGCGGCAATACCGGCTTAGTTGGAGGCGGACTACCAAATAGTAGCGGCAAAGAACTAGTGCTATCGCTTGAGCGAATCAACAAAATCCGCTCCCTTGACCCCCTTGGGAAAACAATTTCCGTAGACGCTGGGGTTATTTTAGAAAATTTACACAATTATGCTCACGCACATGGTTTGGAATTCCCGCTAACGATGGGCTCCCAAGGGAGTGCGACTGTTGGAGGGCTACTCTCTACTAACGCTGGTGGTACAGCGGTATTGCGCTATGGAAATGCTAGGGAACAATGTTTGGGTCTAGAAGTCATTACCGCTGAAGGTGAAATCTGGAATGGCATGAGAAGTTTGCGAAAAGATAATACTGGGTATGATTTAAGAGATATTTTCATCGGGGCAGAGGGAACCCTGGGAATCATCACCGGAGCGGTATTAAGATTGATTCCATCTCCTAAGGCTCGCTTATCTGCATTATTAAGCCTAGATTCTCCAAGCTTGGCAATTCAACTCTTGGAGTTTGTACAAACCAAAGCGAATTCTCAGCTCACTGCTTTTGAGCTCATCTCAAATACCTGCCTAAGTCTAGTGGATCAATACTTTCCACAATTTCCTTATCCGTTTTCATCCAAAACGCCATACTGCGTACTAATCGAAATCAGCGATAACGAAAGCGAAGAGCATGCTTATGAGCTAATGAATACCATGCTTGAGCAAGCATTTGAAAAAGAATTCATAACAGATGCCATCATCCCTCAATCATTGGCTCAATCTAAACGCTTTTGGGAAATACGCGAACATATCCCCCTTGCGCAAGTAGAAGATGGGAAAAATATTAAGCATGATATCTCTCTGCCTATTTCAAAAATTCCTCACTTTATCGAGCAGGCAAGCTTAATCATTCTCAAACAATTTCCAAATGCTCGCATTATTGATTTTGGTCACTTAGGGGATGGTAATTTGCACTACAACGTAGCAGCCCCAAGCGGGGAAAGCGCCGATGTCTTTATGAAAAATAAAGGCAAGATGAATGAATTAGTCCATGACCTAGTGGATCAGATGGGTGGTTCAATCTCTGCGGAGCATGGCATAGGCGCAAACAAGGCTCATGAACTCATCAAATATAAAAATCCAATAGAGCTTGAGCTGATGAGAAAGATTAAAAAAAGCTTAGATCCAAAGGGGATATTTAATCCCGAAAAAATACTGGTGTAGACAAATGAGAAGGTCTATGACTCAATGATGTCATATTCATCACCAGCGAATTGAATCGCTAAGCGTACATTTATTAATATTAATTTTTTGGATTCATCCTAAATGAATAAAAAACCTATTGGCATCATCGGTCTTGGACTAATGGGCCAAGCATTTTCAAAACAACTAGAACTGCACGGATTCCCTACCCTTGGATTTGATATACAAGAACTTTGTTGCGAGCAATTTGGTAAAGATAAAACCACCACATCTGCAGCAGCACTTGCTGAGCAGTGCCAAACTCTTGTTTTGTGCTTATTTAATGCCAAACAAATTCAGGAGGTTCTGCTAGGAGATGCTGGATTAGTAACAATCCCCCACAACCCACCACTAAATATTATTTGTACAAGCACCTGTGAGCCAGATGAATTAATCGACATTGCAAAAGCTTGTGAAAACTTCTCGGTTCGCTTTCTTGAAATGCCCATATCCGGAACCAGCAAACAAGTTGCAGACGGCGATAGTCTTGGGCTCGTAGGTGGAGATGCCCAGCTGGTAGAAGATTTGTCGCCGGTTTTGGATGCAATGTGCCAAAGAAGAATGTATGTAGGGGATATGGGTAGTGCTAGCAAAGCTAAATTAGCCATTAATTTAGTACTAGGCTTACATCGAGCTGCTTTAGCTGAAGGCTTAGTATTTGGGAGTCGCATTGGCTTAGATCCCAATACCTTACTCAATCTATTGCAAAACTCTGCGGCAGCTTCAAATGTAATGCCGATAAAAGGTCCTGCAATGGTTCAACGCGAATACGATCAACCACAAAGCAGAGTAGACCAAAATCTCAAGGATTTTGGTCTCATTACAAAACTGGCGTCCAAAGTAAAACAGCCCTTACCACTTACTACTCAGTATGTCGATTTACTGCAATCCTGCCTTGACCGCGGTGAAGGCAAAAAAGATAACGCAATTATCATTGAGGCAATTCGACGTCGTGGTGAGACCTCTTAATAAACCGAAGACTATTTTCGCCAAAATTTTGCAACTTCTGTTTGGTCAACATTGGGACCTAGACGCTTGACCATGGTGCTCAGAATTTCTAAATCCCCGTCTAAGAGTGGATGCTCTGATTGAGTTTCTCTTGCAATGTCTGCGGCAATAGTTAAATCTTTTTCAAGCAAGCTGATAACCATTCCAGAATCATAAGTTCCCGTTAAGATCTTAGGAATAACTTTCTTAACAATGGGGTGATTTCTACCTGTGCAAGTATCAATTAAGGATTTCGCCATCACCTGCTCATCCATACCAAATGTCTTGCCAATATTAATCGCTTCCACTACGTTCATCATTGCTGCTGCATTAATGTAATTTGTTAATGCCTTAAGAGCATGACCAGATCCAATCGGACCACAATGGGTCACTGACCTTCCAATAGCATTAAAAATTGGCTGACATTTCTCGATGAGACCAGGATCTCCGCCCACTAAAAAATCTAAACTGGCATCCTTGGCGAAGGCAACGCCCCCCATCACGGGCGCATCAATCATCAAGATATTGTGGGAGGCTAGTTCGGCACACGTTAATTGGGTATGCTTTGGATTGGATGTACTCATATCCACCAGGATGGATCCTGGCTGAATAAAAGACTGTAAATTAGTGGGGCCAAATAGAATGTCTCGAAGCACCTCTCCATTTGGAAGCATGCTGATAATAAATGGTGCAGAGCGCGCAAGTTTCTCTAAGTTGGCCTCATTTATTGCGCCAGCTTCTTGGGCTAATTTAATGTTATCAGCAGCGGCAATATCATAAACATGCACTTCAATTTTGGCCCTCAATAAACTCATAGCCATTGGAAAGCCCATCTTTCCCAGACCAATAAATGCTACCGAAATATTTTTATTCATAAGTTATGAGCACAATTTAATCATTAAGAAATGAGCAGCTTGATTTGAGTCTAAAAATCTTCGGCGACTCATTTCAATCAGGAAAGGAGACATCATCTAGATTTATAAAAACTAGACCAGTAAAGGCATTCTATTTATTCAGGAAGATGATGCTTAATTCGCCTTATTATGAATGCGAGCTTGTTCGCGCTCTTCCTTACTCATGCCATCAATTTTAGCTTCTAGATATGGTGTCGAGCACACCAAAGCATAGCGGACAAAAGATGACTTGCTATCAAGCTTGTAAACTTCGCCACGCGGAACATGAATCACATCCCCAGGTTTAACGTTCTTTCTCTTGCTACCTACTTTAGCTTCCATGGCTCCATGGATCACGTAGATGAAAACTTCATGTTGACTTGTAATCGTGGGCTCTTGATAGTTTTTTGGCATATCAATTAAACCAAAACCCATTCTCTCGCCTTCAACCCAATAAACCCTGCGAGCCGAAAATTGCGGTGCATCAAGAGCGTCTAGCATAGGGTAATAGCTATCATGAAGCCCATCAATGATGGCTTGCGAATCCCCAACAGGAGCCTTACGCTTACCGCCTTTATTGACTAAAGAATTAATTTCATCAACAGTAAAGGCCTTATCGGGGACCGCTTGATTGGCGTCCAATCCAACAACTGTCCAAGTTTTATCCTTAATGTATAGATAAGAAAGATCGCCGCTTTCCGTAGCCTTCATAGAATGGCGGGCATAAGCAGGAGCATGTACAAATGTACCTGGATTGACAACCCGCCGATCTCTGCCAACGATCGCATTAATCTGCCCTTGAGTTGGGAAAATAAGGAGTTCATTGGGGTGGTAATGTAACTCTGAACCCGTTCCAGCCAGTTTATTGACCTGACAGAAGTAAATGTATTCGCCTTCAATAACAGGGCCACGTGCGGAAGACAAGTCTGGTGTAAGTGCCTTGCTCTTGATATTCTCAAATCGATAAAACGGCATATATATTCAGATTCCTCTCTATTGCTGCTAATGTACTCATTCTAGTATTTTTAAATTTGATGTTGTACCATGAAGATTCAAGGTCGAATCTATCTTATGCTTATGTTTTGGGGTTGTAAACTCCATTCAATTCACGGGGAGTCCTGTGTTGATTAAAAAAAGATTGGTTGAGGGTTTTTACTTATTGCTCCTCTTATCCCCCTGGGGAATGCTAGGCGATGCCTATGCCCAAAATTATCCAAACAGGCCAATTCATTTGGTTGTCTCCTTTGCACCTGGCGGTGCATCTGATTTAGTTGGCAGAGTATTGCAATCTAAATTAGGTGGATTTTTAGGTCAGCCTATCATCATTGACAATAAACCAGGAGCCTCTGGCAATATTGGCTTAGATTATGTTGCCAAAGCCGCTCCGGATGGCTATACGGTTTACCTGGGAAATATTGGCGCACTCGCAATCAATCCATCGCTTTTTCAGAATCTCAAAATTAACCCTTTGCATGACTTCATCCCTATTACTGAAGTGGCTGATTTTCCGGGGGTGCTAACTGTTCCTCAGGGATTCCCACCTAACAACATATCAGAATTAACAACGCTATTAAAAGCCAATCCTGGGAAATTTAATTTCGCCTCACCAGGATCGGGAAGCGTCAATCGGTTGCAGGCTGAGAGATTCCTCAAATCAATCGACGCCTCTGCCGTTCAAATCGCCTACAAGGGGGGTGCTGGGGCTGCAGCGATCGGAATGGTTAGTGGCGAGACGCAGATGATGTTCGTTAACATCTCTTCCGTTCGAGAATTCATTCGCGCCGGAAAATTGAAGGGGCTTGCAATTACAACAACTAGTAGGGTGCCTGAATTTCCAAATATCCCAACCGTGGTTGAAGTGGGTTACCCAGAATTAGTGGGCGGCTCCTGGACAATGCTAGTAGTTCCTGCTGGCACTCCAAAAGCGATTGTGAATAAGCTATATCAAGCAACAATGAAAACGTTGAGCCTACCCGAGATCAAAGAAAATTTTGAGAAACAGGGCGCTATCGTAGTAGCCAGCAAATCTCCTGAAGCTGCAAAAGAGTTCTTAAGCGCTGAAATTGAAAGGTGGGGCAAGGTTATCAAGGAAGTGGGGGCAAGCCCCGATTAATTCTTGTCGATATTGACAACTCTATTAATACAGGAGGGGTAAATCTCATTTGAAGTTTTTTATTTGCTAACGTCATCGCTATATTCGGGTTAACCCCGTTACTTAAACCATTTTTAAACGCCATAATTTTGTAAAGAAAGTTTGATTTTATCGATCAATCCTTTTCTCCATATTTGCACCAACACGAATCTTCCGAGACTAAAACTCCACCATGCCAAAACAAAAAACCAAGACCGCAGGCGCAATTGCAGCAGGCGATGGAAAGTACCATTTTCGTATTGCCAATTTAAAAAAGATCGCAGCAGGAACTGGGTACTCAACTGCTGAGGGCGGTGTAGTTGAGGGTGCGCGCATGCTGGTAGGCTACATTCATAAGCCTCGCGGTACAGGCTCGCGTATGCATAGTCATAAAAATGAACAATTCAACTTTGTACTCCAGGGTACGCTCCAAGGCTCAATTAATGGCAAAAAAGTTGTAGCTCCTGCGGGTACCCTACTTTACATACCTGCAAATGCACCCCATACGCTCGTTTCCAAGCCCGATGAGGATGTAATCTTTCTTGCACTAAAAGATCTTTCCCAAGGCATTATTGGTAAAGCAATTGACGGCACCATGACTGGAGCGCACTATGAACCAGGATTCGAACCTAAACCTCGTCAGAAAGCAAAAAAAGTGAGTAAATCAAAATGAGGTTTTGCTCATTGTGATTGATACTTTTAAAGTTAAATAAGGTGAAGAGGCTTGTAATCACCACATCTATTGCAATGTTGCTCTTACTGAGTACTGCAATCAATGCCCAGCAGAATTATCCACAAAGACCAATTCGCCTAATAGTTCCATTTGCGCCAGGTGGCGCCTCAGATTTTACGGCGCGGATCATCTCGCAAGCGCTTTCTGAAGAGCTCAAGCAGAGCATTGTCATTGACAATAAAGGAGGGGCTGCAGGCAATATTGGCATGGAAGCTGCCGCAAGAGCTGCGCCAGATGGTTACACACTTTTTTTTGGAAACATTGGCACTATGGCGATTAATCCAAGTGTTTTTGGTGCCACTTTAAAGATCAAACCAGAATATGATTTCATTGCCATCAGCAAAGTGGTTGATATTCCCTCAGTTTTAGTTATAAACCCAGGCATACAAAGCTCAACAGTAAGCGAATTCATTCATTACGCTAAAACACAAAAACGTGAACTCAATTTTGGATCGTCTGGTAGCGGAAGTCTTAATAGCCTGGAAATGATATCTCTCATAAAAGAGACTGGAATCAATATGACAGAGGTTCCCTATAAGAGTGGCGCAGGTCAATCGATGACCAATCTTATCGGCGGTCAACTCGATGTGATGTTTGTGACCTTACCTTCTGCAATCGGATACATCAAATCTAACAAAATTAGAGCGCTCGCAGTCACATCCAGTAATCGCCTTGAGCAACTCCCAACCGTTCCCACCCTTGTTGAACAAGGCTACCCCTCAAGAGTGAGTTCTTCGTGGCAAGGTATTTTTGCGCCACGAGAGACGCCTACTGAAATCATTAATAAGCTTTTCTCTGCGCTCAACAAAATTATGGCTCAAAAATCCGTCCAGGAAAAACTTTCTTCTGGCGGTGTCATTGCAGCAACAAGCCCTTCTCCTGAAGCATTTAGCGCCTATTTAAAAGCTGAAAGCACTCGCTGGGGGAAAGTAGTTCGTGAGATCAACGTTGAACTACCGTAATCGCTTACATTAAGGTTTCACAATAATATCTGCTGGATCAAGTGGTAATCCTTGTTCGAAGCGCTGCATATTATTCATTGCATGCGCACCGATCTTGGCGACAACCTCGGCAACACTGGCACCGGAATGCGGAGTAAGGATAACCTGATCTAACTGACGTAAAGGATGATCTTTTTCTAAGGGCTCGACACAAAAAGTATCCAAGCCTGCACCACGCAAACGCCCGTCCTGCAAAGCCTCTACAAGTGCAAGCTCATCTATAAGAGCCCCGCGTGCAGTATTAATTAAAATGGCAGAAGGCTTCATCTTGGCGAGAGCATCAGCATTGATCACATGCTTCGTTCTTGGATTCAGGGTTGTGTGCAGACTCAGAATATCGCTCTGCGCAAGCAAGGTATCGAGATCAACTCGTGTTACACCAAGATCCCGTTCCATTTGGGCTTCAACGGGATGTCGGCTGTAATACAAAATGCGTACATCAAACCCAGCCAATCGTTTAGCAACTGCTTGAGCAATATTGCCAAAGCCAAACAAGCCCACCGTCTTGCCTTCGAGTTGATTGCATGTCGTGCGCAATGTTGGCGTAATCCATTGACCTTCTAGTACCGAGTTATGCGCCAGCGGAAGTCTACGTAAGCTTGCTAACATGAGCATGATGGTGTGCTCAGCAACCGGTAGAGAGTTAGCACCATTGGTAATGGCCACCATAATGCCCTTTTCACGGGCTGCCTCTAGATCGATCTTCTCAACCCCAATTCCCCACTTCTGAATCATCTTGAGGTGCGGGGCATGCTCGATGAGATCAGCATCGATGGTGACGGCTCCAACAAAAATATATTCAGCTGCTTCAACCATACGGAGATGTTCGGCGCGATCGTTGCTTTGCGCAAAAATGATCTCGAAACCATCAGGCACTTGGCTTTTTAAAACAGCAAGTGTTTCAGCAGCCATAAGCGATAAAAAGGCAATGCGGTGCATTTTATTGCTGGTCATAAGGGAAATCTCGCGGTGGCGGCACAAGGGCTCTGGGAGAGGATGAAGGTCATGAGAACGCAGGCTATGGAAGAACGCCAAATTTAGCATAATTCATTCCTAAAAAGGTATCATTTACTAGATTAAAAGAAGGGAATGCAGTTGGCGGTGACGCATCATTGTCAAAACGCCTATTCCACTGAATCAACTATGGAGATATTGTCATGAAAATTAAAAATATTGAGTGCCTCGTCGTTCACCCAGGCTGGAGAAAAAATCTCATTTTCGTTCGCATTGAGACCGATGATGGCATCGTTGGGTGGGGAGAAGCCTATAGTCAATATGACCGCGATCAAGCCATTGCCGCTCAAGTTGAATCATTAGGTCGTTATCTCATTGGCCGTAATCCATTTCACATTAAACACTTTGTACAAATTGCATTTGATGATTATGCGCAGCGTCGCTCTTCACTAGAGTACTGGTGTGCAGTTTCTGGAATTGAACAGGCTTTGTGGGATATTGTTGGCAAGGCAAGCAATCAACCAGTGTACAACCTCTTGGGTGGACCCTGCCGCGAAAAAATTCGCGTGTATGCGAATGGCTGGAGTTACAAGATGCATAAGCCAGAAGACTTCGCCAAAGCGGCAGAGGCAGTAGTCAAACAAGGCTTCACTGCTTTGAAATTTGATCCACTCCCACGGCCTTGGCGTACCTATATCCCCAAAGAACATATTCGTCATGCAGTTGCTGTGATGGATGCAGTTCGCAAAGCAGTTGGGCCAGATGTAGATTTGCTGATTGATATTCATAGACGCCTAGCACCAGCCCATGCCATTGAGCTTGCCAATGAGATAGCTGTTTTCAAACCGTATTGGTTTGAAGAGCCTTGCCAGGTCGAGAATCTCCAAGCATTAGCCGAAGTACGTGAACGCAGTCCAATACCTGTCGTGAGTGGTGAAGCATTGTATGGACGCGCCGACTTCCGTCGCTTATTCCGTGAGCGTGCCGTTGACATCATTAATCCAGATGTTTCGAACTGTGGTGGCATTCTCGAGATGATGTATATCGCAGCAGCAGCAGAAGCAGAGATGATTGCGGTCTCACCACATAATTACAACTCAACCACCCTTTCGCTGTCGGCCACTATTCATGCTGCAGCCTGCATGCCCAATTTCACGATCACCGAGTATTTCTTGCCATATGAAGAATTTGGAACGGTCGTTACCAACAATCCTCTGGTTCCCGTCAATGGCTACATTACATTACCTACTGGGCCTGGTTTGGGCATAGAGGTCAATGAAAAGGCAGTTCGGGCTAGACCATATCAACCTTATCCCGCTCGCAAC
>CANFLR010000014.1 GCA_947447945.1 Burkholderiaceae bacterium
AAACGCAACTTAATACTGCAGTCAAAATGCCTTGGGTTCCTCCAGCAGTAACAGTGATTTCAGAGTCGGCATCATATTGATGCCCATAGAGTGTTTTGATCTTTTCTTGAATGCTGCTTCGCAACTCAGAAATGCCAATCATTGGGGGGTATTGATTATGGCCCTCTAACATCGCTTCATGCACGTGAGCAATCAAACGAGGGTCACAGGGGAAATCTGGAAAACCTTGCCCTAAATTGATGGCTTTGTATTCTGATGCTAATGCGGACATGACTGTAAATACAGTTGTTCCGACTTTGGGTAGTCGACTTGGAAAAGCAGGGCTGGTAGGTGGCATTTGAGTCATTTAGCGGGTTTAGGGCAAATAGGCTAAGGAATCGCTAGAATGGTAGGAATACATATCTAAATTGTGCCATGCTGATCGTACTTTCACCTGCTAAATCTCTTGATTACCAAACTCCTGTAAAAGTGAAATCCACTTCACTGCCGGATTTTGTCTCAGAATCGGCGAAGTTAATCGCCGACCTGAAAAAATTATCCCCCCAGGATGTGGCCAAACTGATGGGTTTGTCAGACCAACTTGCCACTTTAAATGTGGGGCGCTATCGAGATTGGTCCAAGAAATTCACAGCGGAAAACAGCAAACCAGCAATTTTTGCCTTTAACGGCGATGTGTATGACGGCTTTGATGTCAAAACGCTCAATCCTAAAGCCTTGACTTTTGCTCAGGACAATTTGCGGATTTTGTCCGGTCTTTACGGCGCTTTGCGTCCTTTAGATCTGATGCAGCCATACCGTTTGGAGATGGGAACCCCATTTAAAAATGCCAAAGGGAAGGATCTGTATGCCTTTTGGGGCGATCAGGTAACCCAGTCGATTAAACAGGTTCTGGATAAACAAAAGAACCCAATTCTCTTGAATTTGGCTTCAGAAGAGTATTTCAAAGTATTGCAGCCCAAGGCGCTTAATTGTGAGGTGCTTTCTCCAGTCTTTCAGGATGCCAAGGATGGCAAATATAAAATTATTTCGTTTTACGCTAAGCGTGCACGTGGCTTGATGGCTAGGTATGTTATTGAAAATCGTATTACAGACCCAGCGGATTTAAAAGGTTTCAATCTGGATGGCTATCGGTACTACGCACCAGATTCTCTGCCTAGCAAACCCATTTTTAGACGTGCGGAGAAAAAATAGTTATGGCCGTTCATCGCACTAAATCATCCCAACGAAGTTCTCCTGAGGTCGAGCGTTTAGTCGCCGATGCAATTTCATTGGCTGCCTCTGGTAGTCACATAGAAGATCATTTCTGGGAAGAGCGTCTAAGCGTACGTTTAATGCGCTTGCTGAAAAGCCAAAACCAGAACGTGATTGATGCTGCTCTGGATCAGACTTTCCGAATCAATACAGTTGCATTTGAGGTACTAGCAGATATTGCTGAAACCCTGGCCGAATCTCTGACGATTGAAATTGAATCCCAACAGTGGGATGTGCTCTTGCTAGCAATGCCGATCGTCGCCCATACTCGCTATCAAATTCCATCCGGCCCTCTGCCAGTAAGCATGATTGAATCTACTGCAGCAGCCTTACAGGCCTCTATTGTTTCAACCGATACGCGTTTGGCCATCATTCCATGGCTTTACAGCATAGATCAGATGCCCCATTCGCATACGCAGACCCGATTGCTCACGGAAGCCCTAGCTAATGCAGCAGTCTTGGGTGGCGAGGTTAAGTTGGAATTGCGCGATATGACTGAGACTATTGCGGTCTTAGCAGATCCGCGCTTCGTGATTGCAGCTGTAGCAGCACCTAGCGGTACGCCATTATTTCGTTGGCAGGCCGAGCCACCCATCAGACAGGAGCGTGGAGTCAGTTTGATCGGTTGGCAAAATACCATGCAAGAGCCTATTGGATCTTTGCTTCCTGGTTGTGAATTCGAGCTTCTTTTGCCGGAGGCCTATTTTACGAATTGCCGTCTCGCAGATAAGCATGTTCGCCCATTAAGTATTCGTGCTGCCGCTAACTATTTAGAGAGTACTCTTGGCATTTTGCCCGCTGGACTATCCTGCGTAGTTGGCGCATTTGGCGAAGAGCAAGCTGATGAATATCGCATTGCCTTTAACTTAAAGGGCTCAGCTGAAGTCGTCTACGGCGTGATTTGGCCTTTGTATGATCGCGAGAGCGTTGCAAATGACGCGCTAAATGATGTATCAGACGATGAAAGTCCTATCAAGAAGATTTGTGATGCCCTGCATGAGGCTGGTATTGAGGATGTCTTTCGTCATGCGATGTTATTTGATCCTGAGTTATGCGATGACTGTGGCGCCCCTTTATTTCCAGATCGATCTGGTGAGGCAGTTCATGCCGAGTTGCCAGATGATGCACCAACTCAGCAACCCTTATTTCATTGACGGTCAAAGTACCTGTCAATAAGTAAAACAGCCGAGATAATCTCGGCTGTTTTAGTAAGCGCTACAATATTACTGTTGAGCAAATGGTTCAGCCTCAGCGAATAGATGAGGTATCTTCCCCACCTTCATTTCAGCCGTTTGGCAAAAATCAGCCAAGCGATTGCCAGTCTTGATATTGAATAACATAGCCTTATTTGGAAGCACTACAAGATCATGGCCGGTGGCTGTATTCTTATAACGTAGACTTCCGGGTAATGAATTTTCTCGCTTCATTTCGTAAGTCTTCGATTCCCAAGTCAACTGAATCTTTTCAGTACTGCCAGAAGTCTTAAATTGACGACTTTCTTGACAGGTCCAAGTAAACGCTTCATCAGCAGCGTAAACGTTGCCAAAGCAGCTTGTTAGCAGGGCAATACTGAATAGAGTATGTCTCATTGAGAAGGAATTTCCTTGTTAAAGTAGGTGCTTGACGCCAGCTTGCTCTTCAAGCAACTCATTGAGGGTATGGTTCATCCGCTCACGTGAAAATTCATCAATTTCCAAACCTTCTACCATCTTGTACTCGCCATTTTCACAAACTACAGGAAATCCGTAGATGACTTCAGCTGGTATGCCGTATTCCCCTTTGGAAGGAATACCCATGGTGACCCATTTGCCATTTGTGCCGAGTACCCAATCATGGATATGATCGATTGCAGCATTGGCTGCAGAGGCTGCAGAAGATAGGCCACGTGCTTCAATAATGGCCGCACCACGTTTACCAACGGTGGGTATGAATGTATCTTTGTTCCAAGCAGCATCATTAATACTGTCTTTTACAGACTTGCCATCTACAGTTGCAAAACGGTAGTCAGGGTACATCGTAGGACTGTGGTTGCCCCAAACGGCTAACTTTTCAATATCGGCAACGGGCTTATTCAACTTAGCGGCCAATTGTGAGAGTGCGCGGTTGTGGTCCAAGCGGAGCATTGCCGTGAAATTCTTAGCTGGCAAGTCCGGTGCAGATTTCATTGCAATATAAGCATTTGTATTGGCTGGATTGCCCACTACCAAAACCTTTACTGTGCGTTTAGCAACAGCATTGAGTGCTTTGCCTTGTGCGGTAAAGATTTGAGCGTTGGCGGAAAGAAGATCTTTGCGCTCCATGCCAGGGCCACGTGGACGTGCGCCAACTAACAGAGCGATATCAATATCTTTAAATGCTGTCATTGGATCTGAATGAGCACTCATGCCAGCGAGAAGCGGGAATGCGCAGTCGTCTAATTCCATCATGACGCCACCCAAAGCTTTTTGTGCTTTTTCATCAGGGATCTCTAATAACTGAAGAATGACAGGCTGATCTTTGCCCAAGAGGTCTCCATTGGCGATGCGAAACAGTAGGGAATATCCGATTTGACCGGCTGCACCGGTGACAGCGACACGCATTGGGGCTTTTGCCATTACTAATAACTCCAGAATAAGGTTGATCAATCAAAACTACTATTATCCATTCAAGTGCAGGGCTTTTCCATTTACACTACGAACCATCTCTTCTATAAGACATGTGATGTTGTTGATTTTATCTAATTGATACTCGTTCCGGAGCGAATTTGTCTATCCCCCCCTTACCGAAAGCCTCATTTAGCCCTCTGTACCAGCAGATAAAGACCATGATCTTGGCTAGCCTACAGGCATCTGAGTGGCTGCCTGGGGCATCGATACCCAGTGAGATGGAGCTTGCAGCCCGATATTTGGTCAGTCAGGGAACGGTTCGCAAGGCAATTGATGAGCTGGCAGCTGAAAACCTTTTGGTACGCAGGCAAGGGAAGGGTACTTTTGTAGCGACCCATCAAGAAGACGACTGGCAATACCGCTTTTTGAGACTAGAGTCAGATTTGGGGCAGAAATTACACCTATCTAACCGTTTTTTAAGTTGTGAGCAGATCAAGTCCTCCGCTTTGGTAGCAAAAGGGCTGAAATTAAAGACTGGGGATCCAGTCATCCATATTGATAGGATCCAGAGCTTTCACGGCAAACCCATTGTTTTTGAAGAGATTTGGCTTCCTGCAGCGAGATTTAAAGGGCTGAGTTTGGATAAGCTCAATGCTTGGTCTGGTCCTATGTATGCTTTCTATGAGAGTGAGTATTCCACCCATATGGTCAGGGCTGAAGAACAAATTAAAGCAATTAATGCAGATCAGCAATCCGCCACATATCTTCTGTTGTCGATCGGCCATGCTTTGCTGCTGGTTGATCGTATTGCATTCACCTACGGCAATAAACCCGTGGAAATTCGGCGCGCTCGTTATGACACTACGCAACGGCACTACGCCAATAAATTGAATTGATCTATATCGGTAAAAACCATTAATTTCGCCCTTGCAGACCCAAAAAATCCACACTAGCCCCAAGGTTTCCAATAGAATATGTTGCGATACAACAAAGAATTAATGCACTTTCACTTAACGATAGAGATTACCCATGGTTGATGTAGAAAACGTAGCAAAGAAAGATAAACCGACTTTCCGAAATATTGGCCTAGGCCAACTCATTCATTACCGACTGCCTTGGGCAGGCAAAGTGTCCATCTTGCATCGTATTAGCGGTGCGGCCTTGTTCCTGTTGTTGCCTTTTATTCTGTACTTGTTTGATCAGAGTTTGGCTTCTGAACTGAGTTATCAAAAATTCCAAGCCCTCACAAGCAATGTTTTAGTCAAACTCATTTGTCTTGGTTTGATTTGGTGTTTTTTGCACCATTTTTGCGCAGGTATCCGCTATTTATTACTAGATCTCGAAATTGGCGTTGAGAAATCGGAGGCTAATCGCTCTGCGATTATTGTTTTTAGTCTTGGTTTGGCACTCACTGCAATTGTTGGCCTCAAATTATTCGGCTTCTATTAAGCGCATCTCAACTAAGGAAATTTCATGCCTATTTATCAAATTGGACCAAAGCGTTTAGTCGTTGGTGCGCATTACGGATTAAAAGAATGGATCATCCAGCGTGTCAGCGCGATTGTGATGGTGGTCTTCACGATAGTTTTACTAGTCGACTATTGCATCACCGGTAGTGCAAGCTACGATGGTTGGGCTGGTTTGTTTAGCAACCAGTTCATGAAGTTGTTAACCCTGCTGGCCTTCATCAGTCTTTTCTATCACGCTTGGATTGGTATCCGGGATATCTGGATGGATTACATCAAGCCAGTCAGCATTCGTTTAACACTTCAAGTGTTAACGGTTTTGTATCTTTTAGCCTGTGCGGCATATGCCGTAGAAATTTTGTGGAAAGTGTAATTCAATGACTGCGATTAAAAAAGCATTGCCACGACGCCGTTTTGATGCGGTGATTATTGGCGCAGGTGGTTCAGGTATGCGCGCTTCTTTGCAATTAGCGGAAGCTGGTTTAAACGTCGCTGTGTTGTCAAAGGTTTTCCCAACGCGTTCACATACCGTTGCGGCTCAAGGTGGTATCGGCGCATCCTTGGGTAATATGAGTGAAGATAACTGGCACTATCATTTCTACGACACGATTAAAGGATCCGATTGGTTAGGCGACCAAGATGTGATCGAGTTCATGTGTCGTGAAGCCCCCAAAGTTGTTTATGAGTTAGAGCACTTTGGTATGCCTTTTGACCGCAATCCAGACGGCACTATTTATCAGCGCCCGTTCGGTGGTCATACCGCAAATTATGGTGAGAAAGCTGTTCAGCGCGCTTGTGCGGCTGCAGACCGCACAGGCCACGCTATGTTGCACACGCTTTACCAACGCAATGTCCGCGCTAAGACCAATTTTTTTGTTGAATGGTTGGCCTTAGACATTATTCGCGATGATGCAGGAGACGTCGTTGGTGTTACCGCTCTTGAGATGGAAACGGGCGAGATCTACATTCTGGAAGCCAAAGTTGTCATGTTAGCAACTGGCGGCGCTGGCCGTATTTGGGATGCCTCTACGAATGCCTTTATTAATACCGGAGACGGTATGGGGCTTGCAGCACGAGCAGGGATCCCTTTGGAGGATATGGAGTTCTGGCAATTCCATCCAACTGGCGTAGCTGGCGCAGGTGTCTTATTGACAGAAGGCTGCCGCGGCGAGGGTGGTATTTTGCGCAATAAGGATGGCGAGCGCTTTATGGAACGTTATGCACCAACCTATAAAGATTTGGCTCCACGGGATTTCGTTTCGCGTTGCATGGATCAAGAAATTAAAGAAGGTCGTGGTTGCGGACCTAACGGTGACTATGTGGTCCTCGACTTAACTCATATCGGGGCAGAAACCATTATGAAGCGCTTGCCATCTGTTTACGAGATTGGCATTAACTTTGCAAACGTGGATGTTACTAAAGAGCCTATCCCAGTTGTACCGACTATCCACTATCAGATGGGCGGCATACCAACTAATATCAATGGGCAAGTTGTTGTTCCTGCTAACGGTATCCACAATGAGGTGGTTAACGGTTTGTATGCCATTGGCGAATGCTCGTGCGTTTCTGTGCACGGTGCAAACCGCTTGGGCACAAACTCTTTGCTAGATCTTTTGGTCTTTGGTCGTGCTGCGGGCAATCATATCGTGGCTATGAATTTAAAAGATCGCGAATTCAAACCGCTACCAGCCAATGCTGGTGAACAAACCCTTGAACGGGTTGCGAAGTTGGATAACTCTACTTCGGGTGAGTACGCGCAAGACGTTGCCAATGACATTCGCAAAACAATGCAAAAGTATGCTGGCGTATTCCGCAACCAAGAGTTAATGGATGAGGGTGTGCGTCAAATGGCTAAGCTCACCGAGCGTGCAAACCATCTTTGGCTTAAAGACAAATCTACAATCTTTAATACAGCGCGTATCGAAGCTTTGGAAGTTGCTAACCTTGTTGAGACTGCAAATGCAACCATCGTATCCGCTGCCGCCCGCACTGAAAGTCGTGGCGCTCACTCGCATGATGATCACCAACATCGTGATGACGATAACTGGTTAAAGCATACGCTTTGGTATAGCGAAGGCAATCGTTTGGACTATAAGCCCGTTCAATTAAAGCCATTGACCGTTGAGTCCATTCCCCCTAAAGACCGCACTTTTTAAGCCAAGAGAACATTAAAAATGAGTGATATTCGTATATTTGAAATTTATCGTTACGATCCAGATCTGGATGCAGCACCGCGCATGGTTCGCTATGAACTAGAGCTTACCGGCGAACGGATGTTGCTAGATGCCCTGATCTCTTTAAAAAAGCAAGATGAATCGATTACGTATCGACGCTCTTGTCGTGAAGGGGTTTGTGGCTCTGATGCAATGAATATCAATGGTAAGAACGGCTTGGCTTGCCTAACCAACATGCTGACCTTGCCTAAAGTAATTACTTTGCGCCCATTACCTGGACTGCCGGTTGTGCGTGATTTGATTGTCGATATGACGCTGTTTTTTAAGCAATATTTATCTATCAAACCTTATCTAGTGAACGATAACCCTCCGCCCGAGAAGGAACGCCTCCAGAGCCCCGAGGAGCGAGAAGAGTTAAATGGTTTGTATGAGTGCATCTTGTGTGCATCTTGCTCCACTTCATGTCCTTCATTTTGGTGGAATCCTGATAAATTTGTTGGACCAGCTGGTTTGCTACAGGCATATCGTTTTATCGCTGATAGTCGCGATGAGGAAACTGCACAACGTTTGGATAACTTGGAAGATCCATACCGCCTATTCCGTTGCCACACCATCATGAACTGTGTTGATGTCTGTCCTAAGCATTTAAATCCTACTAAAGCCATTGGCAAGATCAAGGAATTAATGCTTCGCAGAGCGGTATGACACTGAGTAATGCAGAGCTATATCGCCTTAAGAGTGATGCTCGCAGAGGATTGTTAGAGAATGATTTAATTTTGCAGCGTTTTTTTGCTCGCTACGGCGATCAACTTAGCGCAGAAGATGGTAAGGTGCTAGGGCGATTATTGGCGCTGGATGATAATGATTTAATGGATTTATTGATTGGCCGTAAGGCCATGGTTGATGCGTTGCAAGAATTTTCTGGTTCAGAGGTCTTGAAACGCTTGATGTTGCAGTTGCAGGAAAAATAAATCAGCATTTTGGTGCACGGGCATCAAATTAGTCTGAGAAATTGGTGTATTAATAATATTTTGGAAAGATTAGAGGATCGAAAATGATTGAATCAGACATCAAGGCTAAATTGTCCTTCTCGGACGGGACTCCAGATATAGATCTCCCAATCTTTAAGGGCACAGTAGGCCCAGATGTTATTGATATTCGCAAGCTCTACGGTCAGACTGGCAAGTTCACGTATGACTCAGGCTTTTTATCTACAGCATCTTGTAATAGCAAGATTACCTATATCGACGGCGACAAAGGTGAATTGCTCTATCGCGGCTATCCCATTGAAGATTTAGCGAATAAATGCGATTTCTTGGAAGTCTGCTATTTACTTTTGAAGGCGGAATTACCAAACGCAGAGCAGAAGAAAGATTTTGAAGAATTGGTCATGCACCACACTATGGTTCATGAGCAAATGCAATTCTTTTTGCGAGGATTCCGTCGTGACGCACATCCAATGTCGGTATTGACTGGTTTAGTTGGCGCAATGGCTGCCTTCTATCATGATGAAATTGACTATACCGATGAAATGGCGCGTCAAATTGCCCAGATTCGATTAATTGCAAAGATGCCAACTTTGGTTGCCATGGCTTATAAGTACTCGATCGGTCAGCCATTTGTCTATCCTGATAATTCACTTTCTTATACGGCAAATTTCATGCGCATGATGTTTGCTACCCCTTGTGAAGAATATAAAGTGAATCCAGTGTTGGTTCGCGCTTTAGATCGTATCTTTACTTTGCATGCTGATCACGAACAAAATGCTTCGACTTCAACAGTGCGCCTCTGTGGCTCTTCAGGCACCAATCCATTTGCGGCTATCTCAGCAGGAATCGCTTGTTTATGGGGCCCAGCTCACGGTGGAGCGAATGAAGCTTGCCTCCAAATGCTCAATGAAATTCAGGCTGCTGGTGGCGTCGAGCGTATTCATGAATTTATTGCTCAAGTGAAAGATAAGAACTCTAGCGTTCGCTTGATGGGCTTTGGTCATCGGGTTTATAAGAACTTCGATCCACGCGCTAAGTTAATGCGCGAAACTTGTTATGCTGTTTTAGAAGAGCTAGGCCTTCAGGATGATCCTTTATTCAAGCTGGCGATGACTTTAGAGAAGATTGCCTTGGAAGACGATTACTTTGTTAGCCGTAAGCTCTATCCAAACGTTGACTTCTATTCAGGAATTGTTCAACGTGCTCTAGGAGTTCCAACTGAAATGTTTACCTGTATATTTGCTTTGGCAAGAACGGTTGGTTGGATCGCGCAGTGGGAAGAGATGATCACTGATCCGGAATATAAAATCGGTCGTCCACGTCAGTTGTTTGTTGGCGAGACCCGGCGTGATGTTCCTGCCCTTTCAGCGCGTAAATAATTAATAAAGAGCTATATGTCCCGTACGCTTTATGACAAATTGTGGGATGACCACGTTGTTTATTCCGAGGAAGATGGCACGGCGACGATCTATATAGATCGGCAGCTTTTGCACGAGGTCACTAGCCCACAAGCTTTTGAGGGTCTTAAGCTTGCTGGTCGACCAGTTTGGCGAATTTCAGCCAACCTTGCCGTCTCTGACCATAATGTTCCAACAACCGATCGCTCTGGGGGCATTACCGACGTGATTTCGAAGTTGCAAGTCGATACGCTTGATCAAAACTGCGACGCTCTTGGTATCACGCAATACAAAATGAACGATGTTCGTCAAGGCATTGTGCATGTGATTGGGCCGGAGCAGGGGGCTACCTTGCCGGGCATGACGGTGGTCTGCGGAGATTCGCATACTAGTACGCATGGTGCTTTTGGCGCCTTGGCATTCGGTATTGGCACTTCAGAGGTCGAGCATGTATTAGCGACACAAACTTTACTCATGAAGAAGAGTAAAAATATGCTGGTTCGCATCGATGGCCGTTTGCAGCCTGGCAGTACTGCAAAAGATATCGTGCTTGCAGTGATTGGCAAAATCGGTACTGCTGGTGGGACCGGCTACACAATTGAATTTGCAGGTGAAGCTATCCGAGCCCTCTCCATAGAAGGTCGTATGACAGTCTGCAATATGGCTATCGAAGCTGGTGCGCGCGCTGGTTTAGTTGGCGTAGATGAAACGACGATCGATTATGTTCAGGGGCGGCCTTATTCACCTCAAGGTGAGGCGCTACGTCAAGCGATGCAATATTGGCGTACCTTGCACTCAGATTCAGATGCGAAATTCGATGCGGTGGTGGAATTACGCGCCGAAGAAATCGCCCCCCAAGTAACTTGGGGCACTTCTCCAGAGATGGTTCTTGATATCAGCGATCGCGTTCCCGATCCTGAAAAAGAACGTGATGCTAATAAGCGCTCCGCCATGGAACGTGCTTTGGAGTATATGAATCTCATCCCCAATACTCTCATTAGTAATATTTCCGTTGACAAGGTATTTATCGGTTCCTGCACTAATAGTCGCATTGAAGATATGCGTGCAGCAGCAAAGGTCGTTGAACGGCTCGGCAAAAAAGTCGCAGCCAATGTGAAATTGGCCCTGGTTGTGCCAGGCTCTGGTTTAGTCAAGGCTCAGGCTGAAAGAGAAGGTCTGGATCGTGTTTTCAAAGCCGCAGGCTTTGAATGGCGCGAGCCTGGTTGCTCTATGTGCCTTGCCATGAATGCGGATCGCCTTGAGCCTGGTGAGCGTTGCGCCTCAACTTCAAATCGTAATTTTGAAGGTCGTCAAGGTAATGGGGGGAGAACCCATTTGGTTAGTCCAGCGATGGCTGCTGCTGCTGCAATCGAAGGCCACTTTGTTGACATCCGTAAGATTTCTTAAGGAGGCCGCCATGAATCTGTTTAGCTCCTTCTCAATGATTAAAAAATTAGCCCTTGTAGCAATTACTGGGATCATTCTTTCTGCCTGCGCTAGCACGATGGAAGGTATAGGCAAGGATATGCAGTCGCTCGGTACCTCTATGAGTGATTCAAAAACACCACCAGCGACCAACCAATCCCAAACCCAAGGGAAAGATGTCGTGATTACACCTGTTAAGTAGGTATTGAGCAGAATATTATGGAAAAATTCACGGTATACAAAGGATTAGTGGCTCCCTTGAATCGGGAGAACGTTGATACTGACGCCATCATTCCGAAGCAGTTTCTTAAATCGATTAAAAAGACAGGTTTTGGTCAAAATTTATTTGATGAGTGGCGTTATCTTGATCATGGCGAGCCGGGACAAGATTGTTCTAGCCGGCCTATTAATCCTGACTTTGTCTTGAATCAGCCGCGTTACAAAGGCGCTGGGATTTTGTTGGCGCGCAAAAACTTTGGCTGTGGCAGTTCTCGTGAACACGCCCCCTGGGCTTTGGATCAATATGGCTTCAGAGCAGTGATTGCCCCCAGCTTTGCAGACATTTTCTTTAATAATTGCTTTAAAAATGGTCTTTTACCCATTGTTTTGACTGAGCTTGAAGTTGATCACCTATTTAATGAAACTCTGGCTTTTAGTGCTTATCAGTTAACTATTGACCTTGAGGCACAACAGGTAGTGTCCCCGGATGGCAAGGCTTATAGTTTTGAAATTGCCCCTTTTAGAAAGTTCTGCCTACTCAATGGTTTGGACGATATTGGCTTAACCCTACGCCATGCAGATAAAATTAAGGCTTACGAAGCAGAGCGCATCCTTAAAATGCCTTGGCTTGCTACACAATTGCCGTAGTTTTATTGAGTTAAAGGCTTCCCATGAAAATAGCAGTTCTCCCGGGCGATGGTATCGGTCCGGAAATCGTCGCTGAGGCCGTGAAGGTGCTCAATGCGCTTGGCCCTCAGTTTGATCTTGAAACGGCGCCTGTTGGTGGTGCAGCTTATGACCTGGCTGGGCATCCATTACCGCCAAGCACCCTTGAATTAGCAAAAAAAGCAGATGCTATTTTATTTGGTGCGGTAGGTGACTGGAAATACGATACGCTCCCACGTGAGCTCCGTCCTGAGCAGGCTATTTTGGGTTTGCGCAAGCATTTAGAGCTATTTGCTAATTTTCGTCCTGCTATTTGCTATGACGAGCTGACTGCGGCATCCAGTTTGAAACCAGAAATCGTGGGTGGTTTAGATATTCTGATTATTCGCGAACTCAATGGCGACATTTATTTTGGACAACCACGCGGGATCCGAGCTTCTGAACTGCCTTTATTTAAGGGTGCTCGCGAAGGTTACGACATGATGCACTACAGCGAGCCAGAAGTAGAAAGAATTGGTCGCGTTGCTTTTGAGGCTGCTCGAAAGCGCGGTAAAAAAGTATGCAGCGTAGATAAGGCTAATGTTTTAGAAACTTCACAGCTTTGGCGTGAAGTCATGATTCGTGTTTCCAAAGACTATCCTGATGTGGAGTTATCGCACATGTATGTTGATAACGCAGCAATGCAATTGGTTAAAGCACCTAAAGCATTTGATGTGGTGGTTACCGGAAATCTTTTTGGCGACATTCTTTCGGATGAAGCTGCGATGCTAACCGGCTCCATCGGAATGCTACCTTCAGCCTCTCTTGATAAAAATAACAAAGGCCTGTACGAGCCTAGCCATGGATCTGCCCCTGATATTGCTGGTAAAGGTATTGCTAATCCTTTGGCAACCATTTTGTCTGCGGCGATGATGCTTCGTTATTCCCTGGGGATGCCAGAACAGGCCAATCGCATAGAAGCGGCGGTACAAACAGTTTTAGCGCAAGGCTTGCGAACTGCAGATATTTATACCGATGGTACGAAAAAAGTTTCCACCGTAGAAATGGGCAATGCAGTTGTGGCCGCTCTCGCTTAATTTATCCAATCGAATTCAATTTATTAAATCTTAATCATCATGGCAAATACAAGCACTCCTTTAGTGGGCCTAGTCGGCTGGCGCGGTATGGTCGGTAGCGTTCTGATGGAAAGAATGTTGGCTGAGAAAGATTTTGATCTGATCGAGCCAGTATTTTTTAGCACTAGCCAAGTAGGTGAGACTGTTCCCGCATTGAATGGTCACAAGGTAACTAAGAGTGAAAATACTTTGCAGGATGCAAGTGATATCAAAGCACTTTCTCGTTGCGACATCATTTTGACGTGTCAGGGTGGTGACTATACCAATGATATTTTTCCAAAATTACGTGCGGCTGGATGGCAGGGTCACTGGATCGATGCGGCAAGTGCTTTACGAATGAAAGATGATGCAGTATTGATTTTGGATCCAGTGAACCGTCCTGTGATTGATCGGGCTTTAGCGGCTGGCGGCAAGAATTGGATTGGTAGCAATTGCACCGTCAGCTTGATGATGATGGCAATGGGTGGACTTGTTAAGGCTGATATGGTTGAGTGGATCAGTGCCATGACCTATCAGGCCGCCTCGGGTGCTGGCGCTCAAAATATGCGTGAATTGTTACTGCAAATGGGTGCATTGCGTGACTCTGTGGCAACTGAGTTAGCAGATCCATCTTCATGGATTTTGGATATTGACCGCAAGGTGACCGCTACATTAAGATCCAGTGACTTTCCTAAGAAAAACTTTCGCAATACTGCTTTAGCGGGAAGCCTGATACCTTGGATCGATGTCCCTGTAGAGAATGGACAAACTAAAGAAGAATGGAAAGGCGGCGCCGAGTTCAATAAGATTTTAGGACGCCCTGCATTCCGCTCTCCCGGTAGCATTCCAATCGATGGCTTGTGTGTTCGGGTTGGGGCAATGCGCTGCCACTCTCAAGGCTTGACCGTAAAGTTGAAAAAAGACATTCCTCTTAAGGAAATTGAAGCCATTCTAGCTGGTGATAATCAGTGGGTTAAGGTGGTTCCTAATGATCGCGAGCTGACCGAGCAAGATTTATCTCCTGCGGCGGTTAGTGGAACCCTCAGCGTTCCAATTGGTCGTTTGCATAAGCTGGCAATGGGCCCAGAATATCTTGGTGCTTTCACAGTTGGAGATCAATTATTGTGGGGCGCTGCTGAGCCATTACGACGTATGCTACGTATTTTGCTTGAGGCTTAATGTTCCAAGCTATTTTCTTTGGGATTATCAGAGCACTTTGCTTAGGTTTTCTCACGTGGTCCTGCTCAGTAAGCGCTCTCTCATTAGGCTCACCATATTTATTATCTAAGCCTGGCGAGCCTTTGCGTGTTGAGTTTCCGATTCGATTTGGACCTGAAGATCAAAGTGCTTTAAATAGCCTCAATGTAGCCATACCCGATAAGCTGACTTACTCTCGTCTTGGCATCTCCAGCAAGGTTCTAGATTTAAATCCCCAAGCAAGCCTATATCGCAACCAACAAGAACGCCTGATGGTATTGGTGGAGACGCTTGGTTCTGTGCCCTTGAGTGACGATCCATTTCTGGATCTATTAATCAATTTAAATTGGTCATCTGGCAGCATTAGTAAAACATTTACCTTGTTATTGGGAGATGTGCAAAAAATTACCGTTAAGCAAGGTCAAACGCTCTCTGAAATAGCTGCGCAAATATCACCACAACTAGATGGGGCAACACTGGATCAAACGATTGTTGCCTTATTTAAGGCTAACCCTGATGCTTTTGCCAGTGGCAGCATCAATCGACTTGCAGCTGGCGCTGAGTTGGTTCGTCCCAGCCAGGCTTTATTGCGATCTATTAGTCCTGCCGAAGCAAATCATTTTGTTGCTGAGGCGAATGCGCAGTGGCATGCTGGGCTGTCTGACAAGATTGCTAGCGGGAACTCAAAAAAAGCTGGACTTGGAGCCCAAGAAAATGTTCCAGCCGATCGGCTCAAAATTGGCTCTAGCGTAGAAGGAAGCTCAGATCAGCGGCAATACAATGAGGAATTGGTTGCCCAAGAAAAGCAGCTTGAGCAGACTCGCGCTCGCGTAGCGGAGTTAGAAAAGAGCATTGCGGAGTTACAAGGTCTATTACAAAAAGCGAAACAACAGAAACCCATCGAACCAAACTTTGGTCTAGGCAACTTTGCGCCTGCTGCTGTTGCTCTTGGTTTAGTACTATTGACTGGTCTACTGCTGTGGTTCTTAGCGCGAAATGCGCGTCGTTCTGAATTGCAAAATTACGCGCAAGCTTCGTATAAGCAAGCTAGGACTCCCACGGTGTCAGCGATAGCAATGCCCGAAAGGGCTAAAGCCCTGTTCGCTGGAATTGATTTGGATCTAGCAAAACCTGCTTCAGTGGCAACTGCTAGTACTTCATCTATTTCGACCGGTCAGTTAGCTGATTCTCTTCGTGTCAAACTGAATTTGGCGCGCGCTTACATTACCATCGAAGACTTTGCTGCCGCCAGGAAGTCCTTGGCTGAGGTGCTGTCTGTCAGTAACTCGATTGACCCCGCATTGACGATTGAAGCTCAGAGCTTGTTATCTGAACTTGAGCATCGCAGCGATTAGGACCTTCTGATGCGCATTGCTCTAGGTCTGCAATATGACGGAAGCCCTTATTCAGGCTGGCAATCGCAACTCAGCCTCAATACCGTCCAAGATAAATTGGAGGGCGCCATCACTCGGTTTGTTGGTGATAGCTCTAGTGATGCGATCGTTCGTGTGACTACAGCGGGAAGAACCGATGCCGGTGTTCATGCATTGGGCCAGGTTGTGCATTTCGATGTCACTGTGAAGCGTGATGATTGGTCATGGGTGAGGGGGATCAATTCTTTTTTACCTGATTCGATCGTCGTGAACTGGGCTATGCCGGTTTCAGAAGAATTTAGCGCTAGATTTTCTGCAAATGAACGCACCTATATTTATGCATTGCATGCTGGACCTTATCGGTCACCAATGGCTACTTCTCGTGCTGGTTATTTGATGATGCCTGCCGATAAGTGGCTCGATGTTCCTGCGATGCAAGCAGCTAGGGAATATCTGATTGGTGAGCATGATTTCTCATCCTTCAGATCATCGGAATGTCAAAGCAAGACGCCCATTAAAACTATCTATTCGATCGAGATTTTTTCAGCCCAACCCTGGCTGTATTTCAAGATTCGCGGCAATGCTTTTTTGCACCATATGGTAAGGAACCTCGTAGGTACTTTTCTGATGATTGGTACAGGCAAACAGTCGACACAATGGATGTCTGAAGTGCTAGCTGCTAAAGATAGAAGGGTTGCAGCGCCAACATTTGCTCCAGATGGCCTTTATTTGGCTAAAATAGCTTATCCAGATGAATTTGCTATCCCCCAGCCCCGTCTTGAAAACTCATGGCTTCCACCTGTTCTTTTCAAAGACAGCTTTAGGCCTTAGCCTTATCATCACTTTATGGGCTTACTGACACACTCTTCTGATCGAACTAGGGTCAAAATCTGTGGCTTGAAGACACCGGCTGATATTGATGCTGCTGTTGCTGCTGGGGTTGATGCTGTGGGTTTTGTGTTTTACCCTCCAAGCCCAAGGGCTGTAACGCCCCATATTGCCGCCCAGCTGATTTCACGTCTACCTGCGGGTATCGACGCAGTTGGCTTACTTGTAAACGCCTCAGAAGCCGAATTTGAGGCTATTAGAGCTGTTGCGCCAATCACACTTTGGCAGTTTCATGGGGATGAAGCCCCCCAAGAGTGCGCTCGTTTAGCGAATGGCCAGGCTTGGATGAAAGCCGCCAGAATAGGGCCAGGCTTTGCTTTTGATGATTTTTCCCTACAATATAGTCAAGCAAGCGCCTTTTTGCTAGATGCCCTGGTTGAGGGATATGGTGGTGGGGGCGTTCCTTTCGATTGGCAGGGAATTCCACGGATATGGGTAAGCGCAAACGCGCATCGGGTCGTTTTGAGTGGTGGATTGAACGCACACAACGTGGGCGAGGCGATTGCTCGTCTGCACCCTTGCGCGGTTGACGTCTCGAGTGGCGTTGAAAGCAGCAGGGGCATTAAAGATCCCGTGTTGATGACTGAATTTATTAAAGCTGTTCGAGCAGCTGATGCTCAGTCGGCACCCTAATCAGTTTGCTGTAACTAAATCACAAAGGTAGCTATGTACGACAAGCCAGACGCAAGAGGACACTTCGGTCCCTATGGTGGTGTTTTTGTATCGGAAACACTCATGTATGCCTTAGATGAGCTCAAAGAAGCTTATGCCAAGTATCAACATGATCCAGAGTTCGTGGAAGAGTTTCACTATGAGCTAAAACATTTTGTTGGTCGTCCATCACCGGTTTACCATGCCAAGCGCTGGAGTGAGATGTTGGGGGGTGCGCAGATTTACCTGAAGCGCGAAGACTTAAACCACACTGGCGCTCACAAAATTAATAACGTTATTGGACAAGCGATGTTGGCTAAGCGCATGGGTAAACCACGCATCATCGCTGAAACCGGAGCAGGACAGCATGGTGTTGCCACTGCGACGATCTGCGCACGTTTCGGATTGGATTGTACGGTTTATCAGGGCTCGGTCGATGTGGCTCGCCAGGCACAAAACGTCTATCGCATGAAATTGCTTGGCGCTAAAGTCGTACCAGTTGAGTCTGGTACTAAAACTCTAAAAGACGCACTGAATGAGGCTATGCGCGATTGGGTCACTAATGTTGACAATACCTTTTACATTATTGGCACCGTTGCAGGCCCTCATCCCTATCCGATGATGGTGCGGGATTTTCAAAGCGTCATCGGCGAAGAGTGCAAATTACAAATGCCTGAATTAATTGGCCGTCAACCAGACTATGTTCTTGCTTGTGTTGGCGGCGGATCCAATGCGATGGGAATTTTTTACCCTTACATTGATTTTTCTGAAGTCAAACTCATTGGTGTTGAAGCAGCAGGTCATGGACTCAATAGTGGCGCACACTCTGCAGCACTTTGTGTTGGTAAACCAGGCGTGCTGCATGGCAATCGCACTTACTTGCTGCAAGATGAAAATGGTCAGATCTCTGAAACGCACTCTGTTTCAGCTGGCATGGACTATCCAGGTGTTGGTCCTGAGCATGCCTGGTTAAAAGATTCCGGCCGTGCGGATTATGTGGCTATTACAGATGAAGAGGCGCTTAAGGCATTTCACGATTGCTGTCGCATCGAAGGTATTATTCCTGCCCTGGAATCTGCTCATGCGATCGCTTATGCTTGCAAGATGGCGCCAGCCCTCGGCAAAGACAAAACTATCCTAGTAAATCTTTCTGGTCGTGGTGATAAGGATATGCATACAGTTGCCCAAGCGACTGGATCTGAAGGTTAAGCATGTCAAAAATTACTGCCTTATTTAAATCATTAAAAGCTTCTGGTAAAAAAGGGCTTATTCCTTTTATTACTGCTGGCGATCCAAATCCAACTCTTACTGTAGAGTTAATGCATGCCTTAGTGCGTGGCGGTGCCAATGTGATTGAATTGGGAGTGCCTTTTTCGGACCCTATGGCAGATGGTCCAGTGATTCAACGATCATCTGAAAGGGCTCTAGCAAAAGGTGTTACCTTGCATAACTGCTTGGAGATGGTAAAAGAATTTCGCACTCAAGATACAACTACGCCAGTTGTGTTGATGGGTTACGCAAATCCAGTTGAGCAAATGGGGGCTGAACGCTTTGCCACTGAAGCAAAGGCAGCCGGTGTTGATGGCGTCCTCATTGTGGATTATCCACCAGAAGAATGCATTGATTTTGCAGCACGCATGCGCGTTGCTGGAGTTGATCCGATTTTCTTGTTGGCTCCGACATCATCTCTGGACCGCATTAAAGAAGCCGCCAAGATAGCTTCTGGTTATATCTATTATGTTTCGATGCGTGGGGTAACTGGCGCCTCCCACTTAAATACCCAAGATGTGGCTAGCATTATTCCTAAAATTAGAGCGTCTACTCAGATTCCAATTGCAGTCGGTTTTGGAATTCATGATGCCGCCAGTGCTAAGGCCGTCTCCAATACAGCCGATGCAGTCGTGATAGGTAGTCGGATTATTCGGATTCTAGAGGATTCTGCGCTTGGTGAAGCAGTACAATCACTTGAAACCTTTATACGTGAAATTCGCGTCGCCTTGGATAGCTAAAAGACATGAGCTGGATCGATAAAATACTCCCACCCCAAATTCAACATACTGATCCTGCGAATCGTAAGTCAGTCCCCGAAGGGCTATGGGTCAAGTGCCCGAGTTGTGAGACAGTTCTTTACAGTACCGATATCGAGGCTAATTTATCTGTCTGCCCTAAATGCAGTCATCACATGCGAATTGGTGCGCGTCAGCGTCTAGATAGCTTGCTTGATCCTAAAGATCGTTATGAGATCGGCGCGGATATTTTTCCAACTGATCCCCTGAAATTTAGGGATTCCAAAAAATATCCAGATCGCTTGAAGGAAGCCAATGATGCCTCTGGAGAGACTGAGGCTTTGGTGGTTCTTGGTGGAAAGATTGAGGCTATCCCTGTGGTTGCAGCGTGTTTTGAGTTCCAATTTATGGGCGGCTCAATGGGTTCAGTGGTCGGCGAGCGCTTTGTACGCGGTGTCCAAGAGGCTATCAATCGAAAGTGTGCTTTCATTTGCATTACCGCAACTGGTGGTGCTCGCATGCAAGAGAGTTTGCTATCTTTATTTCAGATGGCTAAAACCAATTCAATGCTCACTTTGTTTTCAAAAAAAGGCTTGCCCTATATCAGTGTGCTCACTGATCCAACTATGGGTGGTATCTCAGCGAGCTTCGCTTTCATGGGTGATGTTGTCATGGCTGAACCAAAAGCCTTAATAGGTTTTGCAGGCCCGCGGGTCATAGAGCAAACTGTCCGTGAAAAATTACCAGAAGGTTTCCAGCGCTCTGAGTTTTTAATGCAAAAAGGGGCTATTGATATGATTGTTGATCGGCGCCAGATGCGTGCTGAAATTGCTCATCTGCTTGCCATGCTGCAAAAATTACCCGAGCCTGTTTCCTCTGCTAGCGCTGCTGCTTAATCCGCTTGACCACTGCGCATCACCCCCCCATCCTTTTTAGTAATCTGCAGGATTGGCTTAGCCATCTAGAAACTGCACATCCCGTCGGAATCGATATGGGATTGGAGCGCATTGGCCGTGTTAAAGAGGCTTTAGGTTTGCGCTTTGATTGCCCCGTGATTACAGTGGCAGGTACAAACGGTAAGGGCTCTACCTGCGCCTATCTCGAGAGTATTTTGCTGGCCTCTGGTTATCGTGTTGGTTGTCATATGTCGCCTCATCTCCTGGCTTTCAATGAACGAGCGCGAGTGAATGGCGTCGATGTAAGTGACTCCCTATTGCTAGAGTGCTTCAATGCAGTAGAGTTTGCCCGTGTGAGCTTGCTCGATGCGCCAACCTTAACTTATTTCGAATTTACGACCTTAGCAATTATGTATTTATTCTCAAAGGCGCAACTAGATGCCGTGATTTTAGAGGTAGGCATGGGTGGTCGCCTCGATGCCGTAAATATTGTTGATGCAGACTGCGCCATCGTTACCAGCATTGATATTGATCATGCGAATTTTTTAGGTAATACACGCGAAGCAATCGCAATAGAAAAGGCAGGGATATTCCGTCCAGGCCAAATCGCCATCTGCGCTGATCCCATACCACCACAAACCCTCATCAATCATGCAGAAAAACTGGGCTGTGATCTATGGTTGCACGGCCGCGATTACAATTTTCAAGGGGATAAACAGCAGTGGGGTTGGGCGGGCCGAAATAAACGCTTTAGTGGTCTCGGTTATCCAGCGCTACGCGGCGCAAACCAAATTCTGAATGCCTCCGCAGTCATAGCTGCCTTGATGGCACTTCATCAGCGCTTACCAGTCGGAGCACAAGATATCCGCAACGGTTTTGCTCTGGTCGAACTACCAGGTCGGTTTCAGGTTCTTCCTGGCCAGCCTACGATCGTATTGGATGTGGCTCACAATCCCCATGCCGCCGCAACTTTGGCTCAAAGTCTCGACAAGATGGCTTATTACCCTTATACCTATGCGATATTTGGGGCAATGGCAGACAAGGATATTGATGGCGTCGTGAAGCCCCTTTTGAATATAGTTGATTTCTGGTTTTGTGTTGATTTGCCGACCCCTCGGGCTGCTTGTGCGAAAGATCTGGCCAGAAGGCTCGAAATGCTTGGTGTGGCACCCAATAATGGTCCAGAAGGTGGGATCGAGATCTTTACGGATCCTGCCTTAGCCTATCAAAAAGCCTTATCTAAAGCGGGTGAGGGTGATAGAATTGTGACCTTCGGATCTTTCTATACTGTTGCAGGCGTAATAGCATATAGAACCAACCAGGCGCATTGATTAATGATTCGTTTACCGAAGTTTTTTAAGCGGGACTCCCAGTCTGATGACCTTGAAAGAGAATCAGTAGGGGCAAGGCGCACCACTAAAAAAATCAGTTCACGTACCCCGCAACGCTCTTTTGATATACAAGAAGAGGCACTTACCGAAGATCCAGAGCAACAACGCGCCAGACATCGTTTAATCGGCGCATCAGTCCTTGTGTTGCTTGCTGTAGTCGGACTCCCTAGAATTCTTGATGGCAAGCCTAAGGCGGTCAATAACGATATTGCCGTCACTATTGTGACTAGCTTGCCAGATTCAGTAGCTAATACTGCGGCACCAGAGCTTAAAACTGCTACTAAAGTGCAAGCTCCTGTTAGCTCAGATCCCTCTTTGAAAGAGAAAGATTCAGTCGCCATAAAACCGGCTCCCGTTGCAGAGACCAAAGTGACTCCAGCGCCCAGTAAGGAAGTCGCCCTTGGCTTAGCTGCGGGTGAAGAGGTGGTTTCGGGATCCACACCCAAACCCAAGCCTGATACTTCAGGCAAAACTCCCGCAACAGGCTCCGGCAAATTTGTCCTGCAAATTGGCGCATTTGCCTCTGAAGAGAGGGCAAAGGGCTGGATCACTAAGATGAAGGATCAAAAAATCCCTAATTTTGTCTTAAGCAAGAATGGCACTGACGGAACAAAGCTCTCTGTACTTCGTGCTGGCCCTTTTGCTGACAAAGACTCTGCTGAAGCAGCGGAAAAGAAGTTAAAAGCCATGGGTCTAACGCCCCGTTTAGTTGAGGTGGGTTCGCCATAATGGATTACTTGTCCACCCTTAATTTAACTACGGTGGATTACTTCATCCTAGTAGTGCTATTGGTTTCTGCTTTGGTGGGCATTTCTCGTGGATTATTTAAAGAAGTTCTAGCATTAGCATCCTGGTTTATTGCATCCTGGGTGGCTTATCACTACACAGCTTATCTTTCAACCGAATGGTTATCTAGCTTTCATATGGATGACCTTCTCAGTCTTGGCGTGAGTTTTTTAATACTCTTTATTTTGACGCTCATAGCTTGTGGATTATTGGGCGGGATAGTGCAAAAAATTATTCTTTCAGCGGGCCTTAGCTTGACAGACCGTTTTTTAGGTTTGATCTTTGGTGTATTGCGGGGAGGTTTAATTATTGTTGTTCTAGCTACTTTAGCGGCCTTAACCCCAATACCGCAGACTCCTGCTTGGCAAAAAGCCATTACAAGACCGGCTGTTGAGATGGCGACCAGCCTCATCAAGGCTTGGTTACCGCCAGACTGGGCAAAGCAATTGGGTGAATCCATGCCGAAACTTCCGGTAATCACACCTTCAATAACCATAGGGAAATAGGTATATGTGCGGCATTGTTGGAACAGTTTCCCATACCCCAGTAAACCAACTTCTTTATGACGCATTGTTGCTCTTGCAACACCGTGGTCAAGACGCCGCCGGTATTGCGACGATGCATGGCAATTCATTCACCATGCATAAAGCAAATGGCTTAGTACGAGATGTTTTTAGAACACGCAATATGCGCAGTCTGCATGGCAATGCTGGGATTGGGCAAGTTCGCTATCCAACCGCTGGTTCAGTCAGTAGCGAAGAAGAGGCTCAACCGTTTTATGTGAGCGCACCTTACGGTATTATTCTGGCCCATAACGGTAACCTAACTAATGCACCAAGTTTGCGGGTGGAAATGGCCTATCGTGATCGACGCCACATCAACACCAATTCAGATACGGAAGTACTACTCAACGTTTTGGCCGATGAACTTCAAAAAGAAACGAATAGCGTAGCGCTCGATGAGGGTGCAATGTTTAATGCGGTGACAGGTGTCACTCGACGTGTTAAGGGGTCATACGCTGTAGTTTCACTCATTGCGGGTTATGGCCTGCTGGCATTTCGTGATCCTTTTGGCATTCGACCACTGTGCATCGGTCGCATTGATACTTCTAATGGCCCTGAGTGGATGGTAGCATCTGAGTCAGTCGCGCTTGAGGGCTTAGGCTTTACCTTTGTGCGTGATGTTAATCCAGGCGAGGCAATTTACATTGATTTGGATGGTAACTTCTCCTCTCGTCAGTGCGTCCCTAATGCAGTGCTCACACCTTGTATTTTTGAATATGTTTATATGGCCCGACCAGACTCGACTATTGATGGCGTGACTGTCTATAACGTTCGTATGCGAATGGGTGATTACCTTGCTGAAAAAATACGACAGGAAACAATCCCTGGGGAAATTGATGTGGTTATGCCGATCCCAGATTCAAGTCGCCCAGCTGCTATGCAAGTCGCCAAACGATTGGGCGTCGACTATCGTGAAGGTTTTTTTAAGAACCGCTATATTGGCCGCACTTTCATCATGCCAGGCCAGGCTGTACGTAGAAAATCAGTACGTCAAAAATTGAATGCCATGCATGTCGAATTCAAAGATAAGACGGTATTAATTGTGGATGATTCGATTGTTCGCGGCACCACCTCATTTGAAATCGTCCAAATGGCACGGGAGTCTGGTGCAAAGAAGGTGATTTTTGCCTCTGCGGCACCCCCTGTTCGTTTTCCTAATGTTTATGGTATCGATATGCCCACTCGAAGCGAGTTAGTTGCGTATGGTCGCACCGACGAAGAAATTAATAAGATGATTGGTGCCGATCAATTAATCTACCAAAGCGTTGAGGATATGAAACAGGCCGTCAGGGACATTAATCCAAGCATACAAAACTTTGAAGCCTCTTGTTTCGATGGTCATTACATTACTGGTGATATTAATGATTCCTACTTGGATGCCTTGGAAGCCGCTCGCAATACCACTGAGGCACAAGCAGACCGTCAACGTGATTCAAGTGACTTTGCGCGATCTCAGTTGCATTTGCATTTAGCAACTGAAGACTAAAAAGCGACAGCGGGTATATCTCTCGGAGGCAATTCCGCATTTCAGTGTCAAAATACCCTTATGAATAGCAAAACTAAACGCCAAAAACCTGACTTTTCTAAGCTCGCACTCGAAACCCTGGCGGTTCGTGCTGGCACTCGTCGTACTGCGGAGTTTCAAGAGCACTCTGAGGCGATGTTCTTGACCTCGAGCTTCTGTTTCGATAGTGCCGAACTGGCAGCTGACGGTTTTGCACATGCCGATAAAGGCTTTATCTATTCGCGTTTTACCAACCCAACGGTTAGTATGTTTCAAGATCGGTTGGCTGCTTTAGAGGGTGGTGAAGCCTGCATTGCTACCTCATCTGGCATGGCAGCGATTTTGACTCTTGCGATGGCCCATCTTCAAGCCGGTGATCATGTGGTCTGCTCGCGCTCAGTTTTTGGTGCCACGATTCAATTATTCAGCACCATCATGAGTAAATTTGGTGTCACAACAAGCTATGTCGATTTGGCAGATGCCAAAGCGTGGCAGGCCGCTGTTCAGCCCAATACAAAACTTTTTTACCTTGAAACTCCTTCTAACCCATTAACAGAAATCGCTGATATCAAGGCCATTTCTAAAATAGCGAAGAAAGCAAAAGCGCTGTTTGCTGTGGATAATTGTTTTTGCACTCCGGCATTACAAAAACCCCTTTCACTCGGTGCAGATGTAGTTATTCATTCGGCAACCAAATACTTGGATGGTCAAGGTCGAGTGGTTGGTGGTGCGATAGTGGGTAGCAATGATTTTGTTATCGGCAAAGTCTTCCCTTATGTCCGCACTGCCGGACCGACGCTTTCCGCTTTTAATGCTTGGGTATTTTTGAAGGGTCTTGAAACTCTCGAGTTGCGCATGAAACAACAAAGTCAAAATGCTCTGGACTTAGCTCTCTGGCTAGAAAAACAGCCTGGCGTAGAGCGTGTTTATCACCCGGGATTGAAGTCACATCCTCAATTTGCCTTAGCGAAGCGTCAGCAAAAATCTGGGGGAGCCATCTTATCTTTCACCTTAAAGGGTGGTAAGAAAGCTGCATTCAAACTCATTAACCAAACTAAGCTTTGCTCCATTACCGCAAACCTTGGCGATACTCGTACGACCATTACCCACCCAGCAACCACGACGCACTGCCGTGTAGCGCCTGAAGCTCGTAAAGCTGCCGGCATTACGGATGGCCTGGTACGTATTGCGGTAGGTCTTGAGAATGTGATCGACCTGAAGAATGATCTTGTCGGTGGCTTGAAGAAGTAATTCAAGATCCTCATGAGCTTTTCTGATCAAACCCAGTTTTGGAATGAGCGTTTTAATAAAGAAGAATTCATTTTCGGTAAAGAGCCAAATGAATATCTTGTCAAACAAGCCAAACAATATCTAAAACCAGGCAATACAGTCTTATGTATTGCGGATGGCGAAGGGCGCAATGGGGTTTGGCTTGCTAAACAAGGTATGAAAGTTGACGCTTTCGATGTCTCCGATATTGCCTTGGCTAAAGCAAAACAATTCGCTAAGGATAATTCTGTCGTCATGAATCATACGCTTTGCGATACAGACGGTTGGAGCTGGGAAGCAAATGCTTATGATGCCATTATTGCTATCTTTATTCAGTTTGCTGACCCAGCCATGCGTGAACGCATCTTCAAGCAGGTGCATAAATCATTAAAGCCAGGCGGTATTTTTATACTCCAAGGCTATACCCCAAAACAGTTGGAATATAGAACTGGTGGACCATCCTTAATAGAGCATCTTTATACCGAAGAGGGTATCCGTCAATTAGCTGGCGAGCTGACTATTGTGGACTTGAGTTGCTATGAGCAAGAATTGTCTGAAGGAGCCAGACACAGCGGTATGTCTGCATTACTAGGCCTGGCAGCTCAAAAGCCCAATCTCATTAGCTAAAGATTACTGACGAAGTCGCCTTGGATCGTTAATGGGGCGCAGTGGCATGATGTGAATCTTGCTCTCATCGAGCTCAAGATAGGTTGATCTACCAATAGCAAGCGAGAGGCGCTTTACTTCTGCCGCTGAAGCTTCCCAAGTAATACGGTGATGACTGTCTTTAATGCGCAATTGGATAACCGCAATCTGTCCCAGTGCGCTGATGTTTTCAACGGCGGCTGGAATTCCTGTATTGCTGGAATCTTGGTGAAGACTCAGACCCTCAGGAGGTATAACCCAAGCGACCGGAGTGCCAGAGGGGATCTTGCCTTTATCAATTACCTTAAATTGCTTATCACATCCATCCCAGGTCAGATTGCCTGAGTTAAAGATGCCTGTAAACATATTATGAATTCCAACCAATTCTGCAACCCTAGAGTTGCGTGGTTTTTGAAAGAGCACTTTTGGCGCCGCAGTTTGCAAACTCATTCCTTCATCAATCACGGTGATGCGATCGGCGAGCAAGTCCGCCTCACGTAAATCATGAGTCACCAAGAGAATCGGGATATTCAAATCTTTTCGTAGATCCGCCAAAGTTTTATAAAGGCTTTGACGTGTTGGCGCATCGACTGCAGAAAAAGGTTCATCCAATAGCAGGATCTTTGGTTGTCTAGCAAGCGCTCTTGCCAAGGCAACGCGCTGTTGTTGTCCACCAGATAATTGATTTGGCATTCTGGCCACTAAATCAGTAATACCCATCCGCTCTAACCAATTGAGAGCGAGTGATTTTTGTTGAGGACTGTTTAACCCCGAATTTTGCAGTGAAATACAAACATTTTCTAAAGCAGTTAGATGAGGAAAGAGGGCGTACTGCTGAAACAGAAATCCACAAGAACGCTTTGCTGGCGATAAAGCAATATTAGGACTGCGCATTCCAGCACTATCAAACCAAATATCAGTACCGCATTGAATCAGACCGGAACTGGGATTGCGTAAGCCTGCAATAGTTCGGAGTACGCTGGTTTTACCGCTACCCGATGGACCTACTAGGGCATGCAGCTCTCCGGGAAGACACTCCAAATCAACATGGAGTGGCATTGGCGTATCTTGAGATATTTGAACCTTTAACATCAGTAAGCCCACTTTTTTCTCGTACCAAGCAGGCCATACGATAGGACTATTGCTATCAGTGAAATACTAAGGAGCAGGAGCGAGAGCATCCCCGCGCCAGTAGCGTCAAAGCTTTGCACTTTGTCGTAAATTGATATTGAAACAGTCTTTGTTTCCCCGGGGATAGCTCCACCCACCATCAGAACAACTCCAAACTCTCCGAGCGTATGGGCAAAGGTCAACACTGCCCCGCTGGTAATGCCTCGCCAGGCCAGCGGAAGTTCGATCAGTCGAAACGTTTGCCAGCTTGACAACCCACTTACCTGGGCGGCCTCTCGGATTTCAGGGTGAATAGCTTCAAAAGCGCGTTGGATGGGTTGAATAACAAAAGGTAAATTGACTATTAAAGATGCAATCAAGATGCCTGTAAATGAGAAAACGAGGGGTATCCCCAAAAAGCTTCTACCCCCAAAACCTTCTAAGAGGTAGTAACCAAGAACAGTAGGGGGTAGCACCAAGGGGAGCGCCAATAAGGCTTCAATCCAACTTTTATAGGGGTTAGATTTTGACAGAGCATGCCCAACCCATACGCCAAAAGGCAATAAGAAAATGAGCGTCCATAAGGCTAATTTAAGGGATAAGAGGATAGCTTCAAGATCTAGCATGGTTGAGCGGTAAGTACTTTATGCGGATGAATTGGTTCATTTTCACCGATCTTTGTCAGCGAGCCAAATTCAACTCAGTCTTAGGCCCGTCAAGGCTGTAAAATTCAATTAAAGTAGTGGTTTAGCATGATTTTGACTGAGATTGTGATCTTGGTCTAGAAAAGGGATTTTTATGAATCAGCAACGACGACATGTCCTGAAATCTACAGCAATCTTTGGCTTGATGGCTTCGGTTGGCTTAATTAGCATTGCACAAGCTGAAGAGTGGAATAAGGCGGCTTTTGATGGCAAAAGCCTTGATGAAGTATTTAAAGTTTTAGTTTCTGGAGTACCTGAGAAGTCAGGCGCTGTGGTTATGAATGTGCCTGAGATTGCTGAGAATGGAGCCGTTGTTCCTGTTAGCATTTCAACCAATCTCAATGCCCAGCAAATTGCGATCTTGGTTGAAAAGAATCCCAGTACGCTAGCGGCTCAATTTTTTATTCCCGCTGGCACTGAATCGTTTGTAACAACGCGCATCAAGATGGCTCAAACCTCTAATGTTTATGCATTGGTAAAGTCTGAAGGTAAATGGACTATGGCCGTTAAAGAAATCAAAGTAACCCTGGGCGGATGCGGCGGTTAAGTTTCGCTCAGAAAATGCACTTTAATAAATAGTAAAAAAGGAAACGCGATGGGTGATCCAATGCGCATTCGGGCAACCGAAACCAACGGTATTGTTGATGTCAAGATTTTAATGAAGCACGACATGGAGTCCGGGCAGCGAAAAGATGCTGCTGGCAAACTGATCCCTGCTTGGTTTATTACCGCTCTTAATGTTAAGGCTCAAGGCAAGGAAGTTTTCTCGGCTAACTTTGGCTCTGCAATTTCTAAAGATCCCTTTTTGAATTTCAAATATAAAGGCACAAAAGGTGATAAGTTAGTTGTGAGCTGGGTTGACACTCGGGGCGATAAGCGCTCTGATGAGGTTGCAGTTTCCTGAGTGCCCTATGAGCCCAAACTTACTTTCCCTATTTAAATTATTAATGCTTTCCGCACTCTTGTTGATTGCAACCACTTCGCGCGCTCAATCTACCGCAGACGAGATTGCCCGGTATCGTCAAATGATTGCTGATGGCAATCCTTCCGAGTTATACGAGGCAGCTGGTGAAGAGCTATGGAAAAAACCCTCTGGCCCCAAAAATGCTACATTGGAAAAATGTAATTTAGGTCTTGGCCCAGGTATTGTTGAGGGGGCCGCAGCTCAATTACCTCGATATTTTGCTGATACGAATAAGGTTCAAGATTTGGAATCCCGCTTAATTACCTGTATGAATACCTTGCAAGGTATCTCTGCTGAAGAGATTATTAATGCCCCATTTCAAAAGGGTCTTAAAAAGGATATCGAGGCGATTGTTGCTTATGTTGTAACGCACTCTAAAGATCTCAAGGTTAAGGTAAGCACAAAACATCCAAAGGAAAAAGAAGCTTATGAGTTAGGAAAAAAAGCGTTTTTCTTCGAGGGTGGCCCTATGGACTTTTCTTGCTCAACTTGCCATGGATCAACTGGTAAGCGCATTCGCATGCAAGATTTGCCTAATCTCACAACTCAAGAGGGCGCTGCTGCTGGTTGGGGGTCTTGGCCCGCCTACCGCGTTTCTAGCGGGCAGTTTTGGACTATGGGCTTTCGTTTAAATGATTGCTATCGTCAACAACGTTTTCCATTCCCCGTTTACGGATCAGAATTATTGACGGCCCTTTCCATGTATATGGCGGTTAATGCCAACGGCGGCGTCATTCAAACGCCAGGCCTAAAACGATAAGGCCAAATAAAATGAAAATATATCGATTAAAACTTATTTTAGGTTTTTGTTTAGTAGCGCTCTTTTGCTCTCCCGCTTTTGCGCAGGGAAATTTAAATGCAAAGTTTGAAAAAATGATTGCAAATGGTTTTGTGTCTGAAGGGATTGCAGGCTTGGATCGGATTCATCAAGACGAAACACAGCTTTTTTGCTCTAACCCAAATTTAATTAATACTAAAAAAGGGCTGGCTAGGGCAATTGAAATTCAAAAAATCAACATGGCTAGCATTACTCTGCCAAGCGATGGTAAATACATCGGCGATTGGAAAAGTGGCGAGGCAATTGCGCAAAGTGGCCGCGGTAGCACATGGACCGATAAGCCTGATACCGTAAATGGAGGAGGTTGCTATAACTGCCATCAAATTGATAAGAAAGAAATCTCTTACGGGACGCTTGGTCCAAGTTTGTGGAATTACGGTAAGAATCGCGGATATTCACAGGAAGTGATTTCATATACATGGAATCGTATTAATAACTCAAAAGCCTATAACGCGTGTAGCAACATGCCCCGTTTCGGACACTTTAAATTATTGACCCAGCAGCAAATTCAGGATGTGATGGCTCTGCTACTCGATCCACAATCGCCGGTTAACCAATAATAGAACTCAATGTCTCTCAACCGTAGGGAGTTTCTTCAGGCGTTGGCATTTGCTTCTGCTGGAGGCATGAGTCTTCATTCGGAACTATCCATAGCGCAGAATAATGCCAAATCTTTTTACGATTTGCCACGCTTTGGTAATGTGCACTTGATGCATTTTACGGATTGTCATGCCCAACTAATGCCTCTTTACTTTCGTGAGCCTAGTGTCAATATTGGGATTGGGCCCCAGATGGGAAAGACACCGCATTTAGTGGGCGAATACTTCCTGAAGGCAAACGGTATACCAGCAGGCACTCGTGATGCTCATGCATTTACTTATTTAGATTTTAGTTCTGCCGCTAAACATTATGGCCGCATGGGTGGCTTTGCTCACATGTCTACCCTAATCAAGCAAATTAAAGCTTCTAGGCCGAGCGCCTTATTGTTGGATGGTGGTGATACCTGGCAAGGATCTGGAACGGCGCTTTGGACCCAAGGGCAAGATATGGTGGATGCAGCGCTAGCGCTTGGCGTGGATGTGATGACGGCTCACTGGGAAATGACCTTAGGTGAGAAAAGAGTCTTAGAGATTATCAAAAAGGACTTTCAGAATAAGATTTCCTTTGTGGCTCAAAATATCAAAACATCAGATTTTGGCGACGAAGTCTTTCCATCTTATGTCATGCGCGAGATGAATGGCATTCCTCTAGCCATCATTGGCCAGGCTTTCCCCTACACCCCTGTGGCGAATCCGCGTTATTTCACACCAAATTGGACATTTGGAATACAAGAAGTGAATCTGCAAAAAACTATTGATCACGTTCGCTCCAAGGGGGCAAAAGTAGTGGTATTGCTCTCCCATAATGGCATGGATGTGGATCTCAAGCTGGCTTCGCGTGTGCGGGGCCTAGACGCGATCCTAGGCGGTCATACACATGATGGCGTGCCTATTCCCGTAAAAGTGAAGAACTCCGGTGGAATGACTGTGGTGACTAATGCAGGATCTAACGGTAAATTTTTGGGTGTCCTTGATTTTGACGTAAAGGGTGGCAAGCCCATTGATTTCCGCTATAAGCTTTTACCTATTTTTTCTGAGTTGCTACCAGCTGATGCGTCGATGAACCACTTAATATCGCAGATCCGTAAACCATTTGAAGATCGGCTTAATGAAAAACTAGCCGTGACAGATGAATTGCTCTATCGCCGCGGTAACTTCAACGGTAGTTTTGATCAACTGATTTTAGATGGCTTAATGACTCAAAAAAATGCAGAGATTGCATTCTCTCCAGGGTTCCGGTGGGGCACCAGCTTATTACCAGGGCAAGCAATCACAATGGAAAATCTCATGGATCAAACGGCAATCACTTATCCCTACACCACGATGTCCTTAATGACAGGGGACACCATCAAAACCATTTTGGAAGATGTCGCTGACAATCTCTTTAATCCTGATCCTTATTATCAACAGGGTGGTGATATGGTGCGGGTCGGGGGATTAAAGTACACCATCGATCCAAATGCCTCAATGGGTAAGCGTATATCCAATATGAGTCTTAACGGTAGCCTAATTGATTCAGGCAAAAAGTATCGCGTTGCTGGATGGGCGCCGGTTAGCGAGGACGCAAAAGATAGCACTTCAGAACCTATTTGGGATTTAATGTCTCGCCATCTAAAAGAGGCAAAGATTATTAAGCCCCAGAAATTAAATCAACCTACCATTAAAGGCGTTGCCAATAATCCTGGCATATCCTCTTAACCCATTTTTATTCCTGATTGCTAATCATGTTCAACTACACCTTGCAATTATTTTCTCGCATATTATTTTCTTCAATACTGGGATGCAGTCTCTTGGTTTTCTCTCAATTAGCATTTTCTCAAACGAAGGTGGTATATCAGATTGATGATGCTAAAGTCCAAGGGCTAAAAGGATTAAGAAATATCCGCAATCATTTAGATGCCTCTCCGACTAGCAAAATCACGGTGGTTACTCTAGGGGGAGGAGTCGATATTCTGATGGAAGGGGCAAAAGACCAAGTGAGTAACATTGAGTATGGATCATTGGTTTCGGCTTTGAAATCTCGTGGCGTTATCTTTGAGGTATGCGAAATGACCCTAAAGAATCGTCAACTTTCTAGAGATCAATTTATTCTCGATGTAGATTTCACTCCGTCTGGAGTGGTGAGAATTGCTGATCTTCAGTATGTCAATCACTACGCCTATATAAAACCCTAGTTTTGCCCTCAGCACTTAAAATGATTCCATGAATACAGTTGACCTTACCGCAATAAGCCATCAGGCCTTATGGGCTAGCTTCGTGATTACTTTTTTGCTCGGCGCAATTATGCAGCGCACGAGTTTTTGTACCATGGGAGCAATTTCTGATTTTTTTATTATGTCTGACCTGTCAAGACTTCGGCAGTGGGCATTGGCTATCGGCATAGCTATTATTGGCGTAGCAATATTGTCTGCTTCGGGGTCAATAGATACTACTAAATCTATCTACACTAGTAATCGCTTGCCTTACTTATCGATAATCGTTGGAAGCATTTGTTTTGGTTTTGGGATGGTTCTAGCGTCAGGATGCGGTAGTAAAACTTTGGTGAGAATAGGCGCTGGTAACCTCAAATCATTCGTCGTATTCCTAGTGCTGGGTCTTACTGCATTCATGACATTACGGGGATTTTTAGCCCTCGTAAGAGTTCATTTTTTAGATAGCTTTTTTATAACGCTTAATAGTCATCAAGACCTCCCTAGTATATTTGATGGTGTTTTTGGATTGAGCCGCCTAAGCGCCCATTTATTTCTGGGATTGACTCTTGGAGGATGTTTTATTTGTTTCGCTTTACTCAAAAAATCGTTTTGGACCTTCAATAATTTGCTGGCAGGATGCGGAGTAGGGCTTGCAATTTGTTCGATCTGGTGGATCTCTGGGCATCTTGCCTTCGTATCTGAAGATCCCAATACGCTTCAAGAAGCTTATTTAGCCACTAACTCAGGGCGCATGGAAAGCCTGTCATTTGTAGCTCCTTACGCATATTTACTGGATTGGTTGATGTTTTATAGTGATGTCTCAAAAGTACTCACTATTGGCGTTGTTGCAATAATGGGGATGGTTATTGGATCATTCTTTCATGCGTCGATTACTCGCACTTTTCTCTGGGAGACCTTTGCCAATGCACAAGACACTGGTAATCATGTGTTTGGCGCTGTATTGATGGGTTTTGGTGGTGTAACTGCCCTAGGATGCACCATTGGTCAGGGTTTAAGCGGGATCTCAACTTTAGCGATTGGCTCTTTCTTGGCCTTGCCAGGTTTTTTCTTTGGCACCTATTTGGCTCTTCGATACTTGCAACATCAACTTGCTCCAAACCCCTGTAGTTAATTCCTTCCATAGATAGGATATTCAATGCAAATTAACTGGTTAGAATTTACTCCAGGTCCCGCGCTCCTAGGTGGCGTGATTCTTGGTCTAGCTGCAGCACTCTACGTTCATTTGCATGGGCGCATTCTTGGTATTAGCGGGATTGTTTCCGGCATACTTTTTCTAAAGTCAGATGACTTAGCATGGCGCTTCAGTTTAGTTTTGGGTCTTCTCAGTTCGCCACTGTGGGCAATTTGGCTCTTTGATATTCATGTCACCCAGGTGATCGATTCTGATTGGTTAACGATAGTTGCTGCAGGCTTACTAGTTGGTTTTGGATCTGTATATGGTTCAGGATGCACTAGCGGTCACGGAATTTGCGGGCTCTCACGATTATCCCCACGTTCTTTAGTGGCAACGCTGTCTTTTATGTTGGCAGGTTTTATTGCTGTATATGTAATTCGTCACCTGATTGGAGTATGAGATGAAAAAACACTTTAGTCTCATCAGTCAATATTTCATTGGCGTTCTCTTCGGTTTTGGGCTTCTGATTTCGGGCATGACTAATCCTACAAAGATCTTGAATTTTCTAGATATCACTGGATCTTGGGATCCGTCATTGCTCTTTGTAATGGGAGGAGCGGTTTGTGTCGGTTTGGCAGGGTTCTATTTATTAAGCAAACGCAGTCAAGCCTTTTTTGGTGGCGCGCTCCATATACCAACTAGGCGGGATATTACAAAACCACTCGTTATAGGCAGCCTTATTTTTGGCGCTGGCTGGGGTTTAGCAGGTTTTTGCCCGGGACCTGCAATAGTTTCTATTGGGTCTGGACAGGCCAAGGCCTTTGGCTTTGTTATTGCGATGCTTATTGGCATGTGGATGTGTCAGCAATTTTTGAGTAATCGCCCAAAGACTTCCTGATTTAGAATCTATGCTAAATCTAGTCTTTTTCATTTTTTTATTTTCGAGGTTTAAATGAGTCTTCCTATAGCCTGTCATAACGATCTATTTGGCACACTTGGTCAAATTGATCCAAGTCATTTGGCTGATATAGCATCACGGGGATATAAAAGCGTGATCAATAATCGCCCAGATAATGAAGGCGGTCCAGATCAACCCAAGAATGCCGAGATTGCTGTAGAAGCTCAAAAACTGGGACTTGCTTATGCTTACCTTCCTGTGATTAGCGGGGCATTTACAGCAGAGCAAGTGGCAGAAATGGCTCACCTACTAAAAACGATGCCTACACCTATTCTAGCTTTTTGTCGCTCCGGCGCACGCTCTACCAACCTCTATCAATTAGCTTTACAACTGGGCTAATTCGCCTTGAAACTTTAACCGAGTATTTTTTTGCAATCTAGCAATCCTGTCATACTGTCGCTTGATCGCTTTAGATCAGAGCGCAACCAATTTGATGTGATTATTGATGTCCGCTCTCCCGCAGAATTTTCTCTAGATCACATTCCAGGCTCAATGAATTGCCCCGTGCTCAATAATGAAGAGCGGGCGCAAATTGGCACCCTTTATAAACAGACTTCTCCTTTTGCCGCTAAAAAGCTCGGTGCCGCATTGGTTTCCCGTAATATCGCCAATCATTTAGAAAAATCCTTTATTGATTTTCCAAGAGAATGGCGCCCTTTAATTTATTGCTGGCGAGGTGGCGAGCGAAGTGGTGCCTTTACCCATATTCTCAATCGTATTGGTTGGAAAGCGATGCAACTAGAAGGTGGATACCAAGGTTTTCGTCGTACTGTGATAGATGACTTAAATCGTGCCGCCAAAGCATTTACATTTAAAGTCATTTGCGGCATGACGGGTAGCGGGAAGACGCGCGTTCTTCACGAAATCCAAAAACTTGGCGCACAAGTTCTGGATCTTGAGGGCTTAGCAATTCATCGTGGGTCTGTCTTGGGTAATGAGCCCAATATTGATCAACCCACTCAGAAGGGTTTTGAGACCGCGTTATGGAATGCGCTACAAACATTAGATAAAAATAAGATTGTGTTTGTCGAGTCGGAGAGTAAAAAAGTAGGGGGTTTGCATATACCCGATACCTTGATGGAAACAATTCGCAATGGCCAATGTATTGAATTGCGCTCTAGCACTCAAACTCGGGTTTCTTGGCTAATTCGTGAATACCATCATTTTCTTTCAGATACCGATAGCTTTAAGCATAAGCTCAGACTGCTGACTTCTCACTATGGCAAAGTTCAAATTGCCAAATGGGAGGAGCAAATAGACGCGATGCAGTTCGAATCTCTCGTAGAGGAGTTGCTAGTCATGCACTACGATCCCTCATATCAATCATCTATCGAAAGGAATTTCACTCAATACAGTGCTGAAATTTATGCCCGGTTGGATGATGATAGCGATGAGGCCTTTGCGAGAACTGCAAAGGCTATTATCGCCACGGTGAAGCTTTAATTAAAAGCCTGGATCCCGGTTTGCGCGCGACCTAAAATAAGCGCGTGAATATCGTGGGTACCCTCATAAGTATTAACCACTTCAAGATTAAGCATATGTCGCACAACCCCATACTCATCTGAAATACCATTTCCACCGTGCATATCACGAGCCATTCTGGCAATATCCAGAGCCTTTCCGCAAGAGTTACGCTTCATGATGGACGTAATCTCAGGAGAGGCAATTCCCTCATCTTTCATACGACCAAGACGCAGACATCCTTGCAGACCAATGGCAACTTCTGTTTGCATATCTGCTAATTTCTTTTGAACAAGCTGATTGGCAGCAAGAGGGCGGCCAAATTGCTTGCGATCCAGGGTGTACTGTCGTGCTGCGTACCAGCACCACTCGGCTGCACCTAGGGCACCCCAAGCTATTCCATAGCGCGCAGAATTTAAGCAGGTAAAGGGTCCCTTGAGTCCAGTAACATCCGGGAATTCATTTTCATCAGGAACAAAAACCTGATCCATCACTACCTCACCAGTTATCGAGGCGCGCAGCCCCATCTTGCCGGTAATTTTGGGCGCACTCAAACCTTTCATTCCTTTTTCAAGAATGTAGCCGCGTATTACGCCTTCATCATTTTTAGCCCACACCACAAAAACATCGGCGATTGGCGCATTAGAAATCCACATTTTTGAACCTGTAAGAGAAAATCCGCCTGCGACTTTCTTTGCGCGGGTAATCATGCCACCAGCATCTGAACCAAAATTGGGTTCAGTCAATCCAAAACAGCCGATCCATTCGCCTGAAGCCAGTTTAGGGAGATATTTTTGCTTTTGTGCCTCAGTACCAAATTCATTGATCGGCACCATGACCAAAGAGGATTGAACGCTCATCATGGATCTGTAGCCAGAATCAACCCGCTCAATTTCACGTGCAATCAAACCATAAGAAACATAATTGAGGTTTGCACCACCGTATTGCTCGGGAATCGTCGTGCCCAGCAAACCTAATTCACCCATTTCCCGAAAGATAGAGGGGTCTGAGGTCTCATTGCGATACGCATCTAGAATCCTGGGCATTAGCTTGCCTTGAGCGTATTCGGCTGCTGCATCACGAATCATGCGCTCCTCCTCAGTTAGCTGGGAGTCAAGGAGGAGGGGGTCCTCCCAATGAAAGCTAGGTTTACTCATGATTTTGTATCCTATTTGATTTTTTACAGCGAATCCTGTGCATTTTCAGAAATCGCTATATTCTTATTTCTATTATCCATTTTTTGAGCCTTTCAGCACACTTAAGCCCTAGCCATGACCATCATTCGAAGTCATCATCGTTACTATGATTTGATCTTATCTGCCTTTGTAGTGGTTTTGTTGTGCTCAAACTTCATTGGCGCTGGTAAGGCCGCTACCATTGATTTACCCTATTTTGGCCCTGTCATTTTTGGCGCCGGCATTCTATTTTTCCCGATTTCCTATTTTTTCGGGGATATCCTTACTGAGGTCTATGGCTACGCATACGATCGAAGGGCGGTCTGGACGGGATTTGCGGCCTTAGCCTTTGCTGCCATCATGGCACAAATTGTAATTGCTCTACCGGTAGCGCCTGGTGCATACATGGCCCAGTATCAGCAGGGTATGGTGGCGGTTTTTGGTAATTCCTGGAGGATCGCATTAGCCTCCATGCTGGCTTTCTGGTGCGGTAGTTTCGTGAATAGCTACGTTCTGGCTAAGCTCAAAATCTGGACTCAAGGACGTTATCTATGGTTTAGAACGATTGGCTCTACAGCCTTTGGTGAACTGGTTGACTCTTCTTTATTTTATGTACTGGCTTTCTATGGAATATGGCCGATTCAAGAGCTTATACAAGTGGCCTTGATTCAATATGTTCTCAAGACCTCTTGGGAGGTTATAGCGACACCGCTAACCTATTGGGTTGTCAATACCCTTAAGCGTAAGGAAAGCGTAGACCACTACGACATCAATACGAATTTCACCCCATTTCGGGTCAAACTCTGATTTTGGCTTTCAAGCCATTAAACCGTTAAAATATCGGTCTTTACCCCTATTGCTTGGGCATCCCTCTTAGAATTTCAGAAAGCTAGAAAATATCCGTGCTGTCAGCATCTAATATCACCATGCAGTTTGGGGCAAAGCCTCTGTTTGAGAACATCTCCGTTAAATTTGGCGGCGGTAATCGCTACGGCTTAATTGGCGCAAATGGTTGCGGCAAATCAACTTTCATGAAAATTTTGGGGGGTGAATTAGAGCCAACCAGCGGAAATATTAGTTTAGATCCTGGCATTCGCTTAGGCAAATTGCGTCAAGATCAATTTGCCTATGAAGATGTCCGTGTTTTAGATGTGGTGATGATGGGCCATGAGGAAATGTGGAAGGCCGCAGCAGATCGCGATGCCATTTACGCCAACCCTGAGGCTACTGATGAAGACTACATGCGTGCAGCAGAGCTTGAGGGAAGCTATGCCGAATACGGTGGCTACACAGCCGAGGCTAAAGCTGGGGAGTTGCTTTTAGGTATTGGTATTCCCATAGAGCAACATACCGGCTTAATGAGTAATGTTGCCCCAGGCTGGAAATTGCGGGTATTACTTGCACAGGCTCTGTTCTCAGATCCTGATGTGCTTTTGCTTGATGAGCCAACTAACAACTTGGATATTCATTCGATTCATTGGCTCGAAGATATTCTGAATGAAATTAAAAGTACGATCGTCATCATTTCTCATGATCGTCACTTCTTAAATGAGGTCTGCACTCATATGGCCGATATGGACTTTGGCACGCTGAAGGTATATCCAGGGAATTATGACTCTTACATGCTTGCCTCGGTTCAGGCCCGCGCTCAACAGTTAAGTTCGAATGATAAAGCTAAGGAAAAGATCGCTGAACTACAGGCATTTGTGAGCCGTTTCTCTGCGAATGCTTCTAAAGCCCGTCAGGCCACATCACGTCAGAGACAATTAGAAAAAATCGAGATTACAGAAATTAAACCTTCTTCACGTCAAAATCCATTTATCCGTTTCGACACAGAGAAGAAATTACATAACATGGCGGTTGAATGTAATGCGCTAACCAAATCATACGACCGAGTTATTTTCAAAAACTTTAAATTGGGCGTACGTGCTGGCGAAAAAATTGCCATCATTGGTCAAAATGGAGCTGGTAAGACCACTCTTTTAAAAACTATTCTAAGTAAGCGATTTGACGGCATCGCCGCTGATAGCGGCGACGTGAAATGGGCCGAGAATGCAAAAGTTGGCGTAATGCCGCAGGACAATACCGAACTCTTCGCCAAAGATGAATTGCTCATGGATTGGATGAATGAGTGGCGCAATACGGGCGATGATGATCAAGTGATTCGTGGCACTCTGGGTCGTTTACTCTTCTCTGGTGATGACATTGGTAAGTCCGTCAAAGTTCTCTCAGGCGGTGAAAAGGGCCGCATGATCTGGGGTAAGCTCATGCTCCAAAAATACAATGTCTTAGCCATGGATGAGCCAACCAACCATATGGATATGGAGTCTATTGAAAGTTTGCAAATTGCTCTTGAGAAGTTCGATGGCACACTTATATTTGTGTCGCATGACCGCGAATTTGTATCTGCACTAGCTAACCGCATTCTAGAAGTCAAAATGGATGGCACCATCAACGATTACTCGGGAACTTATGAAGAGTATTTACGTAGCCAAGAAATTACTGGCTAAGTTAAGTAGTTTTGAATTCTTTCGCTTGTCGCTGGAAGCGCATTGCTGAGCCATCTGCACGGATGCGTTTCCAAACCGAGTCTTTTTCCTCTTGACTAAAAAATACCCAATTACTCACCTCATGCAGGGTCCGTCCGCAACCTTGGCAGATCTCATCATATAGGGTGGTACATACGCCGATACAAGGAGAGTCCGAATGATCGTCTCCGGTTGAGAGTGAGTTGGCTGATTCTGTCATAGCGCTACTGTAGACGATTTTAGTGGACTGTGCTCTGAGAGCTCATCAATATAGGCGGTAATACCCTGATGTTCACGTTCTAGAAAATGGCCGATAGCCTTCGAAAATTGTGGGTCAACAATCCAATGGGCAGAATGAATTGTGGTTGGCATAAAGCCTCTAGCCATTTTGTGCTCCCCTTGGGCGCCACCTTCAAATATTTGAATATTTTCATGAATGCAATATTCAATTGCTTGATAGTAGGCAGTTTCAAAATGTAGACAATTGATGTGCTCGAGAGCGCCCCAATATCTGCCGTATGCTTTTGCATTGGGCCTGTCAACAATGAGTAACGAACATGCAATTCTTCGATTGCCCTTACTGGCAGTGATCAAATGTAAGTTATCAGGCATCGTGGATGCAATTTCTTTGAAGAATGCTTCAGTTAGGTAGGGCGATGAGTGATGCTCTAGATAAGTATTTTCATAACAGCGGTAGAAAAACTCCCAATCACTGCTGCTTGTTTGCTTGCCCGGAATATGGGAAAAAGAAATATTCTCAGTAGCAACCAAGGACCGCTCACGCCGAATATTTTTACGGCGTTTCATGGTGAGTGCCTTTAAAAATTGATCAAAATCTTGATAGCCTTGATTTTCCCAATGAAATTGCACGGAATCGCGCAACATAAATCCCTCCTTAACCATTAAATCAATCTCAGATTTTTCTGGAAATAAGATGTGGGCCGAGGAGAGATTATTTTGAGCAAGCAGATTTTTTAGGCCAGCGAGAAGGGCGGTACCAATTTCAGCACAATCTCGATTGGTGCCACATAGGATTCTTGGCCCTTGAACTGGTGTAAAGGGAATGGCACAGAGTGCTTTGGGGTAGTACTGCAAACCATGTTGTTCGTATGCCTGCGCCCAAGACCAGTCGAACACAAATTCACCGTACGAATGCTGTTTAAGATACAGCGGCATTGCGCCAATGAGTTCTAAGGTAGTAGAGGATTTTAAAATCAAATGGGCCGGCTGCCAGCCTGTGTTACCTCCAACGCAAGCAGAGCGTTCTAATGCGCTAAGAAATTCAAATTTTAAGAA
>CANFLR010000015.1 GCA_947447945.1 Burkholderiaceae bacterium
ATTAATACGCGCATTGGTGGTGGTGTCATAGACCTTACCGTAGGCGCTCACACCAGTCAGATTGACGCTCGCTTTACTAATGGTTGCGGTGGTGTTGATCTGACTACCACTGACCATGGTGTAGTTGGTCGTATCAAGTAAGGTATTAGTAAGGTTGACCGTTTGGCCTACCCCAGCACTGGCATTAATAAAGGCGCCAGTGGTCCCTACTCCACCAACCGCAAAGGCAGAGTTAGTGGTGTTGCCATTAGCAGAACTACTATTGCCTAGTAAAACGTACCCAGAGCTGTTTCCAGTCATACTCGCATTGGTGGTGGTGTCATAGACCTTGTCGCTCACCGTACCAGCCACATTTAGGGTGACGCTCGCTTTAGCAATGGTTGCATTATTTGTTGTCGTTGCCGAATAACCGCTGATATTCCATGCAGAGTTCGCGCTAACGATAGTTAATGTACTTGTATTTACAGTTTGAGCCCCTGCACTGGCGTTATTAAATTTCAATCCACTAGTCGCAAGCACATCACCATCTACTGCCCCAGAAACGCTACCAGAAGCATTTTGGGTCGTGTCGTACACTTTATTGTTAACAGTCACATTTACTGTTGGAGCACTGCGATAGTAGAAATTTTGTGTGCCCGTTACTGTGCTGATGCTCGCAATAGTTGCGTTATACGTTTTATAGTCAACTCCAGTACTATTTGCTCCGGTAATATTAGCCTGTAGATTAGCAGTATTTGGACTTCCGGAGAAGATGGTGACTGTGCCGTTGGCGCTCATGTTTAGACCGCCACTACTGAGAGTGAGATTACCACCGCTAATATTACCTGCAGCAGATCCAGTCCCGGCCAATAGCTGAACACTATTTGTAACCGTCAAATTAGTTCCAGCAGCCTGCACAATGTCGCCAATAGTGGTGCTGACATTTAAATCAGTAGCTCCAATATTTCCGCTAAGCTGTACCCCAACCCCAGAATTACTCGCACCATTAATATTTAGACTACCGTTTGTTTTGCTTAAATTGCCAGCTAAGTTCACGCCATAGGAAGTTTTACTTGTTCCGCTGATATTGAGAGTGCCGATTTTGTTTGCCATGATGCTGCTGCCGGCACTCAGAAGAACCCCGCTGCTGGTATTGCTGACTCCAGTGAGGCTTAAACTACCATTATTTAAATAAAGAGTTCCTGAACCTAAAGAGCCATTATTAAGAGCGGCCCCTTGCAAGCTAGTGCCGCCAAGAGTAATGCCAGAGACAGTGCCACTGGTAGTGCTGGCGATAGTTAAATTACCGTTATTTTGGACAATATAGCTATAGGGTGCAGCGCCGGCATCGCCGTATAGAATCAGACCACTATATGCGCCAGTAGAATTAGTCGTTCCCGCAATACTCAAGCTACCATTATTGTTGGTAATGTTAGTTCCAACCATGACAATCCCATAGGACGCATTGCCTGTGCCTGAGATGTTGAAACTACCATTATTGTTGGTGATATTACTTCGATAAAGGTTAACCCCCTGATAAGAATTGCTATTAATTCCTACGATACTGGTACTGCCACTATTTTGGGTAAGGTTGCCATACAAATCGAACCCAGAAAAACCTGCCGCACTAGTTGTAGCGGTGATATTTAAACTACCATTTGTGGTGAAGTTGCCATTCAACATGACCCCACGGTCTACGTCAGATACCCCAATAATTTTTAGATTGGCTTTGTTGAGTATGTTGCTATTGGTTTGCTGCTCTACCCCAGCATTGTTATTCCCTTTGCCTGTACCATTAATGGTAATTTGATCATTTCCATTAAAAGCGACATTCCCAGAAATACAGACGCCGAAGCCATTTGTACTGTTGCCAATTAAATTAGCGGCACCACCATTTAGACTAAAGTTAGTATTAGCGATAGTCATCGTACCGGTCGCTGCTGTAGCATTTAATCCTAGGGTTCCTGTGCCGGTCGCGCATACATTCACACCGTTAAAAATCAAGCTTTGATTAGCAAATAGGGTTAATGAAGCGTTACTAGGGTTGGTAACAATCAGATCAGCCGCTACCGTTAAAGACCCACCTGCGCCCTGGTTGCTTGCAGTTGTAACCGTTACATTGGTTCCGCTAGATAGCGCATTAGTAATGGAGGTGTTAAGGATGTTGCCATTGTATGCAGTGCCACTCCATGTATTGCTAGTGTTAACAACGTTTGCACTAGCTTGCGCGTTAATCGTGATATCACTTGGGTCAATTAACCATTCACCATTCTTGCCTTTGCTGGCGCCACTAACATTACCGAGCATCGTGAGTGTTTGCCCAGAAGTTTCAACAAATCCGCCATCCCCTGCACCACTGCCTATCTGAATACTGGCACTGCTGTCAATATAGGTTTGGTTGGCGAACGCCACCGCCATGAGATTATTCACCTTACCCAGTCGATCGCCACCGATGATCACCTTTCCACCGCCGGCAACGCCACTGGCATCGATACTGCTATTACCAAATAGGCCGACTTGATTACCAGCTAAAATAGCGGTACCGCCCGCCCCACCTTTTGAGTTTGCCGCTACTACCCCTGAAACATTGATTACAGAGTCGACTACGGTGACTTGACCTTTACCACCAGCGGCATTACCTGCCAATATCACTGTGCCACCACCGCTGCTACCACTAGCCAATAAATGGGTATTCGCCAAGAGTTTGATCTCTTGTGCAGAGATTGTGATGTTGCCAGCCATGCCATTCTGGTGAGAGACATCAACCGTGGCGTTATTCAGAGTAGCACTGCCAATAGGCGTGCTATCAATCGCAACTGAACCACCTTGGGCACTAAGTACTCCAGTTAGATTAATCACTGAATTGAGCAAGCTATTGGTAGCATTTGCTGTCAAAGAAATCCTGCCGTCTTGTGCTTGAATAATGCCGCTATTAGCGATCGAGAGATTATCGGCATTGGCAGCTACAGTAAATTGCACTAATTGGCCATTACTCAAACTTAAGGTAGCTTGATCGCCAGCAGTTAGCATAATTTGACCGCCTTGTGCAGTTAAACTACCAGTGTTACGGATCTGATCAGCAGCCAAAACAATAAAACCAGAGCTTGCCGTGAGGGAACCATCATTACTAATCAATGCGTTTGTATTTGAGCCTCCGCTAAATGTGAGAGGGCCACCAACCATAAAAGCACTTGGAGATATATCACGTGTCGCAGCCAACAAGCTACCCACATTGACCATTGCGCCATTGCCAAAAACGATCCCTTGCGAGTTCACAATAAACACCTGCCCATTAGCCGTTAAGGTCCCGAGAATTTGGCTTGGGCCAGAGACTCCCACTACGCGATTCAGGACCTGTGAACTTACGGAAGGCTGAACAAACTGTAGGGTATTGCCACTACCTACGTTAAAAGTATTCCAGTTAATGACTGCTTTAGAGGTGGTTTGGGTTACCACCATCTTGTTAGCATTAGCCTGAGCAATCGAAGCTGCACCACCAACCACATTCCCCCCCGTTGGCAAGGCTTGAGCATGAACTACCTCCACAGCGGAACCCAGTAATAAGCAAGCACTCAAAGCAATTGCCTTCAGAGAAAATAGCGTAAATACTGAATGTAGGTCAGCTACTTGGGGAGCACTAGTGGGCGTAGATCCCTTCACATGACCCATAACAATCTCAGCCACAGCAATCAACATGCCGCGGGATTTACTAAAGATCAGGCGGTAAGCTTTTTTATTCACAGCACATTCCAAACCGATTCGCCAAACAAAGGCTCCTTATCCAGAGCGAATAAGTAGGTCTTTTGTCTGACAGCGGTGTTCAGTCCCAGTTTCATGAGGATGGACAAGCTAAAAACGGGCTTGTGCTACAAACCAAAATTGAGAATTCCCATTGCCATAAGTCCCGGCTGGACTGGAAGGTAGGCGCCTTGCCCAGGAAACGCTTAGGGTATAGGCATTTATACTGTTCCAATCAAGGCCAAGGCCTGCATCTGATGCCACCATATGATTGGAAAGGTTTGCATTTGAATAGCCGCTATTAACCTGCCAATTTGGATAAGTGGCGTGATTCAGCCAGCCGTTACCATAATCAGTAAAGATCACCGGTATAAATTGGCCATATTCAGTATTGATGGTTTTACGCAATTCAAGACTGCTAATAGTGCCTTGGTTGATTGATCCTTGCTCAACACTATAAGCACGTAAATTGGTATAACCTCCGATCATCATCCTCTCATAAGGATCTAAATTGGTATTGGCTAGCTGACCCCGCACAGTTAAAACAGAAAAAATAGAATGTTGATCACTTAATATCAACTTACCTGTTCCTTGAAAAGCAAACTTGGTATAAGCGCCTAAGGGTTGATAAGATGAAGTAGAAGTATTAGCGCTGTCAGATACCTGGCCCATAGTGAGCGCGGTATGAACAAACCACGCATCTTGACCCAAAGTAATCGAACGATCTCCGGAATTTCCATCGAGATTAAGCTGACCAGATTTAAGCAGTTTATTGGTAGTATTTACTCCCATAATTTCGGAGTTCGTTTGAACCGCAACCGCATTAAGTCCAGCAGTCCAGTTCTCATCCAACCCCCGAACTAGTGAGTAAGAAACACCTGCGCTAAGAGAATTACCAAACCCATTTGTATTGTTATAGCTTGGTAACGCAAACTGCGATCGTGAAACCGAAGACTGCCAACGTAGTCCATTAGCCGTCAAAGGTCCACTAAACTCAACGATCCCAGATACAGAAGCCTGATTTGTGACAAAGAGATTTAAAGCCAACACGTCGCCCACACCGATCAAATTATTTGCGCTGAGTGTGGTGCCTAGACGATATTGACCAGTTGAACTAAAGCCTTGGTTATCCACGCCGACAGAACCTTTGATTTGAGCATCTTTGGCGACTGTAACGATGGTCAATTTAGTTTGTCCAACTGGCACACCTTCAGCACTAAAGTCTAGGGCGCCCGTTTGAAGTCCAACGGTATCCTGCAAGAGCTGAGTCATGCGCTCGAATTTTTTTTTAGTGACTACACAATTATTTCCTACTCCATCGGGGCATAAAGTGTTGTCCGCTACAACTTCAACCCATGCAGTATTTACAGCTGATGTATTTTTGACTACGATTTGGCCAATGTTGCCTAAAAATATAGTGAAATACAGCTCCCCCGTTTTCTCAAAGACAAGCCGGTCCTTTGCACTGATTACAATTTGGCCAATTAAAAAACCTTGCTGACGTAAGTCTCTAGTGAGTCGAGCTTGGATCTCAAAAATCTGTGCGTCAGTAAAATTGCGACGAAGTAAATCAAGTCTCGTCCGCTCTAAAAGCTCATTTACCAAAGGATCAGTTTGCTTATTCCACCTCACTTCATTAATTTTTTTAGCAGCCAGGCCATCATTGCGCAATGCATTAGTCTCGGCTACAGGCGCTATCTCAAGTGAGGGAGATTGCAATACACCAACGCTCGACGAACTTTGGGCGTAAGCTAATGAAACGATTCCCAAGCCAATAAGAGCAATAGTGGCATGCACCAAAGTACAAACATAAAAAGCCATTAATCTCATTTAGATTGGTAACTCCGAGCCCTAGTCAGAGACGTTAATGTGGCAATCCATATCAACCCTAACCAGCCTATATTGTTCAGGCTGGGGCGCTATTTGATAACCCTGCGAATGTAGGGACTTAGAAGATCCGGTGGTGCGTGGGGGGGGATTGCTGAGCTAAAAGCTTTAGAGGCCATTGGCCATCGATATCAGCTCAGCAAGAGAGCGTAGGCGTAATTTATACATGACCTCTGATTTATATTCTTTGACGGTTGACAACGAAATCCCCAGTTCATTGACAAGCTCTTTATTTCCATAGCCTTTGGCCAATAAATTAAATACTTGGAGCTCACGAGGGGATAGGGTTTTGAGAGCTTCAGTCAACTGGGTTTTACGCATCAACCCTTGCATTGCAACAGTATCCGCCTCCATTGCCTTGGCAACAACGCTCAAAAATACCTCACGACTAAAGGGTTTTAATAAAAAATCAAATGCGCCATTCTTAAAGGCTTTCACAATTTGTTCGTCTGAACTCTCGCCGCTAATGAAAATCATCGGCATCTTATGCCCCTTTTCCATCAACTCGGCCTGCAATTGCACGCCCGTCTTATTTGGCATACGCATATCGGTAACCAACACTGCTGGAACGAGTGGTTGAAATTCTCTTAAAAAATGATCGGGGTCAGAATAAGAAAAAACGGTATAGCCCCAAAAGACCAAGGCCCGCTCCAAAACAGAGCGCAAATCATCATCATCCTCGACGATAAAAACATGTTGCGCATTCGGTTTCATTTTTTTCAAAAAGTCTAATGATGTTTATAAGTCTTGATTATGACTGTTTCATGCGATCACTAATACCCGTCGAACGGAGGGGCGTAGCACCGATCATACCTAGACAGGAACCCTGCCCGCTATTGCATTAGGGTTTAAAGTCCTTAGGAAGGGTCATAATGAAACGGACGCCCTCACGATCAGGCAAGTTCTCATAGATCAGAAATCCTTGATGCCGCTCAATAATATATTTGGATAACCAAAGACCGATACCTGCTCCATAAGATTTAGAGCTGGCAAATAAGCCAAACATTTTGGATGCTTGATCTGGATTAATACCAGGTCCATTATCGGTAACCGTTAGACAGTAATTCCCTTTAACATCCACATGGCTTCGGATAAGAATGTGTTTATCAGGCCTAGACACCGTATCAAGCGCCTCAATCGCATTGGAAATCAAATTAACGATTACCTGACGTAACAAGGATTCTGAAACCATCTGCCCATCCTCCACCTGTAAATCCGCTTCAATTCGAATATATGATTTTGTGGCCCGCCCAGAATACAAAGAAATGGTGTCAAGCACCAATTGATCGACAATGCACTTTGAACAGCCATCTGCACCCGTGTGAAAGAGTTTCTTCATGCTGACAATTAACCTGGCCGCAGAATGATTGGCTTTTAATATACCCTCTAGCGATTGCTTTAAATTTTCTGGGTCAGCACTTCCCAGTTTTGTAAGCTCCAATGCCTCATCGGCATTGAGCTGAATACGGGATAAAAATTGGTTTAGTTCATGTGCTAAACCTGCCGATAAAGCGCCACTCTCCACTAAAGCAGTCTTATTTGCCAAAGTCTCAATGAGCACTTCTTTTTCAAGCAATAAATTTTTAATTTCTTGTTGACTCTGACGCTCTTCAATGGCAGATAAAGAGTAATTCTGAATCCAATACAAAAAAAATAAAATTTGAAAAATACAAAAAACCAATAAGCGGATAAATCTAATATTTAAATCCAGATATGCCAGACCCCCCAATTGCCGAGATAAATATTGGCTTTGGCTGAAATCTATGAGTAAAAATATTATCCAAGTAAGTGTCAGTAGGGCAAATAAGCTGCTCAGAACACGCATCAGTATTATTATGAAATTGTGTTTATATAGTTTGCCTTTTGTTACTTCATAAAAAAACCACACCATCAACAAGAAAAAGGAGCTGCTACGTAGCAAAGGAATCTTAGCATCGGACGCTGGGTAGCCTGCTATAAGCGCGCCGCGGCTATAAATAAAGAGGCCTATAAGATAGATGCAAATAAATATCAATACAATAAAAAACACTTTTAACTCTAAGATAGATTTTCTTAGAGACCTAAAAAATAAGACCTGTAGACAAATGCATGCCAATACTGCTGGCGAAACGCTCGTAAAAATAAATCCAAAGTAAGCTGCATCTTCCGCAACACTAGAATACTGAGCTCTGTTAATCAATAAAAAAATCACTTGGGTGAAAATGAGCAGGGTTAGCGTCATTCCAGCTATTGCAATAATGGTTGGCTGATTTTTAGGTGCGCGGATAAAGAGGGGGAGAGCCAATACAAAAATAGTGAGCACTACTCCCGTAGCTAAAAATATGAAACCCCAAGAAAATATACTCATTTTGAATGATTAAATTAATGATTGATTTCTGAATAAGTAAGGCAGTCTATCAGTAATATCAAGGTCGCAGCTAAAACTATCATCCGCTTTCTAACAAAAACCACAAGTTTGGACTTTACTTCAAGAGCGCAAAACCGGTGAATGCTAGTAAGCCACTAAACAGAATTCTGAGCTTCCTTTCAGGGAGAAAATGGGCTAACGCAACCCCCCAAGAGATGCTCATCATTCCCCCTATGGCCAGCGGTACGCCAATACTCCAATCAACCTGATGGGCAAATGAATACATCGTCAATGCAATGAAGGCCCCAGGAACAACGGTAGCAAGTGAATATCCTTGAGCAATAGTTTGTTTTTTAATTCCAAAGAAATGGGTGAGGGAGGGTGCAACTAATATACCTCCTCCAATAGTAAATAACCCAGAACAAAGACCGCTGAAAGCTCCTAGTACACCCAGCCATTTTTCATGCAGCACGATTCGAGAGACTGCCACATCCTCTTGATGACGCAAGCCATACAGAAAGACACCAGCTAAGGCCATTAAAAAGAAGGCGAAACCAATTCGCAAACTTTCCGCGCTGATACTAGTGGCAAACTTTGCCGTCAGATAAGTGGCAATAATTGATGAGCCCGCCAGAAGGAGTGCTGGCTTCTGATTCATATTATTTCGTTGTTGGTAACGCCAAAACCCGAGCAACACATTTGGGGCAACCATCACCAAGGCGGTACCCTGTGCGAGTTGCTGATCCATGCCGTAGATCCAAATGAGCGCTGGCACAGCCATCAGACCCCCGCCAATGCCAAATACGCCGCCGACCAAGCCCAGCAAAATACCTAAAGCAAAATCAACTACAAAAGGAAGAATGGAATGAAACATGAATCATGAATTAGGCGTTAGGGTTAAGACTGAGATGATACTCATTTAAACTACGCTATCTTCCCGGCACCCAGTTTCCCCCAGGAAGAGCTATATAACATAACAAGAAAAAGTGCTGGCATTGGATGTATTTAGTATGGTCGTGGATTAGTACAAGTCAATTTCTGCTGAAGCCAGACATCTAAATGTTTCCGTGGATCCTAAGACCCTTGCTAGATCTGATTACTTTTTGGTAGATATGATTTGCTCTTCCCACTTCTGAACATCATCCAAGCCAAGCACTTGGTTGTATTGGCTTGAAGTAAACATGTGATCAGTATAGGAACCTAATAACTGCTTTTCCTGCAAATGCTCTAAAGCGGCATGCATCGCAAACCCAAATACGCCTCTCGCTAAACTCGGATGAATCGCGATATCAATTCCAAGGGATTTCATTTCAGATGCTTTTAGCGCTGACACGGGACCACCAACATCCACGTTATACAAACATGGTGCATCTAACTCTTGCTTAATGCGCTGAATTATTTTCACGGCATCTGGGTGTGGCTTGAGCTCTACAAATACGGCATCAGCACCCGCAGCAATAAACGCCTTCGCCCTCCGGATACCTTCGTCAAGACCAAATGCCCCCACACTATCAGTACGAGCGATGATCATGAAATCCGCATCCGATTTAGCAGCAACTGCAGCCCTCATATGCGCAACTGCAGTATCAAATGGCAGTACTGTGCGCGCACCTTCAAATTGTGCACATTGCTTCGGGAAGGTTTGATCCTCAATATGAATCGCCGCCACTCCAGCGGCTTCGAATTCCATAACGGTTCTTTTAATATTGAGAACACCGCCATAACCCGTGTCTGCATCGCAGATCAAAGGAATCTCGATGCAAGCAGCAATCCGCCGCGCATGATCCGAGATCAAAGTTAAATCCACTTGACCGATATCGGGGATGCCTAATAAAGAAGCTGAGACGCCGTTACCTGTCATATAGACCGCCTGAAAGCCAGCGTTCTGAACCATGCGAGCCCCATAGGCATCATAGATACCTGGCGCAATGAGTGTTACATCACCAGTAATGAGCTGCCGTAGCTTCTGACGTTTTTGTTGTGGGGTGATATTCATTGGGCAAAATTCCACTGAGGATTATCTTTCAGAAATGGAATTAAACCACCCGCATCAATTAATGACAAAATCTCTTTGGGCAATGACAGGCCCTGAATGCTACTGCCATTTTGAGTTTGCACTACACCATTTGCAAAATCTACTGTTAGCAGATCGCCATCTTGAATAGCAGAGGTATCGCATTCTAAGACCGGCAAGCCATTGTTAATTGCATTGCGAAAAAACTGGCGTCCGAAAGATTTAGCAACAATACCTTGAATCCCCATCATCCGCAGCACATGGACAGCTTGCTCTCGTGAAGAGTTAATGCCAAAGTGATGGCCAGCGACTAAGAAGCCCCCTCCTGCGCCAGAGATAATCTTGGCAATTCCTGGGCTGAGTTCTTCGAATGCCACCTGAGCAACATCTTCAACATTTTTTCCTGGGAGATACTTATTCGAACAATGCAGATCGGTATTAACATCATCACCAAAGAGATAGGCTTTAGTAGCGCTATTGTGTAAGCGGGTTATTGCCATGATGCAGCCCTCCAATCACCCCCAACAACGGTACGCGGGTCAGTAATAAAGCCGGTCAATGCAGACGCCGCTACTGTAGCAGCCGAACCTAGCCAAATCTCTGATTCAGGATTAGATAAACGTCCTTTGAAATTTCTATTGGCTGTCGAGATCACTGTATCGCCATTACCGGGAACCAAGTGATTCGTTATACCAACGCAAGTACCGCACCCCGCTGCTTCAAATGAGGCTCCAGCCATAGTTAAGATTTCAATCAGACCTTCACGCAAAGCATCGATATAAATCTTCCGTGAGGCAGGAGTGATAATCATCCGCACTCCATGGGCGATTTTTTTACCCCTCAAAATTGCAGCCGCCTGACGTATGTCATCAAGCCTTCCATTGGTGCATGTGCCAATCAACGCAAACTGAATTTTTTGATTCAGCACATCTTGTACAGCAGCAATATCGTCCACTCGATGCTTTCGAGCAACTTGTGGCGCCAAATTTTGCACATCAATTTCTAGCGCTTGTGAATAAACTGCATCGCTATCAGCAAACACTGGTGCAGGCGTTTTTGCTCCGTGCGCAGCAAGCCAGCTCAGCGTTTTATCATCAGCCTCCAAAATGGCTGCCTTGGCACCAAGTTCAGCCGCATGATTACACAGCGTCATACGATCATCAATATTCATCTGCATCACGGCATTACCGACGTATTCAATTGCCTTGTAATTGAGCCCCTCAGCACCAAAGCGCCCTAGCATATGTAGAGTTAAATCCTTGGCCCATACTCCGGGTTGCAATTGACCATTCAGCGTGACCTTCACAGTCTCAGGAACTCTGAACCATAACTTACCCGTTGCCATCACTGCTGAGACATCGGTTCCCTCAATGCCAGTACCAAAAGCATTGAACGCACCATAACTCACTGAATGGGTATCTGTTCCCACGACTAAATTACCGGCTGTGAGATGCCCGCCCTCAGGCATGACCTGATGACAAATCCCATCACCAATGTCGTAAAGCTTAGTCCCAGCATCTTGCGAGAACTGCCGCATTTGACTATGAATTTGCGCCGCTTCTAAATTAGGGGGTGGTGAATAATGATCCATCACCAAAGCCGTATTTTTGGCGAACACCAACTCTTTTGCGCCAATCTTATCAATCATTTGAATCGTATTGCTTGCTCGAGTATCGGTGACCATTGCAAAATCCACCGCACAAACGACAACCTCTCCTGCCGTAGTCTTCTCTAGGCCAGCATGTTTCGCCAAAATCTTCTCGCTAATCGTATAACCCATATCATCTACCGTTCACTAAAACGAATTCCTTTAATAATCTTGCCCCACATCTCGTTCTCAGACTTCACAATCGCGAGTAACTCTTGCGGCGAGCTAGGCGCAGCCTCTAAATCGACTTTATGCAAACGCTCTAAAGTACCGGGATCCTTTAGAGTAGCGGTAATAGCTTGATTTAATTTCTCCAGAACGGCAGGCGGGACTTTGGGTGGCGCAATAAAGGCATACCAATTGAGTGCTTCATAGCCAGAATAGCCCTGCTCTGCAATGGTAGGTACATTTGGCAAACCTGGCAGCCGCTTCAAACTCGTCACCCCAAGGGCTCTCAGCTTACCAGCGTTGATCATGGGGATTGCTGTGGGAGTGCTTGCAAAGATAGCCGTAATGTTACCCCCCAATAAATCGGTCATCGCAGGACCGCCGCCCTTGTAATTAATATGCTCGGCATTCATGCCTGAGCGCACCTTGAGTAGTTCGCCTGCTAGGTGACCCGTACTACCGTTTCCAGAGGATCCGAAAGTAACAAAAGCATTTTTATCCTTCCCCATTGCCACGAAATCTTGCAAAGACTTGATGTTCGATTCAGTTCTGACCACCAAAATATTCGAAAAGGTCACCCCTTGAGAAATCATGCTGAAATCCACCATTGGATTAAAGCTAGTGCCACCCGGCATATGCGGATTAATCGCCATTGAACCGACCGTCGTGAGCATGATGGTGTAACCATCGGGCTCAGATTTCATCAAGATTTCACTAGCCGTGTTGCCACCTGCGCCAGGACGGTTATCAATCACAAGCGCTTGGCCGAATTTTTCAGCTAACTTGGGAACAATTAAGCGCGCCGCAGAATCTGCGCCACCACCAGGAGCGAATCCGACAATCAGTCGAATGGGCTTACTTGGAAAAGTACTCTGGGCATGCGTCAAGCCACTCAATAGGCCCATTACCAAGAGTAAACCAAACCGCAATATCCTAGACTGGCTCATCACCCTGTCTCCTGTATTTTTTTCAATTATGAAGTGTCATATTAGCCGATTTAAGGCATTTATCCCAAGAAAACATTAGGGATCCCTAGCCCAAAGCCAGCTTCATGAGCAAAGTAAAACAGCTGGAGGATTGTCTAATAAGACCTTGTCAAAGCTTCAATGGCTTGGATGTGATTTAAGGTATAGCCAAATTCCTTCAATAGATCTTCTCGCCTGCCGATTTCAAAGTCATGGAATTCAAAGCCTGGAGCTACCGCGCAGCTGACTAAAGAAAAAGAGGTTTGATTGAGTGGTTTTGCCGAGAACCAAGTATTGGCTGGAATGGTGGCTTGAAGATTTTTCGAGTGTAAGCCCAATTGAATCGTTTGAAGTAATTTATTTTCATCAAAAAAATAAATGAGCACGTCAGAACCAAGATGAAAGAACCAAGTCTCGTCCGATTTGATGCGATGCCAAGATGAAAAATCGCCTCCTGAAAGGAGATAGTAGATACTCGTGTAAGCACTCTTATCTTCTAAACCGGTAGTTTTAATGATCGCTTTGGATCGATACATTTCTCTATAAAAGCCACCCTCCGGATGCGGAAGAAGATCAAGCTCTTTAATGAGGGAGTTCATTTCATGCATTCAAGATTCGCTTCCTGACTAGGCAATGGGGATGAATATGCGCTTTTCAATACTGCGGGCGATCAACACAATCACCGAAACCAATAGTAAATATACCAAGGCAGTTAGTAAGTACGCTTTAAAAAACTGAAAGTTCGTAGAGGCTAGTTCTTGCATCCGCGCAAAAAACTCGGTGTACTGAATCAAAAACGTAATGGAAGTATCTTTCAGATTGCCAATCACCTGATTAGTTAAAGCCGGCACCGAAGTACGCAAGACTTGTGGCAGGGTAATCAAGCGAAATATTTGCGCTGGTCTAAAGCCCTGTGCTGTAGCGGCCTCAATCTGACTTAAATCTAGACCGTTGAATGCTGTTTTAAGGTAAGCCGCATTGTAGGCAGCCACATTTAAAGTAAATCCGATGATGGCAACCGCAAAAGGATTTAAGCGCAACCCCCATTGAGGCAGTCCGTAGTACATCAAAAATAAAAGAACGATTAGAGGCATGCCAATAAAAAAAGAAATATAAGCATTAATGGCATTGCGTATTAGTCTATTTTTACTGAGGGTCAAATAAAAAACAGCAATGCCCAATAAAAATCCGGTAATACTGATGATGATTGCTAATTGCAGGGTATTTGCAAGCCCAGTTAGTATTAAGGGCATTTGCTCCAGAAGATCACGTTCGAACGTACCCCAAGACGCCATCTGAGCTATTCTCGCTTACCAAAAAAAGCCTGCAGATCAGGATCAGTATGATCATTCGCCAGAACCTCAATACGCTCATCTGCTCGAATAATCCCCTTATCTAAAAAGAGCACCCTATCAGAAATATTGCTTGCTAAACCCAAGTCATGCGTCACGCAAATCATCGTAATGCCATTGTGATGGAGGCGATTAATCAGATCACCAACATCGCGGGACATCACTGGATCTAAGGCCGAGGTCGGCTCATCCAATAGAAGGACGGCAGGATCCATTGCCAAAGCCCGTGAGATAGCGACACGCTGTTTTTGCCCGCCAGATAATTGAGAGGGATATTTACTTTGGTGAGCTGTCATCTCAAATTGAGCTAATTCATGCAAGGCTTTTTCATTAGCCTCTTTTGTGCCCATGCCCTCTAGCTTACGCAAGGCTAAGCTGACGTTTTCTAATACGGTCAGGTGGCTGTATAAGGCAAATTGCTGAAACACAAATCCAATCTGCTTACGCAAAGCGCGCACATCGACATTTGGACCCAGAATCTCTTTTCCTTTGAACTGAATCGATCCAGCCGTAGGCTCGACCAGTCGATTGAGACATCGCAATAGAGTGGACTTTCCGGAGCCTGAAGAACCCATCAAAACTTTGACCTCACCTTGCTGCAAATCAAGATTGATTCCAGAAAGCACCGCTTGGTCACCAAATTTTTTTGCAAGATCCCGAATTGCAATGACTGTCATACCGCAGCCTCTTTCATACCAGGAATGTCATAATGCTTTTGGATGAGCTGAACACCTGCTAATAAAATTCGATAAATTGCAAAATATAAAACTCCAACGGCAAGGTATACCTCAATTCCCTTTAAGGTATTTGCCGTCAGGGTCATTGCCTCTTTGGTAATTTCGGGAATGCCGACGGTATAAGCAAACGGTGAATACTTCAGAACCGAAGTAAATTCATTGACCATGCCCGGTATTGCAAAACGAAGCATCTGGGGGATTTCAATATAGCGAAGTGCTTGGATGCGGCTCATACCCATTGCCTGTGCAGCAAGAATTTCGGCTGGGTCAACCGAATTAAATGCCCCCCGAAATACTTCCGTTAAATAGGCGCCAGCAACTAAACCCAAGCTTAGAGCCATCGCCATTAATGGGGGTGGCTTAATACCAATTCCAGGAAGGCCAAAATACACCATAAATAGCAAAACGAGCACGGGTACGCCTCGAAAAAAATAAGCATAGATATCAATTAGCAAGGAAATACACCTAATGGACAGCCTATGCAAACTCGCAAGCAGTAGACCAAGCACCAGACCAGTGAGACTGCAAACCAGCGTCACTAAAACGGTATAAACAACACCATTGCCTAGTGCTAATAGAATATCCAACAAACTCATAGCGACATTGTCTGGAGAATTACTTCATCCATTTATCTAAAATCGCTTGAATTTTTTCTGGGCCTAGCTCTGTAAGGTATTTATCAAAATCATCACGCAACTTAGATCCCTTGGCAAAGGCAAATCCTAATTTGTCGTAACCCTTAAATACATAAGCGCTTTGTAATGGCAGCTTTAGTTTATTTTGATAATTCAGTAGTACGGGCTCTTCAATAAACGCTAAATCAAGATTGCCGTTCTGCAGATCAGTAACCACTTCAGCGTATGAAGGATAGAGTTTGACCTTGCTTAAAGAGTAATACCCCTTAGGCTCCAACTCATTCTTAATTAAGTCATCGTAAGCCATGCCACGAGGATAACCAATGGAGTATTTCTTAAGCTGGGCCAAATCTGTAATCTGAATGTTTTTACTTTTCAGACTTACTAAATTCCAGGAGTTATCGTAATAAGGCTGAGAAAAGTCCATTGCCTCTTTACGTTTATCCGTAATCGAGATACCTGAGAAAGCAACATCTGCTTGACCGCTAGAAACAGCCCCAAGCATGCCCTGCCAATCATATGGAGTGACTTTTAGAGTACAGCCACGAGACTGACAGTAGCCCTGGAAAATATCCATATCCACTCCAACCGGTTGACCATTTTGATCAAAGAGCATAGGTGGTGATGCTGGTGATACAGCCACCTTAATTTCTTTTGAATTCGTTCCCTTAGAACAAGCAACGATTCCCAAGCTCATACCCAAAACCAGCAATAGTAAAAATAGGCGTTTCATAGACAAATTCCTCATGGTTAAACAAATCATATTGTATTTAGGTTAATGACATGAAGGTTTTTTAGCAACAGGAGCTAAATGCTCCTGAGCATCGCATCTTTCCTTCGTATAGGTGGCGCATGAATGAACGATGTTCCACAAATATTTCCTTGTCTTAGCGGAAAAATTAATAATTCAGAACAGCGCAATCAAGCCAACGATTATGCTGGCACGACCGTCACCCGCTGCACCATTCCTAAATCAGAATACTGTAGCATTTGACTGTGCAAAATATAAGGGCCTACAAAATCTGTGAAACGCATCCGAAAGGTTACTGAGGTAGGCGCTTCCTGAGTTCCCCCGGGCGGCAAAGCCACCGTATCGCACCAATAGGGATCTACTGCAATCCCGTTTACTTTAGTGATATACATCGGATTCACGTGAATATGAAACACATGAGAAATGCTATTGCAATTATAAATAGTCCACTCTTCTATCGCGCCTAAAATCACATTCTGAAGAATGACATTAGCAGGCTGCAACTGATAATCATAGGTAGGAAAAATAAATGGCGGGTAATATTTTGAGCCCTCAATAGGTTTCCCCGACATCCTAGAAAGCTCTTCTTTTGCCAAGGCGATATTTTTCTTCGCCAACTCTGTGATTTCTGAGGTGATAGCCTTTGCATCGGCCAATGCCCGATCAATGGCTGATGGAGCATTACGGGAGGGGTCTAGGCCCTCGTTGCCAGCTAGATTAAAAATAATGCTGCGCTTTTTACCGCCAGCACTAGCAAACTCTTGATCGGCAATCGGGCTTAAGAAGCTGCTCACAGGCAAAGGTGCAGGGGGTATAGCCATTATTTTTTTAGTATTCACCACAATAACCTTGGCGAGAACGTCTCCTGGCAAAGTGACGACTTGCTTACCTTGTGCAAGCTTGGCGGGTAGCGATCTGAGCAAATAAGTTCCAGGCTCGCCCGCTTTGACCAAGACGGATGAGCGATTGCCAGCTGCTAACAGAATCCCTTTGTCATTGTTTTGTCGTGCATCGGGATAATCTTGATAAGTACTACTGCCCCATCCGTCTATTGTGTATTGATGTAAGGTATGACCATCTAGACTGAGATTAAGATAGTTAAATACTTGAGTATTGATAAAGCGCCATCTCTGCACTTCCCCGCTTTGCATGACGATCGTCGGTTGACGCACACCATTAATCAAAACGGGTTGGATATCTATATTGCCTTGGCCAGAGCTACCCATTCCATAGCCTGTTGGATGATTAGCAATTTGGGAGAACTTCTCCAGCGAGCCATCTTTGGCACCATAGTTATTGCTAATTTTGCTGCTTGCAAAATACGGCGCTTGAAATAAAAAAATCAATTCGTCTGCTTGGGTCATTTCTGGCAGATCATCGACAGGACCACGCACCATGATTACGCCAGACATCAGGCTAGCCACCTGAATTGCACTACTACCATGGTATTGAGGATGGTAATAAAACGGTCCTGCAGGATGGTCTTTCGGAATTTGATAAACGTACTGCCTAAAACCTCCAGCCGGATGAATTCCGCCGGTATTGGGGTCTACTACATAATCGCCGTACTCTAGAGACTGATGGTCTGAATAGATTCCTGGGTCCACATGCAAACCGTGGGCATGCAAATTGGTTGTATTGGGCTTCATGTAATTGGTGAGATCACGAAATGCCAAGAACGGAGGATTTACCGGCAAGTTGTTCACCAACTTGATTCGTAATTGCTCCCCACCTTTGACGATTAATGTTGGCCCCGAGTAACTAGGGCCCTTAGTGTCATAACCATAAGCCCGTAAGGAAACGGCGTATTGCTTGCTAGGATCCGCACCTGCCAGCTGAGTATCAAGGTACGATGCCGTCAAAGTGATATCGAGCACACCATTTTTAGCCTCGAGCATCGTCGGCTGAACAAAGGTTTGCTTGGGATTCACTAAATTGCTTGCGTTTTCACGACTACAGGCTGTGAAACTTGTGGGCAGCACAATGCCCGAGGCAAGCGTGGCACTCAAGCGTAAGAAATGACGGCGATTGATTGGGAGATTCTTATTTTCCATATTTACCTTAGGCAATCTCTAAGAATGCATACGGAGTCATTTGCTTTACCACTGCTTTACCCAATTGCCCAAACTCATTACTTCCCCAACCTAGTAGTTGGTTTTTTCCAATGGCCAAGGCATGTGTTTCGCCAGCGGCAATTGCTCGCACTTCAGATAAACGGGGAATCAGTGTAGGGGCACTACGAGACTTCAGGTCACCCAAGCCTAATTGACCAAAGCCATTCCAGCCCCAAGCGTAGACCTTACCAGAGGAGCCCAGAGCAAGCGAATAATGCATCCCAGCGGCTATTGCAGTAATCTTTTCTGAAAAAGAAATTGGCTGGGGATGATCAATATAGGACTGAGTACCACCCCCAGTTTGACCGAAGTTGTTGCTACCCCAAGCAAATACCTTGCCATCAGTTGTGAGCACTAAAACATGGGTTGACCCAGCGGCAATCTTTTGTACCCGAGGAATAAACAGAATGGGTTCAGGACTAACAATAGTATTGAGGTGGCCTAAACCCAATTGACCGGCGCTATTGCTTCCCCAGGCATAGAGCCCCCCATCAGCAGACAACGCAATCATGAAGCGATCGCCAATAGCGACATCCTGAATGATAGGAAGCCCATCAATCCAGCCTGGCAATGCATTGATTTGGGTCTCAACGCGTCCTAAGGCACCATCTGTATTAAATCCCCAAGTAAAGACTTTGCCTGACTGATCAATTGCGGCATATAAAAATTGGCCAGCAAGGACTTTAGTTGCATTCGGAATATCGCCAAGCAAGGTTGGGGCTTCAGAAAATAGTGTTTTGCCACCAACACCAACTTGACAGAATCCCCAAACAAAAATCTGCTGTTGATCTGAAATACCAAGGCTAACGCCGAAACCCGCAGAGATAGTGGAATAACGAGATGGCTTGGTCACATAGACCGGCTTGGCATCGGTCTCTTTCAGCGCACTACAAATATCAACAAAAGGAGGGGTGACGCGACCACTTCCAGCACCGCCCCAACCCAACACTTCACCTGACTTCAAAAGAACTAAAGTCTGATCCTTGCCCCCTGAAATAGCAGTGGCTTGAAAGACATCCGTTTTCAATGCTGCTACAGAATTATCCACAAAACATTGCTAGCATCAGTTAGGGTTTGGCTGCATTGTAATAGGCAAAGCCCTCTTTCATATAAGGATTAGTACCCAAAGCACCCGATGAAGTATTTGGCGGATTGTCTGGCCCAAGTGCTAGATCATAGTTGACCTTACCTCTAAAGCAACCAACGGAGTATGGATATTGCCGATTTAAAACGTAGTGATAAGTGGTTTTCTTTGTGCCATCGGGCATGGTGATTTCAGATGTAACCCCATGACAGATATCTAACTCATCATTAGTCATTTCATGACCATCTGCAGCACGTGGACCGGTGATTGGAAAGCCATCTAAAGCAAAACCAAATACCGGTGATTGCCCCGTTGTTCCCTGATTAGGAAAGCATTTCCAAGAGTAGCCATGCAGGTGATACTGCTGATTGTAAGGATGTCCAAAACACGCATCCGTTGGTAAAGCATTGACAGGGTTGTAATAATTTCCACTTGAGTCATTGGCCTTTTCAACATGCCATACCGCACCAGTCAACGTAACACCCACAATTAAAGAGTTGATCGGATAGAAACCTGTTGCTACAGGATTCAATGGCACATAAGAAATCAGTGGATACGGAGAAATTCCAATAGCAGCGGCGTTGGTGTAAGTTTCGCCTGTCGCAGGGTTGGTGCCTCCCGGCAAAGCGGCATAGTAGGAATAAGCAGCGGTTCCAGATTGAACCGGGAATGTCCCCATTTGCGTGCTAGGCAAGCCATTCCCCACAAATAGTCGAGTACCTTGACCGGAGAAACCAGTAACGTCTTGGGTTGGAATAGTAAACATCTCAAAAACACTACCTTGCGAGCTATACACAGTCGCACTATTAGAGCCATCGACATATGGAATTTCTGAGAGTGTAATGATATTTGTGCTTGTATTCGTCCATGAAGTAGCAAGCTGGCTCATCGTAGGTGGCATACTCGCTAGAGTAGCAAAAATGAAATCAATACATTGGCCATTTTTAGCGCAAGTAATATTACTAGACCCCGGCACAACGGTGACTAGCGTCGTTTCACCTGTCGAGCTTGATGAACTGCTATCACCGCCACCACCGCAAGCCACTAAAATTACTGCAGATGTAAAAAATGCGCCTAGGACTAGAGCAGCCTTATTAGAAACTCTAGAAAAAGGGCTCTTGTATGCTGCTGCAAGGAATTTCTTAAATCTATATTGCATACCAACTCCTAGAGAACGATGGTTTTGCTTGTCAAATTGGTCCACCATATAGGAAAACATCCAATTTCTAACAATTTGCCATGAATTTAGCATTGAAAGTTACGAGATCGACTAGGCAAGCTGTCCGCATTTAGATCATTGCTAGAGTACTTAAAACCCATATAGTAATTGGGTCTGATAGACTTCTGATGCGGCACCCTGATAGCGTCCCGCTTTTGACATTCTAAAATATCCCAAATGAACAAAAAAACGGTGGTTTCATTTTCCGACCCAAAGCAAGATCGCTCTAAGCAAACCTTAGAAAATATCTTAGAGGCCGCTTATGAAATCGTAGAAAGTGCAGACCCAGAAGTATTTACCAGCAGAAGCCTTGCTAGAAAATCTGGTTACTCTTTAGGCACATTAACAAGACGCCTCAGCTCCATTGAAAATGTGTTTTTCTGGGCGATTCAAAAAGGTCGAGAGGCGCACTTTCAAAAACTGGCGGATAGCTTCTCCCTATTTGATCCTAATTTACCCGTTGAAAAATTTGTGGAAGCCATGGTAAATCAAAGTTTTTCAGGCATCGGTAAGGTTGGTCCAAAAGTCATGCGCTATTACGATGATCGATTTACCAAAAAAAATGGTCTACCTGCCGACTATTTTAACTATGTCGATGTAGTTATAGAACCCTATCAAAAGTTATGTAGCAGAGATAGAACCAATACCTTCAGAATGATGACGCGAGATGAAGCGTGGTTCAGTTTTAGAGCGGTACTACCTATTTTAGAAAGACCATTTGCTCAAGGCGATTTAATCGCTGGAACAGAAGAACATCGCAGAATATCGATTGAGCTTATTACCAGGTTACTTGCAAAGTGATCTCATCTCATTTAAAGCGGTACCTAAAATAGCGCGGAAGGATCTTTAGTTCTTACCCACCATCAATCCAGCTCTCAGCACTTCATAATGCAAATGGGGCCCGGTTGATCTTCCAGTTGAACCTACTTTGGCAATCACTTGTGACTTTTTCACAAAATCGCCCTGCTTAATTAGTAACTCTTGTGCGTGGGCGTAGCGAGTGACAACGCCATTGCTATGCTTGACATCCACTACATAGCCATACTCTTCATCCCAGGCTGCACGAGTGACTACGCCATCAGCCGTCGCCATCACAGGTGTGCCGTGCGCCGCTGGAAAATCGGTACCCTCATGCCAAGCGATCGCATGGGTAAAGGGGTCGGTGCGATATCCCAAGCCACTTGATGCTTGGGTTGGTAACGCTAGAGGTGAAGCGCTGGGGAGGGAATTTACCGCATCCCAGCTATGCGTTAAGGATTGCTTCATTTCATTTAGACGAGCACTCATTGCCATCGAGTCTTGAACGGTGCGGTCTAAGCGAACGCCATATTGCTCATCCTCATTACCCAAGTGAATCGTTGGAGAAGACGTTCTTAAAGGGCCACCCTGCGACATTCCAAAATTCGCTACTGGCTGTTGACTAAGATTGAACTGGCCATTGGATCGCAACAATTGCGTCCGCAAGGCATCCAATTGGTCTAAGTCGCGCTGCGCCTCTTCAAGGCGAGACTGGAGCTCGGTTAACTTCGTTTCGTAGTCTGCGTCTGAAGTAGCAACAAAACGCTTCTCTAGAAAAGCTTTTCTTTGTGATGCTAGCAAAATATCTTGAGCCTCGTTGGTCATTGAGGAAATTGTCCAACTTGCAGAAAAAATCAACGCTGTGACAGCCAGCGCACCCATCGTCAAACGAAATCCTGAAAGATGAATTTCGCGTACGCGACTATGTGGTCCAGTCATAATGAGTATTTGCATCTTTACCTCACACCTGAATTCATTTCCAAGATTGGCTGCATTACAGCCATCACGATTCCTAATACCATCAACCCCATCACCAATATCAGTAGAGGCTCAAGCAAGCTCGTAAAGATTTTGGTTTTTTGCTCAGACTCCAGCTCGGCATTTTCAGCGCCATATTTCAGCATTTCCGCCAGTTTGCCAGAAGCCTCGCCCGAACGAATTAAGTGAATCAAAATCGGTGAAAAGACGCCCTGACTGCCCAAAGCGCGAGCTAGGTTCGTACCCTCTCGTAAACGCACCTCCGTTGAATCAATCGCCACCTGCAAAACCGAATTACTCAAAGTACTTCGTGCGCTATGCAAAGCAGTCAAGATGGGCACATTGGCTGACACCAGCATTGCCATTGTATTGGCAAAACGCGCCGTCTCAAAACCCAGTAGCAATGGGCCCACCAAAGGCAGATTAAGGAGTACGCCATCTACTTTCAAGCGGGTCTCGTGTCTCGCTAAGGCGCGCCGTCCATAAACAATAGCAGCGACAATGAGTAAAGCGAGCAACCAGCCCCAATTGACTAAAAAATCTGAAAGCGCCAAGATAAAACGGGTTGAAAATGGCAAGACTTGTCGCGTACTCTGAAAGACTCTCGCAATCTGCGGAACCACATAGGTCATTAAGAATAAGACGATCATGAAAGCCACGCCCGTGAGCATTGCAGGATAAGCTAAAGCACCCATGGCTTTTTGTCGCAATGCTTGGCGTTTCTCTAAAAACTCAGCAAGCTGTGTGAGTACTTGCCCCATCTTTCCAGACTGCTCAGCAGCGCCCACAACCCCTTGATATAAAGAATCAAACGACGCCGGCTGAATAGCAATCGCCCGCGATAGAGGCAAACCCGCACGCAATTCAGAAACAACCGCTTGTAATACCGTTTTGATATGTACTTGATTGGTTTCATCCGCCAACACAGATAGAGCTTCATCGATTTGCACTCCTGAGCGCACCAAAATCGCCAGTTGCTTTGTGAGCAGTGCTAAATCAGCGCGACTGAGAGGTTTATTTTCCGAGAACCAGCGATTCCAAAACCGTTGCTTACCCCAGTCGGCCTCTAACTCAATAGTGACTGGAACCAGTTGCTTAGCCATGAGTACCTGACGTATAGCGCGCTCACTATCGCCTTCAATACTTCCGCGCTCACTTTTTCCAGCATAAGTTAAGGCTTCAAAGCGATAGCGTGGCATAAGTGACTAACTAATCAATCTCAATCGTGCCAGTAACCCGCAAAATCTCTTCGGGAGTGGACTTTTTATCGGCTACCCAACGTTTGCCATCATCGGCTAGAGTGCGCATACCACCCAGTAGGGCTTGCTTGCGAAGCTCACTCTCTGATGCATGCTGATGAATTAATTCCCGAATCTTCTCGTTGGTGGTCATCAACTCATAGATTCCAGCGCGACCGCTATAGCCAGATTCAGCACACTGCGGGCAACCCTTGCCGCCGCAAGCTTGGCAAGTTAAACGAATTAAACGCTGCCCCAAAACACCCAAGAGCGTTGAAGACAGCAGAAATGGTTCAATACCCATATCAATCAAGCGTGTGACAGCTGAAGGTGCATCATTGGTATGCAAGGTTGCGAGTACCAAGTGCCCCGTTAAAGAAGCTTGGACTGCGATCTGGGCGGTTTCTAGATCTCGAATCTCACCTATCATCACAATGTCAGGATCTTGACGCAAGATCGCCCTTAAAGCTCGCGCAAAGTTCATCTCAATGCGGGAGTTCACCTGTGTTTGACCAATGCCATCCAAGTTGTATTCAATAGGATCTTCAACCGTCATGATGTTGTTGATCTTATTGCGTAGGCGCAATAAAGCGCCATACAAAGTCGTTGTCTTACCGCTACCCGTTGGGCCTGTTACCAAGACAATTCCGTGTGGCCGATGAATCAACTGATCGAACTGTTGAAAGGTATCCTCAGCCATACCTAAGGCACGCAGGTCTAAACGATCATAATTTTTTTCCAGCAAACGCAGTACGACCCGCTCACCATGAGATGTCGGCAAGGTCGAGACACGAATATCGATCGCCCTACCGCCTACCCGTAAAGAAATCCGCCCATCTTGTGGCATCCGCTTCTCAGCAATATCCAGAGCAGCCATAATCTTGATGCGTGAGACTAAAGCAGCGTGTAGATCTGGGCGCATATCCACAATGTCACGCAAATTACCATCCACCCTAAAACGGACCACCGATTTGCGCTCAAATGCTTCTAGATGGATATCCGAAGCGCCGTCACGACTTGCCTGTTTTAAAAGACTATTGATCATACGGATCACTGGAGCATCATCATTCATCTCGAGTAAATCTTCTGAGACCGGCATCTCCTGTAAGAGGCGCGACAAATCAACCGCCTCCTCAACTTCATCTACTACTTGCGCGGCATTTAAATCACCCTGCGAATAATTTGCATTCAGGGCTTCTAAGACCGCTTCACTTGAAACTTCAATACGCTGAATGGGACCAACTAGACGACACACTTCCTGCAGTACTGATAAATCAGTTTGATCGCTGTGCATCAAGCTTGGCAACTCACCTTCAAGCCCTGCAGCATTTTTCAGAAGAATTTGATGGGCCCTGGCATAGGCAAACGGAATGCGCAGCATCATGAATTACTGAGGAGTTAGAGGGGCTGCGGGTCCGGGCGTTGCCGGCGCAGAAGAAGGCCTGACTGAAATTGGCTTAGTCAAACCACTCGATGGCAAGTTATTGTTTGGTACGGGCTTTCCGGGTTGAACCAATGGTGGCTCGAAATCCGAGATTTTCGGTAAATCTTCCTTGGGTAAGAGCATAGGCGCTTGTTTAAATTGCTGCTCAGTACTTTGTACCAAGCCAAGACGATTATTGGTAATATCAGCACTTTGCTCTTTATCTCTCAGGATGTAAGGACGGATAAATACCAATAAATTGGTTTTGGTGCGCTTCTTAGAGTCAGACCGAAAGAGTGCGCCAATAATTGGAATGTCGCTCAAAAAAGGGACGCCACTGGATCCATCGGCATAACTATCCTCGATCAAGCCGCCCAAGACAATAATTTGACCATCATCAACCAAGACATTGGACTCAATATTGCGCTTATTCAAAATAATCCCTGAGACAAAATTTTGGTTATAGATAGAAGAAACTTCTTGGTAGATCTGCATCTTCACTAAACCATTATCAGAAATTTGCGGACGCACCCGTAAAGTCAAACCCACATCTTGCCGTGAAATTGTCTGAAATGGCGTCACGGTAGTAGTAGATCCAGTCTGCGCATATTGACCCGTCACAATCGGCACGTTTTGACCAACCACAATCCGCGCCTCCTCGTTATCCAAGGTAATTAAATTCGGCGTTGAAAGAATATTGGTGCCTTGAGTTGTCGCCAAAGCGGTGATTAAGGCAGACATGCCGTACACGCCATTAAATTTCGTGAGCAAGCCTAAATTTAAGCCCTGCTGCGGGGGAATGGTGCTTGTAATAGTCTGTCCAGAGGGATTTAGGATCCCATTAATATTTTGACTTAAGTTAATAATATTTGAACCGGCAACACCGGTTGCGCTCGTATAGTTGGTGCCGCCAAATGCGGTGTTCTGATTACCCGAGCCAACCAGGCCTTGCCACTGAATACCTAAATCGGCCGCATTGGTTGAGCTCACCTCCACAATCAGGGATTCGATATAGACCTGCGCACGGCGGCGATCTAACTGCTCAATCACAGTCCGTAAATTACGGTACAAAGGCTCTGCGGCTGTAATGATGATGGAATTGGTTGCTGGCTCAGCCTGAATAATGCCACCCGTAGTTGGATTACTAGAACTCACTAATGCGGAAGTGGCTGCACTGGCACCGGTGGCACCTGGCGCTGAAGTACTTGCTGCTGGCTGGGTGATATTGGCCGTGGCGCCAGCTTGACCAGCTACGCCTGCTGCCTGAGCAGAGAGACTAGCATCTGCCGCCACAATTGCACGCAGCGTAATGGCTAACTTGGTAGCTTCCGCATTTTTGAGTGGTACAACCCAAATATTGCCGTTATTGGCGGTAGGTGTATCTAGCCGTGCTACTAGCACCCGAATTTGACGGATACGTTCTGCACTGGCACCACGTACCAAAATCGCATTGCTACGAGGCTCAGCCAAGATAATGGTTTTTAATGCTGGGTCCGCAGCGCCGCCGCTAGTAGTTGAAGTATCCAGCACCTTGGTCAAAATCGTGGCCATATCCGTGGCAATCGCATATTGCAATTTAATACTCTGCACATCGCTAGATGTCGGCGCGTCAATGGATTCAATTAACTGACCAATTCTCTGAATATTGCTGGCGTAATCGGTAATGACAATCGTGTTGTTACCGGGATAAGAATTGATCGTATTGTTTGATGAAACCAGGGGGCGCAAGACCGGCAAAAGATTGTTTGCTGACTCATAATTCAGTTTAAAAACACGGGTAATAATTTGATCGCCCGATTCTGAACTCTTGCCTGTTGTCACAGAATTACTGATGAGTTTGGCATCAGCCTCAGGTACGACACGATAAATCCCATTCACATCAACCAAGGCAAAACCAGCGGTACGCAAGGCAGTAGAGAAGGCGTCAACGGCCTTTAATTTAGTGAGTGGCTTATTGCTAATCAGATTGATACTGCCTTTGACCTTAGGGTCAACCAAGATGGTTTGGCCGGTAGCCTTTGCTAAAACACTAGCAACCGATTCAATATCGGCATTTGAAAAAGACAGGGTAATACTACCCTCATCAGGAACAACAAGCTTGCTTGGTATGGGTGCAGTTTGGGCATAAGCAAAAGATCCAAAAATACTTTGGCCCACTAGCACAGTAATTAGTGTACGCAAAAAGGCATGACGCAAACGCATCGAATAAGCAGAGTGACTCAGACTGTACATGCCCATTTTTCGTTATCTAATTTCAGTTCAAATAATTCAACATCATTCATTAAAACTTCAAGCGATAAACATCGCCCTCTTTTTTACCCAATATAGACAATAAGCCAATCAAAGACTCTTGCGCTTCTGGTGAGGCAGAAGCCTCTCCTGAAAATTGCACGTCTTTGCTGCCAGACTGATTTACCAACTCCCCCTGCCCTCTCAATAATAGAGGTCCGCTAGTTGTGGATAAAATCCAATTCATTCCGCTATTGGTCAAATTCGCCGCAATCTCATAAGCCCCCAAAGGTCTTACTGGGCTAATCGGACTTGATAAGTTGTTTATGATAATTCGAATCACCCCTGTAGACCCCGACTTTATATCTTTAGCCCCTAAATTAAGGTCTGTCCAGCGGGCGTCAAGCTGTCCACGGGGTCGTAAAGTGCTCCAGGGGTTACCCAAACCCTCCAGAATATTCGCTGGCAACTGGATTTGATTGCCCTCAATCAAAACCCTCCCAAGACGCCACTCAATGCGCTGAGGTCTCTCCAAAGCTGCAAAGTCAATTTCTGTTCTACAAGATAAGGACCAAATCTGACAAGACATTTTCCAGTGAAAGCGCTCTGTCACTGAGATGGGTTCACGACATAGTCCGTCAGAAAGATTACGCTCAGAAAATGCTAAAGCGGCACTTCCTTGCCAAATGGTTCCAGTAGGCTGCTGCAATAAAACACGGCAAGCGCCCTGAGAGGCTAGCGATGCGCCAAGCCAACTCGCAGGCAGCTGCCAAATCATCACCCCCGAGACCAGAAAACCTAGCAGTACAAATAATATTTTCGCGCTACGCTTCCCCGTAAAATCAAGCTGCAGTTTCATTGTCCAGATCCTGAAGAAGTACTCGCGCTACTCGCTTGACTCAAGCTAGCGCTTACATTGACCATACCAGGAACTTGAGTAGCCTCAACACGCACCCGATCGGGATACAAACGCCAAGTCATGCGCAATTCTTCTAGGACTTCCAAGAATACTGAGAACATCACCTCATTAGATTGCAGCTCTACACGAGGCGGAGTGTCTGCAGTCAATCTCAAAATACTTGGCTTGATACCACGAGCCGTTAAAACCGTTTTGATTTTCTGCATCTCAAATTCGTCTAACAAAGGTAATGTACTAGGACTAGTCCAAGACTGTGAAGATGCTGAGGCATTACCGGCAGCTGATTTTGAAAGCTTAATTAAGTTTTGCAATTGTGACCATTGCGCTGGTAGCATTTGCATTCTATATTCCAGGCTCTTACCGTAAGGTAGCAGTAAAAATAGGCTGATTCCTCCCAGCAAGACAAGCAAACCAAGAATCAATAGTGTTTGTTGATAGCGCTGCACCAGCTGCCAACCCCATATCTGAAACTGAGCAATATCCAATGTCATGGAACGTGTTGATAGATGACGAGGTCGCGATATCAGTCGAATATTTTTCAGATCCTGTAAAGAAAAATCTTTACTTAGAAAAGCCTTAATCTGCTGTAAGCAATTCAGAATTTGTTCTTGCCTATTTTTAGGGGATTTTGGGGTCATGACCCTACCCCCAATCCAGCATAAGACTCAAGACGATAGCGATTGACACCTAAAGACTTCGCCCAAAAACCTAAAGACCTTGCTGTTTGAACCACGTCTCGCTTTACCTGCGTAGGCTCACATTCAAAATCGATGCCATAACCGTCGTAATTTACGCTGACAAGAGTCTCAATGCCTAATGCCGTTTTGAGTTGCTGTAATTTTGCAGTCATTGAAACAAAGTCGGCATCCGTCACCAGACCTTGGCGGCGCTGCTCTTGGGTCACCTGCTTCACGAAAGCAGGCAGTATTGCGCCGCCCTTTAGCGCAACAGAACTTGAATCATTGCCTACTAGGGGCACTGCTTGACCACGGGATAAGGTTGCAATGGCTGCTGGTGATAAGGCTTGTGCAGCAAGCACTTCCATCTGCTGATTCCAGCGCCAAACATCAACAAACAGCCAAGACAAGTGTAAAACAAAACCTATCGCGATCGTACCTACACAATAAGTCGCCCAGCGAACTACTTGACGCCAGATCAGCGGATCAAGCCAAGACATACCAGGACGGGCATCACTAGTATCTTGCCTTAGAACTTGCCCCAATAAACGCTTCCTAATACCTGTTTTTGGATTGTGCTGCTTAAAGGTTATAGGTAGCAAGTTGAGTGCGAAATTCGCTGAACGACTGCTGGTATTTTCTGATAAAAAGTATTTCGCGCCGCGTATTAACACTTCCCATGAACACTCTAGGGTCTGCATCCCTACTAAACGCTGAGGCAAGACAACTTGGCCTGCAACACCATTCTCCACCCATGCCACTCCCGTTTGAGGGCCGGTGCGCTGAGTAAAGCTTACATAATGATCAAGCTGGGTATAAACAATCGTACTGAGATCCAGCACTAAACAATCTGGAATTAAGCGAACACGCTGGCATAGCAAGCCTTCCAATTGTTTGGTCAACCATGCAAACCAAGTACGATCAACGACCGCGAGCGTTCGCACTAAAGCAGGCTCACCAGGAATCAGAGGAAGTGCCTGAACTGCAATCGACTCCACCCCACCAAGCAAATGCTCTTCAATTAAGGTAGGCAGAACTTGTTGTAATTTTTTAGCATTTGCTAAAGGGACTTTTGTTTTAATTAAGCGCACATCTAGAGTCGGCATCAAAATAAGAGCCTCTTCTGCATAAGGCAGTGATGCAGTAGTTCCCAGACCAGTAGCGGTCTGAACTAAATCATCAACTGCAGTAATTACCCCTTCAGTAGGTTTCTCACACAAGGCCCATTCAAATTGTTCGGCACAAGATAAGTCCTGCCAGTCCTGTGGAGTACTAGCGATAGAACCAGTCAATGGCTTGAGAGGACAACGAACGATTAATAAACTCAAATTAGTCAATTCAATCTATGGGTAATCTGCCACTTTTATTCCAAACGACCTGGGTAAAGTTCCCGCTGGCAAATGGGCCTGATGAGCGTTGGATTAATGTGGAATTGATAAATATACCTCGTCCCAAGCGAATCTCAGAACGGGCAAGCCAAAATTGTGACCTGACATCGATCAGGGTGGCGTCAAATGTCACATTCTGAGCTGTACCAAGCGTATTGAGTGTAGAGGTCACTTCATCTACGCTTTTGAGCGGCTTAATAGATCTCTGCTGAATAAAACTGGTAGCAGCTGATTTAGACAAGCCTGGAATAGCCGCCATCAGTACTTCAGCCGATGCCGTATTGACGTTTACCGCAGTAGCTACTGGTAAAACAACCGTAAATGGTCTAATTTGCTCCAAGATGGCAGAGCTATAGGTCGATAGACGCAAGAGACCCTCTAAGCCCTCTATCGGCAAATCCGTCTGCAAAATACCTTGCGCCGTCAACTGAGCCAAATTACGATCTAAGCCCAGCGCTTCCAATAATCTGCCGTACTCCTGCACCCCCGCAGCATTGATGGTTTTAAAGTCCTTATCCCACAAATTTGTAAGATTAAATTGACCTTGAGCATCAGTGAGCTGCCCTTGTAAGGTTACCGCAGCAATCTCATCAGGTACATCGGCATTTTTCAGAAAATCTGCAACCCTGCCGTCAGCTAGAGGTAGTGCCCATGTTTCTCCGAGATGATCAAATTGAGAATTCCGTTGATCCTCTACCAATACTAAGCGCGCAAAATCGACTACCGCCCTTTGCAGCCAAAGCGCTTGTACTCGATCGCGAGTATTTTCCAAAGTCCGCATCTGAATTTGTTGACGCCACATTAAACCCGTCATCAATACTGCTACAACGCCCACCACAATCAATGCAGTCACTGTGGCAGAGCCTCGTTCAGAACCCTCTTTAGGAAGATGCCGCATCACAATGCATCTCCCATCAAACAAGAGCGGGTGATTGGCAAGCTCATATTACTCGGCCACCATTGCATCGTGATACCTTGCTGCTGAGCTGGCATCACAGTCGTTGCAGGACTTGCAGATGGGGTGTTAGATGATGAAGTCGAAGGTGCAGCTGTGCCGCTAGCACTCGTCCCACTCCCCCCTGCACCAGAAGTGAGTGCGGTATGGACTACAAAAGACTGCTTCACAATATTGGGCATTTGCATGCTGACTAACATCTCGCTGGAATTGAGATCAGGATCACGGCTCGTGCTAGCCCATAAAGTACGAGCATCACTTCTACGCAATAAAGGTGCGCTAGTCCAACGTTGTAAACCTGCAGGCGTTACTCCGTAACCTACCATCATCCATGCATCAATATTATCTGCACGATAACGTCGCAACCACCAAATGTTTTTTGCTCCTATTGCGAGTGCTGATACTGCAGCAAGATCTGAAGCGCTAGCAGCGGTGGTCCCCGTAGAAAATAAAATACTGATTTCTTGAGGGCGCAAAATTTCTTGGCAATCGCGCTCAAACTGTCGAACCAGTTGGGCATATTCATTATCTTGATTAGTGCGCCGATCAATGATTTCGCGACCACGAATCATGGCATCCATACCCCGCCAGGCCAGCAAACCAACAATAGCCATGATGACCAAGGCGACCACTATCTCCAACAGAGCAAAGCCACTGTCTTGACTATCCTGACCTTGTCTCACATCACACCACCAGTCGGATTAGAAACCACTGTTGTTAACCATGCTAAACGTGGGCCGCTAGCTACCTCTGGACTGCTTGGACTCGATAAATACACCGTAATCTCAATCCGTCGAAATGCCGGATTGGGTGTAGTGAGCACTTTACGCTGACAAACAAACATGAAATTCGCCTGTGGGCAATTAAACGTTGTTGTCCCTAGATCTGGCCAGGCACGCCCCATGCGCAAAGTCATCATGGCATTGTCAGCACTCCACAGTGCCATTGTGCGCTGTGAGACTGCTAGCTGCGTATCTGCTGCATTCGCAATCGCGCGTAAACCTGCGAGCAAAGCAATACTTAATACTGCTAGACCCACCAATACTTCGACTAATGCAAAGCCTGCTTCGGCCATAGTGGGTTTGCGCTGACGAAGTCTCATGGCTTTGTCCAACTAAAGCGACCATTGTTACTGCGCTCTAGAAGCGCCTGTCGATTGTCCTGCTTAATGACAATGATCAGTGCTTGCGAAATTTGTTCGCCACCCAAAGTCAATTGCAGTGGGGCAATCTCTACTGGTTTATACCATCGGGAAGATCTATAAACATCTGGCATGAGCGAACTACTTGCCGCGTCTGTTCGCGTAACGCGATTGATTGAAGAGCCATTAGGGGCGCTATTCAGAAAACGCCAGCCTACGGAATCGACTTGGGCCAGCATGATATTGCCGGACATAGCGCTTTCTTCTTGCGCCATATTTAAGGAAGACACCAACTGATCTAAGTTATCGCGCCAATAACGCTCATCATGATTAGGAATATTGAGCACTGCTACTGTGAGCACAATCGCCAAAATGGCGATCGCCACCATTAACTCAATTAAGGTAAAGCCCGCCTCGCTTGATTTGGTCAAGGAACTTGCTGTTGGTATATTTTCTCGGCTATTGCCAATTGCCAATATCCGCATCCGTTCCGGTTCCGCCAGGCTTACCATCTGCGCCATAGCTAAAAACATCAATCTCACCCTTAGTGCCAGGATTACTATATTGATAAGCATTGCCCCAAGGATCTTTAGGAAGCATCTCTAAATAACCGCCAGCTTTCCAATTCTGCGGAATAGGCTCAGCTGTTGGTTTTTCGACCAAGGCTTTGATGCCCTGCTCAGTAGTTGGATATCGACCAATATCTAAGCGATAGAGTTTAAATGCTTGGACAATCGTACCAACATCATGCTTAGCAGCAGTAGCACGAGCCTCATCAGGGCGCCCCATAATTTTGGGCACAATCAAGGTGGCCAAAATACCAATAATGGCGATTACCACCATGATCTCAATGAGCGTAAAGCCTGCTTCAGGATGGGCGCGCTTCTGCGCTGGATAAATGTTGTCTTTTTTGACGCCTCTTGAAGCGATTTTTTGGCCTAGCCAGCAAGAAATAAACATAGCGCTTTCAATGAATTAAACTGATTTAAACATTATAGGTATTTTGTCCAATTGAGTGAATTTCTCCAGCGTCTACAAGAGCGCTTAAAAGCCTCGAAATTGGCCTCCAAAGAGGCTGGGCGGAATCTCGCCAAACCAATCCAAAACCGCTTAATGAGCCGTTTTTCAGAATCGCTAGAAAAGCTCCGCCAATACCCTGCAGGTAAGCCTAGTCTCGGCCTGCAACCCGTCCTGATTGCCTCTAGCTTAAGTCGCTTACTGCTCGTGGTTACAGCACTAAGTGCAGTCTATTGGGTCATGCAAATTGCACAAATTCCGAGCCCTCCTCCTCATGTAGGAATCAATAAAGGGTTAACGCTCTATAGCAATCAAGATCGTGCTGCAGCGTATGGACTTTTTGGTAAAAAACCTTTAGCAACTGAAAACATCTATTTACGCGGAGTCGTTCTCACTTCGCAAAAAAAGGATGGCACTTGGGACGGCTTTGCTATTTTTGAGATTGATGGCAAACCCACGAGTGCAATTAGTGTTGGCGAGGGTTTAGGCAAAGGCCTCATGCTTTATAGCATTGGTGATGAAACAGCTACCCTGCTTTACCAAGGACAAAAGCTAGACTTTACATTGAGTAAGGCTAGTAAAGAGAAAAACTCTAACCTTACTAGCAACACCACTAAGAAATAAACTCAGGGCATGACTGCAAGGATCTATTCCATACTCCTTTGCAGCATTGCACTGAGCGTGATATCACCTTGTCACGCTGAAGATTTTGATGATATTGTTCACCTCATTCAGCCAGAGAAAAAAAGTCAATTGTGGATCAATCCAGGAATGGCTTCTTACCACTTTCAGCAAGAAAAAAACTTCAATGGCGCCAATTGGGGCGGAGGTCTGGAATATCGATTTAATACTGTTGCCTCAGTCACGGCAGGACGGTTTTATAACAGTGATCGCGCTTACTCTAACTATGCAGGCATCTACTACCAACCTCTGGCAATTGGCCCCATTAAGCTAGGCGGCGTCTTTGGTGGATTTAATGGCTATCCTCAAACCAATAATGGCGGTTGGTTTGCTGCAGCCCTTCCTGCTCTCACTTGGGAGGGTGATTTGGTTGGCGCCAATCTCTTTATCATCCCCACCATTGGTGACCGAGTGCATGGTGCGATTTCCTTAGAACTGAAGCTGAAAATTTGGGAATAAAAAGACCTGCCGCAGCAGGTCTTGTACTTAGCCAACAGCCCTCTAGCGTTTCAAGATACCGATTTCATAATAGGGATTGCCAGTAGTATTGCTACGATAGGCATACACACCAGTTCCAGCCAATATGGCATAACCCGTATCGGTCAAGCCAGCAGCCCTGACAAAGCCGATCCAGGGATTGTTTAATGTCAAAGTACCACTATTCGTTCCGCCACCATTATTTAAAGTACTAAAGCTAGTTCCCGAGATAGTTGTAACACCACTACTATTGTTATTAGCATGTATCACCCATGACCCATCCCCATCTCCCGAAACGAAATTGGTTGTGGGCTGAGTTGATGCCACAGCATGACCATATCCATAGCCACCAGGATCGTTGTAGTCGATTACCATCACATTTTGTCCATTTGGGGCCGCAAAGGCTAGTAAATAATTCTTATTAGCAGAACCTGCTCTGACGTACTCCCAAATACCATTACTAGCATTTGAAATGGCTCCGGTAGTTGTGCTGCATGATGGAGAAGTGGTGATATTAGTTGTGGTGCACTGAGTAAATGTACCATTTGCCAGCACCTTTAATGTCCCATAACTTGTTCCACAATTCGGATAAGTTGGATAACCATTAGCATTAGCAGTACATGAGGTGCTGATGTAGTTATAAGTACCTGCAAGCGCGGATAAAGTCGTCACTGGGGAGCTCACGCCAACAATTGGAACTGCCGTGGGTGTCCCACCAATTGTCAGCTTTACACCTCCAATTAATAAACCATTGCTCAACGCAAATACTTTTGAGTTAGGCGATCCTGACGGGGTATAGCTTCCGTCAGCATTGCTACTTAAAGTCCCACTTCCTGTTGCATTGGTTAGGCCATAGGCACTCTTCACAATGGTGTAGCTGTACGTTGGGGGGGATACCGTCGTATTGACGTTGAAATTGAGTACCTCACCTACTGAACCTGAAGAGCTGTAGGTAGTTGAAGATCCTGAAGTTGAAGAGGAGGAACTACCGCCGCCCCCACCGCATCCAAGCAGAATTACTCCAGAAGCAATTGTGGTCAAAATAAGCCTAAGGCTCTTTTTCATAAAATCTCCATTAATCATTTATTAGTCTCTTATATAAGCTCTACCAACACGTACCACCATTACAACCAACATATTTTGTGCTCAAGAAAAGTGGTCCTTGGGTCAGCAAATACAGCGCCCTCGCTGAGGTGGCAGTTACCCCGGGCGGAATCGACATTAAATTAATCTGATAACTATTAGAAGAGAGTTGCACATTAGCGCTACCTCCGTTGTCATCAACATTCCCGCCGGTTCCATTAACGATCACATGCATGCCATTAACTGCTACATTGGAATTCGCAGCCAAGTTAAATCTCGTGCCCACGCTAGACGTATAGCCATTTAAAGTTGCAATTGATGCAGAGGTCAAAGTACCAAAAGTCATTTGTGATCCAGCCAGTGCTGGTGGAGGAATGCCGCCATTAAGCGTAATGAAATCTATCGTGTCAACTAGCGTTGTGAAATTATTATCACTGTAGGTTTTTAACCTAAAAAATGTACCGCCACTTTGAAAGGTGTTATTAATATTGGCAAGCGTAGCCGCGCCATTAAGGATGGTGCCATTATTGCTTCCATCAATAGCCTGCATATTATTGCAGGTGGGGTTTCCAAAGCTGTCAACTAAACCGAAATAAGTACAACCGGCCTGCTGCTTTAATTGAATGACTGGAGAGCCCTGTTCCGCACCATTTCTCACAACAAAAAATTGGGCTGACAAAATCGCCGTTCTAGGCGCTGGCTGTTCAATATCAAAATGGATGCCGCTAGTGTATGTCTGAGCTGGAGTTAAAGTAACGCCATCTAGTCGAATGGTTTTTTGGACATAGGATTGCACTTGGTAATTTACATGCGCCTGATTACCAAACAATTTCCAATCCCCAGTAGACCCTCTCTGGATCATAGAAATTTCAAAACCCGCCAAAGGGTTTCCCGTTGAACTCAACATCGTCGCCCTGATATTGCAGACAGCATCATTAGTATTAATTGTTCTGCAACGTAAAGGCACAAACGCAGAAGAGATTGTATTGCCAGCAGATCCCGCTGAAATATATGACAAAAATGTCGTAGGGGTTCTTCCGCCATCCAAGAAAGAACTATCAAAAATATTTACGCTATTCCAATCTGCCAATACAAAATCGGACGCACTGATCTTGGCTGAAATCTTTGCAAGTAAGACTGGGATAGTTGAGATATTGAAGGTGTTAAATGTATTAGCCGGACCAAGGCTTCCAGTTACGGCAGAAGTAGTCGCTGAAACAAAACCTGATGTATTGCCTGCTGACGCCGTTCGATTGGAGATATTGATTGCAGGCACTTGTGTGCCACCGCTATTTTGAAACGTATTATCAATTTGCAAATAATCTAAGGCCAAGTCAACGCCGGTATGGTCAGCAGTAAAGCGCGACTGAATGAAGTCAGTCACGGTAGCTCCGACAGCAGTCATTGCAGAAGAAACCGCGCTCTGTAAGGTTGTATTAGCAGTTTGTAAGCCAGTAGTCAGAGCTGAAGCTGATGGCATTGATATGGTGCCGTTGAAAACCAGCTCAGGAGAATTATTGAGCGCTAACATTGCAACACCCTGGGTGAGAGGTGTAACGTTTGCAGTCTGACTAGCAGAAGCTGCTGCTGAATACATGGTCACGAGGTTTCCGCCAACATATCCACTGGCTTGCAAAACAAATGGTGGCGTTAGGCCGGCTGTTGAAATACTGTAGGAGCCATCTGATGCGATTGGAGTTGAACTCGTTCTGCCATTGGCATCTACTAAATTAAGGGTGCCACTGACTAATGGTGAACCTGAAGCGACAGTCCCACTCAAGGATGAAGAGCTAGAGCTAGAAGAGGAGCCACCCCCTCCACCGCAAGCAACTAATACTCCAACAAGGGTAAATATTAAGGTCGCAAGCGATAAGGTCTTTTTCATGCAGGCTCCGCCACAAATTTAGTTGATTAATAAATTATAAAAACCATAATAAACTAAAAATTTAGAACCTGAAAAGCGATTAGTAGCCCTTATTTATTTCGAATCTAAGGCGTCGATCGAATTTATTCGATTAATTTAAGACAAATCCACCGCACAAACAAAAACTGCCCTGCAAAGCCACCACTAGAGAAACTTCATCGATGATGAGCTCTGCATGGAGTATTCATCAGAATTGCAGGAGACTTCAAAAAAGTTAGCTTACTTCACGGCTTCACGATTAAATCGTGGGGAGCTAAAAGTTTGCTGAACTGGCATCAATTCAAGCCTATTAATACTCATGTTAGAAGGTAGTGAAGCCGACCAATATATTGCTTCAGCAATATTGTCTGCGCTCATAGCTTGGATTCCTTCGTATACCTGACTTGCCTTAGCGTCGTCCCCTAGCCTGACATTGGAGAATTCGGTTCCGCCAACCATTCCGGGCTCAATTGTGCTTAC